>DATMUG010000319.1:0-7725 GCA_035563915.1 Pseudomonas sp. | reverse complement strand
GAAAGCGGCGGGTCAGGCAACATATTTGTCGACTGCCTCGCCGCTTTCGCGAGCAAGCCCGCTCCCACATTTTGCAAGTGCTGTGTCAGGTGCCAGCGATCAGTTGCCGCGCCGCTTGACTGTGATCGGCAATCAGCCCCTTCAGATCCAGCCCCTCGACCTGCCCGTCAATCACTCGCCATTTGCCACCGACCATCACCCGGTCCGCCCGATCCGCGCCGCACAGCAGCAGCGCCGACACCGGGTCGTGGCTGCCGGAGAAGCGCAGTTCGTCGAGCTTGAACAGCGCCAGGTCAGCCTGCTTGCCCACCGCCAGTTCACCGATGTCGCTGCGACCGAGCAACTGTGCCGAACCTTTGGTGGCCCAGCCCAGCACGCGTTCCGGGGTGATCTTCTCGGCACCGTAGCGCAAGCGCTGGATGTACAGGGCCTGCCGCGCTTCGAGGATCATGTTCGATGCATCGTTGGAGGCCGAGCCGTCCACGCCCAGGCCCAACGGCGCCCCCGCGTCGGTCAATTCGATGCTCGGGCAGATGCCGGACGCCAGGCGCATATTCGAGCTCGGGCAATGGCAGATGCCAGTGCCGGCGGCGCCGAGGCGGGCAATTTCATCCGGATTGAAATGGATGCCGTGGGCCAGCCAGGTGCGTGGGCCGAGCCAGCCGACGCTGTCCAGATAATCCACGGTGCGCAGGCCGAAGCGTTGCAGGCAGAAATCTTCTTCGTCGAGGGTTTCCGCCAGGTGGGTGTGCAGGCGCACATCGAGCGTGTTCGCCAGTTCAGCGCTGGCGGACATGATTTGCGGGGTCACCGAGAACGGTGAGCAGGGCGCGAGGGCGATCTGGATTTGCGCGCCGGCTTCGCGTTCGTGGTATTCGGCGATCAGACGCTGGCTGTCGTCAAGAATCACCTGACCTTCTTGCACGGTCTGTTGCGGTGGCAGGCCGCCATCTTTTTCGCCGAGGCTCATGGAGCCGCGTGTCAGCATGGCGCGCATACCCAGTTCGCGGACGCTCTGGACTTGCACGTCGATGGCATTCTCCAGTCCGTCCGGGAACAGGTAGTGGTGGTCGGCGGCCGTGGTGCAGCCGGACAACAGCAGTTCGGCCAGCGCGACTTTGCTGGCCAGGGCCAGTTTTTCCGGCGTCAGGCGTGCCCAGACCGGATACAGGGTTTTCAGCCACGGGAACAGCGGCTGGTTGACCACTGGCGCCCAAGCGCGAGTCAGGGTTTGATAGAAGTGGTGATGGGTGTTGATCAGCCCCGGCAGGATCACATGTTCGCGGGCATCGAATACTTGTCCACAGGGCGTGGACGGTTGCTGACCGGCGCCAAGCACTTCGACGATCACGCCGTCTTGCAGCACGAGGCCGCCACGGGCATCGAGGCCGTTGGCCGTGAAAATGGCGAGGGGATTTTTTAACCAGGTACGGGTCGCAGGCATATTGGCCGGCTCCTCTGAAAGTGGGGTTCAGGGTTGCCAGCTCAGTGTTGCCCTGTCTGCTGATCCAGGGTCGCCGGGGAGGCGAGGTGCGAAGTGTCGATCAAAAGATCTTTGTGGGCAAGCCCGGACCGACCAGACGATTCATTACCGGTAGGAGCTGTCGAGTGCAACGAGGCTGCGATCTTTTGACGTTCAAAAGCCAAATCAAAAGATCGCAGCCTTCGGCAGCTCCTACAGGTTTGTGTTACCAGGGAATCGTCTCACCCCGGTAGTTCACAAAATGATGTCCACCCTTGCCGACGTAGGCATTGACCTGATCGACCAGTCCCCGGGTGCTGGTATCCACATCGATATCGGCGCCTTCACCGCCCATGTCGGTTTTCACCCAGCCCGGGTGCAGGGACAGCACGGTGAGTTTCTGCTCACCCAATTGTGTGACGAAGCTGTTGGTCATGGAGTTCAGCGCGGCTTTGCTGGCCTTGTACAGCGCCAGTTCCGGTGCGTCGGGCATGGTCACACTGCCGAGCACCGAACTCATGAACGCCAGCACGCCGGTGTCGGGGCGGATCTGTCCGACGAAGTGCTGAGCGAGGTTGATTGGTGCCACGGCGTTGGTGAAAAACAGCTGACCGACTTCGGCCAGTGTCGCAGCGCCCGGCGTCTGCACGTCCGGCCCTTTGACGCCCGCATTGACGAACAGCAGATCGAACACTTCACCTTTGAGCTGCTGGCTCAGGGCGATCACGGCTTGCTGATCGTCCATGTCGAGCTTTTCGATTCGCACCTGGCCCAATGCTTTCAGGGGCTCGGCATTCTGTGGGTTGCGCACGGTGGCGGTCACTTGCCAGCCATCGGCCAGCAGGGTTTTCACCAGACCGAGGCCCAGCCCTCGGGATGCCCCAATGATGAGTGCGGTTTTTGCCTTGGACATGAGTGGCTTCCTTGATTGTTGAGCGTCACGGATTCAATGGACAACGTTGCCTGGACCTATGCTGCAACGCCTGATGCGAAGCGTCGAGTTCATTGTGGTCGGGTGCGGTCTGTGTGAAGCAATGTTTGCTCAAAAAATGATCAGTCGTGCGCAAGCCATGTCCGGCATGGGGTGGCGAGGGGAATGAACGGGTTATCCACAGATTGCTCCACAGTATTTGTGCGCAAGCTCAAAGGTCGGGCATAAGCGCGGGATGGCTATCTTCTAAAAGTGCTAAACCATCCTAAGTCTATGTTTTTAATTGAATTTGTATTTTTTGATGGCAAATTGGACGAAAAGTGAACAAATCGCGCAAACCCGTATGACAGAAGGGTTACAGCGGTATGTGCTCAGGTTATCCACAGCCGGGTGCACAGCTGATGTGGGCAAATATTCGAAGCTGGGGATAACGTAAAGGTTCTAAAAGGATCGCAGTCTTTTGCAGTTTCTGGAGGGGACATGCGCCACTGTAGGAGCTGCCGAAGGCTGCGATCTTTGATCTTCAACGCTGCAGAAGAATGCGCCCACGACTTAAATCGGCCAGCAGTTTCTGCAGTGTTTCAATCTGCTGTTCACCCACCGCCAGTTGCAGTTCGACACCATTGGCCGTGAAATCTTCCTGCACAACCAGCCCGCCAAGTTCCGCAACCCTCAACTTCACCAGCGCCAACTCGCCAAACGCGCAGGCACAGCGCAGCGGTACCCGGCTGATCAACTCGATCTTCGGCGCTGCCTGCAGGCATTTATTGGCGCCGCCGCCATAGGCTCGGGCGAGTCCCCCGGTGCCCAGTTGAATGCCGCCGTACCAGCGGATCACCAGCACCGCGACCTGATCACAATCCTGCGCCTCGATCGCCGCCAGAATCGGTCGGCCTGCGGTGCCGCCGGGTTCTCCGTCATCGGTGCTGCGGTACTGATCGCCGAGCTTCCATGCCCAGCAGTTGTGCGTGGCGTTCAGATCGCTGTGCTGCTCGATAAACGCTTGCGCATCGGCAGGGCTGCCGATAGGGGAGGCAAAGGTGATGAAACGGCTTTTGCGAATTTCTTCGCGGTATTCGCAAAAATCGCTGAGGGTAAATGGCATAGGCGTCTTAAGTGCTGGGTGTCAGGCCGCAGGCCTTGAGAATGATGTGGATCATGTTGTTGTCGGCGCCTGCTATTGGAACACCGCGAACCGACTCTGGAAACAGGCGCGCAGGGGCGGTGGCGTTCAGCGGGTCGCGGCAAGACTTTCCAGAAAGCTCTCCAGCACCAAGTGCGGGCGGCGACCTTTGCGGGTGACCGAGGCGAGGCTCAAGTCATAGAAGCGCGCTTTGGGTTTCAATGCGCGCAAGCGACCTTGCTGAACCCAAAGGCTGGCGTAGTGATCCGGCAGATACCCGATGTAACGTCCGGTCAGAATCAGAAAGGCCATGCCTTCACGATCTGAGGCGCTGGCGGTGCAATTGAGCGCCTGGTAATGCGCCTGGATGTCCACCGGCAAGCGAAAGGTCGGGGCGATGGCGTCCTGTTGATTGAGGCGCGCCTCGTCCAGTTGCTTGTCGTCGACGTAAAACAGCGGATGGCCCACGGCGCAATACAGCAGCGAGCGCTCGCTGTAGAGCGGTTGATATTCCAACCCTGACAATGCACTGGCTTGCGGTACCACGCCGACATGCAAGCGTCCATCGAGGACGCCTTGCTCCACTTCATTGGGCGCGATCATGCGGATCTGGATCTGCACGTCCGGCCCGCGCTCCTTCAGTTGCGCCAGTGCATGGGTGATACGCATGTGGGGCAGGGTGACCAGGTTATCGGTCAGGCCGATGGTCAACTCGCCGCGCAAGTGCTGGTGAAGGCCGTTGACCTCGGTGCGAAAACTTTCCAGCGCGCTCAATAGTTGCAGCGCCGATTGATAAACCTCGCGGCCTTCTTCCGTCAGGGAAAAGCCGGCACGGCCGCGCTGGCACAGGCGCAGGCCGAGGCGTTGCTCCAGATCGCTCATCTGTTGGCTGATGGCCGAGCGGCCAATGCCGAGCACGCTTTCGGCGGCAGAGAAGCCACCGGACTCGACCACGCTACGGAAGATCCGCAACAGGCGAATATCAAAGTCGCTCACTTGTGCCAGTGGGTCGGGACGGCGGCTGCTCATGGGGATGACTCGATAGTTTAGTCATGTACTGACTAAAGGTTAGAAAAGTTGGATTTCACCGACTTTATCCCCGTGTCAATTTAGCTGCAACAACGCTTTTCAATCCCTGCGCCGCTTATTGCCTTGCGAGGTTCCACCCATGAATTTGCCTGAAAACGCTCCGACTTCTTTGGCCAGCCAACTGAAGCTCGATGCGCACTGGATGCCTTACACCGCCAACCGTAACTTCCAGCGTGATCCGCGCCTGATCGTGGGCGCTGAAGGCAGTTGGCTGATCGACGACAAGGGCCGCAAGGTCTATGACTCGCTGTCGGGCCTGTGGACCTGTGGTGCCGGTCACACTCGCAAGGAAATTCAGGAAGCGGTGGCCAAGCAACTGGGCACCCTGGATTACTCGCCAGGTTTTCAGTACGGCCACCCGCTGTCGTTCCAGCTGGCGGAAAAAATCACCGACCTGACGCCTGGCAACCTGAACCATGTGTTCTTCACCGACTCCGGCTCCGAATGTGCCGACACCGCGGTGAAGATGGTGCGCGCTTACTGGCGCCTGAAGGGCCAGCCGACCAAGACCAAAATGATCGGTCGTGCCCGTGGCTATCACGGGGTGAACATCGCCGGCACCAGCCTGGGCGGCGTCAACGGCAACCGCAAGCTGTTCGGTCAGGCGATGATGGACGTCGATCACCTGCCGCACACATTGCTGGCGAGCAACGCCTTTTCGCGGGGCATGCCGGAGCAGGGCGGTATTGTGCTGGCTGATGAACTGCTGAAATTGATTGAGCTGCACGATGCCTCGAACATCGCCGCTGTGTTCGTCGAGCCATTGGCCGGTTCTGCTGGCGTGTTGGTGCCGCCACAGGGTTACCTCAAGCGCCTGCGCGAAATTTGCGATCAACACAGCATCCTGCTGGTGTTCGACGAAGTGATCACCGGTTTCGGTCGTACGGGCACCATGTTCGGCGCCACCACCTTTGGCGTGACCCCGGACCTGATGTGTATCGCCAAGCAAGTCACCAACGGCGCGATCCCGATGGGCGCGGTGATTGCCAGCTCCGAGATCTACCAGACCTTCATGAACCAGGCCACGCCTGAGTACGCTGTGGAATTCCCTCACGGCTACACCTATTCCGCTCACCCGGTCGCTTGCGCCGCGGGCCTGGCTGCACTGGATCTGCTGCAAAAGGAAAACCTGGTGCAGAGCGTGGCCGAAGTCGCACCGCATTTCGAAAATGCACTGCACGGCCTCAAAGGCACGAAAAACATCATCGACATCCGCAACTACGGCCTGGCCGGTGCCATCCAGATCGCACCGCGTGACGGCGATGCCATCGTGCGTCCGTTCGAGGCGGGCATGGCACTGTGGAAAGCAGGCTTCTACGTGCGCTTCGGTGGCGACACCCTGCAGTTCGGCCCAACGTTCAACAGCAAGCCACAGGATCTTGATCGCCTGTTCGACGCGGTTGGCGAAGTGCTGAGCAAACTCGACTGATTTGACGCAACAGCGCACCTCTATATAGAAGGCGCCCTTTGATGGGCGCCCGTGGACACATTTTCAGGAGCTTCCATGAGCGTTATCCCGCATTTGATCAACGGTGAGCTGATCACCGAAACCGGCCGTAGCACCGACGTGTTCAACCCGTCCACCGGCCAGGCGATCCACAAGCTGCCACTGGCCAGCCGTGAAACCATTCAACAGGCGATCGACGCGGCGAAGGCGGCTTTCCCGGCCTGGCGCAACACCCCGGCAGCCAAGCGTGCTCAGGTGATGTTCCGCTTCAAGCAACTGCTGGAGCAGAATGAAGCGCGCATTGCCCAACTGATCAGCGAAGAACATGGCAAGACCCTGGAAGACGCTGCCGGTGAATTGAAGCGCGGTATCGAGAACGTCGAATTCGCCTGTGCGGCGCCGGAAATCCTCAAGGGTGAGTACAGCCGCAACGTTGGCCCGAACATCGATGCCTGGTCGGACTTCCAGCCACTGGGTGTAGTGGCCGGCATTACGCCGTTCAACTTCCCGGCCATGGTGCCGCTGTGGATGTACCCACTGGCGATCGTCTGCGGCAACTGCTTCATCCTCAAGCCGTCCGAGCGTGATCCGAGTTCGACGCTGCTGATCGCACAACTGCTTCTGGAAGCGGGTCTGCCAAAAGGCGTGCTGAGCGTGGTCCACGGTGACAAGGCGGCAGTGGATGCGCTGATCGAGGCGCCGGAAGTCAAGGCGCTGAGTTTCGTAGGCTCGACGCCGATTGCCGAATACATCTACGCCGAAGGCACCAAGCGCGGCAAGCGCGTTCAGGCATTGGGCGGGGCCAAGAACCATGCGGTGCTGATGCCCGATGCGGATCTGGATAACGCCGTCAGCGCGCTGATGGGTGCTGCTTACGGTTCGTGCGGTGAGCGCTGCATGGCGATTTCCGTGGCTGTCTGCGTGGGTGATCAGGTTGCCGATGCACTGGTGGCCAAACTGACACCGCAGATCAAGGCGCTGAAAATCGGTGCGGGCACTTCTTGTGGTCTGGACATGGGGCCTCTGGTAACCGGTCAGGCGCGTGACAAGGTCAGCGGTTATGTCGAAGACGGCGTGGCGGCGGGCGCGACCCTGGTTGTGGACGGTCGCGGGCTGAGCGTGCCGGGTCATGAGGAGGGCTTCTTCCTCGGTGGCTGCCTGTTCGATAACGTCACGCCAGAGATGCGTATCTATAAAGAAGAGATCTTTGGGCCGGTGCTGTGCGTCGTTCGCGTCAATAGCCTGGAAGAGGCGATGCAATTGATCAACGATCACGAGTATGGCAACGGCACCTGCATCTTCACCCGTGATGGGGAAGCGGCGCGGTTGTTCTGCGATGAGATTGAAGTCGGCATGGTTGGCGTGAACGTGCCTTTGCCGGTGCCAGTGGCTTACCACAGCTTTGGCGGCTGGAAGCGCTCGCTGTTTGGTGACCTGCATGCCTATGGTCCGGATGGCGTGCGTTTCTACACTCGTCGCAAGGCCATTACCCAGCGCTGGCCGCAGCGTGCGAGCCATGAGGCTTCGCAGTTCGCTTTCCCTAGCTTGTAAGTAGAAGGGCGTAGAAGGCCGACCCCTGGGGTCGGCCTTTCTGTTTTCAGGGTTTTTTGACCTCTATGACAGATTTATGAAAATAGGTGTTGACGGCAGATTTCAGATCTCTATAATTCGCC
>DATMUG010000318.1:0-4681 GCA_035563915.1 Pseudomonas sp. | reverse complement strand
GCCTTCGGCAGCTCCTACAAAAGCAAAAAAGCCCCGCGTTCATGACGAAACGGGGCTTTGTATTAAGAGCCGATCAGGCGTGCTGTAACAACTCTAACTAGCGTCTTGAAATGCTCACCAGGAGCCATACGGGATCCCGTGTTTTTCGATGTAGGCTTTGGATGAAGGTTCCAGCGGCAATGCGTACCGACCGCCACTGAGACCGCCGCTAGGCCCTAGTTTCACGACAGAGCCCTCCACCCGCGCCACGTCAAACGTCCTCAAGCACGCTCCCCTGACCCAGACCCGTGCGATACCTCCGGGGGCAAGACCTACAATCACCATGTCGCGATAGTCGGTGATCCATTGGCCGTCTGCAGCACAATAGGTCCTCTCGCCCTTGAGCATTGCTAGCCGAGTAGCTTCGGGGATCGGGATGTAAGCCTCGTAGGTCTGCGGCTCCACCAGCGATTGCCAGCGTACATAGATCAGACGTGGCAGGTCGGCACCCAGTACAAGCTTGCCCGCGCCAGCCCCAGGGCTAATAGGCCAACCACGGGGATTGCCTTTCAGGTTCTTTGGCGAATTGATCGAGGCAACCCCACTCATGGCACGTCGGAACACGCGGTCGTGAACATCCACTGCATCGGCAGTTTCGATCCAGACTTCCATATAGTTCGGAGCAAACAACCCCAAATACCAGGCATCGTAAGGAAGCCGGTTGGCGCAACCGGTCAGAGTCAGGATCACCCCGATGGCTAATAGCGCTCTGCACCTAATCATTCGGATGCTCCCGACGCTGACTTCGGTCAGCGGGGCGGTTGATGAAAAACACCTCCAGATCGCTGTTGTTCCAGCCCTTGGCGGCATTCCAGTTGGCGGAGAGATGGATATATCGACGACGCAGGAGTGAGGCTTCCTCTGGTGTCAACGAGGTGTACGACTCACCCAGGGCAAAAGCCTGCAACTTGGCGGCAATCGGGTGCAATTCGGTCGGCAGGACGAATGCTGGAGTAACGGGTATCGGTTTAAACGTCACCCCGGCACGAACCGCCAATTCCCGCATGATGCGCAGGTACACCAGTGACAGCTCCCCGCGTACCTGGCGCTGGCCGGCAATGGCGGCATACACCCGTTTTTCCGGCTCGGTATCA
This sequence comes from Pseudomonas sp., assembly GCA_035563915.1. GTDB lineage: Bacteria > Pseudomonadota > Gammaproteobacteria > Pseudomonadales > Pseudomonadaceae > Aquipseudomonas. The sequence goes on along the minus strand of DATMUG010000318.1, from coordinate 3,548 downwards.
CGAATGCGGCGCTGTGTGTCCACTGCCCAGGTGACGATGTTCAGTCCCTCGGGTGGCAGATAGGCCTGCCAGTGGCCGGCCTCTCGCTCAAACCGCTGGCGAGTGCGCCAGTAGGCCTCACTGCGTTCGTTGGGCAGGCGGGCATGCTCAAGGCTGCTGTCGGGCTTGCTAAGCAACAGTTTTTCCATGGCAATCGGCAGGTAACCGCCGCCGATATCGGAATGGCAACCGGGCAGCTCGATTTCCTGTTCGGTCTGGTTCAGGGAGAAGTTGTGGCGATACTCATCCCGGGCCACCAAATGAATCACCTTGCGTGCGCTGCCTGGTGCCAGGCGCAGGTTAAGCCCTGGGTTAAGGGCATTGTGCGGGGTGAAGTCGGCTTCCAGTGGTGAGACGATGCCGGCCACGGTGTCGAAAAGGCCGATGAAGTTGAGGATGAAATCGGTGCGATGGTTCCAGTTGAAGTCAGCACTGAGAATGGGTGAGCCTGTGGGTAGAGCCCGTGCCAACAGACTGCCTTTTCCATTCAGTAGATCGTTGGCGCAATGCCTTGCAGCAGCGGCACCCCGACTGAAGCCGAACAGGTCGATCTCTATGCGACGGATTTTGATGCCAGGATTGTTGCCCTCCAGCAATCGAATTTTTTCCCGTACCAAAGCCGGCATCTGCTTGACCCGTGCAATCACTCCCGTATACCCCGTACCGGTACCCTGGCTATAAATGGAGTCTTCCCGGCCGCTGCTGGTGCCAATGCCTTCGAGGTAAGCCTTGATGTAAACCTCTTCGGTTTCTCTCTCCAAGGTCTGTTCTGATTGATCCGGATACAACTCATGCAACCGCGCGACATTCGTGACTTCATTGCCATAGCTGTTATCCGGCACCCCACCCTTACCGTCATACCCAAACGCTGCACAATGCTGGTGAATGTCCTCGGCTACCTGCGACGACATGCCCAGGTTCACCGCGTAACATCCCGCAGCCACTTCGCTGTTGGCCTGATTGTTCCCGGTCCCGTCGAAGAACAACCCCAGACGCAGGGTGATGCCGGCCTCCAGTTCCTCCTCTTCTTCCTCCTCTTCCAGAGGATCCGGCAAAGTCGGCGGGAGTGGTCGATCTGGTGATGGGGTTCGACTGCCGGAATAGCCGGCCGCCGCAGGTTGACTATCAGCCCCGTCGTGATCGGCATGTGCAGTGCGCGACGCCGGTTCCCAAGGTGCAATCAATCGGTTGGTGCCAGGCAGGCAGCCGCAGTGAATGAGCGCACCGTCCAGCGCGGCGGGAATGCCATCCCACCTCTTGGCGGGCAGGCTTTCGACGATGGTACCGATTGTTCCGCACCTAGGGCACGGGGTGGTTTTGTCCCCGAGCCTCAATACTCCGCGCCCTCCATGCCTCGCCTGGGGCAGGCTGCCGATGCACACCGCGCCGGTGGTGGTCAGGTCCCCTTCCAATCCCAGGCCAAGGCCATTGGCTGATCCTCGTGACATGACTCAACCCTCGCTGCCGGACAGGAAATGTTGCGTCGCCGCCGTGCTTTGCAACAGCGCCCGCGACCGTTCTTCGCTGCCGAAACAGTGGTTTTTGTTTGAATCGAAAAGTGCAGAGCGGGAGGGGTCGATTAACGACAGAGTGAATGGCGTGTTCATTTCCATGATCCTTGGAAGTTATTGACCGGCGTCCTTGTCATCGCAGCAAACGCATGGCGCGAACAGCCGCAGGGGAGACAATCGCCGAAGGGCGTTACCCTGAAATTCTTGTCATTTTTGGTAAATAGGACGCTTCCTTAAATCACGTAGGAAGCGTCGCGAATATTGTTGACGAGAGAGAAAAACAAGTCGTTTCTTCGCAGATGAATGTAGGACTGGAGAGAAGCTACATCGCCTTGCGCCGCCGCCTACATCTACGCCAGAATCCGCCGGCTTGTGCGCCTCGGTCCGGGTCCCTATCGTTTCCGCGTCGCTGCCAATTCAGCGACCGGATTTAGCGATCCGGACAATTACAGGGGCATCAGCACTCCAGCTTGATTGCAGGCATATCCATGTCTGCAATTTGATTATGGCGGCTGTGCGTCGGAGACCTTCGGGTCTGCCGGGTTTCCTGTGACCGGTTCGCTAACCTTCGTACAGTCGCCACCCTTACTTGTTTAGCGACAGGTCGTGGTGGTTCCAATGTCTACAGGAGATCCACCATGTCCAAACCTACCCCCAACCCCCCCGAATCCCCCACCAATAACCCACTCCCAAAACCCGGCGACGAACTTCACCTTCAACCCGCCATCCTCAAATCCACCACTCCCCATAAACCCAGCACCATGTTCGCTATCACAGCAGACATCCGCACCGAAGACTTGCTGGCCCACGCCTGCGAGTCCCTCGCCTCAGCCAGTGTCATGGCCAGCGATCTCGCCACCTTTCTCGACGGTCCGCAGCGCAGCACGATGCTGGGGATTCAGCAGGTGATCATGCTGGCGGATCTGGCGGTGAACCGGGCGCTGGATAATCTCGATCCACAGGGTTGACCGCGTAATCGTTTTTCGCGAGCAGGCTCGCTCCTACAGGTTACGGCGTATCAGGGGGTGTCCTGCCAGGTCTGGCGGGACGACTGCAGTTGCGTCTTGACCCAGTGACTGAACGCCTGCACCACCGCGCGCTCGGTCTTTTGCGGGTCGGCGACCAGGTAATAGCCGCGGTGCAGGTCGATGGTGATGTCGAACGGGCGCACCAGCAGCCCCTTGGACAGCGCATCGCCGCTGATCAGGTTGTCGCCAATGGCGATGCCCTGGCCGGCAATGCAGGCGGCCTGCGCGCAATGCGCATCCGAGAACAGGATGCCGCTGCCGGCATTGACGCTGGAGGCGCCGGCGGCGGTCAGCCAGACGCGCCAGTCCGAATAATCGGTCATGTGCAGCAACGGGAAGTGGCTCAGCTCCTGCGGGTTTTTCAGACCGTTCAGGGCGTTGATCAAGCGCGGGCTGCACACCGGGAAGAAGCGCAGGGCCACGATTTCCTCGACCACCCTTTCCGGCCAGTCGCCAATCCCGTAGGCAATAAACAGGTCGGCCCCCGGGTTGTTGACGTCATCCGGTGTCTGCGGGGAAATCAGTTGCAATTGCACCTGCGGGTATTGCCGCAGGAAGGCGCCGATGTGCTGGCACAGCCAGTAGGTGGCGAACCCCGGCGCGCAGCTGACGCACAGGCGTCCGGAGATTTCCTGGCCGTCGATCGCCTGCCCGGCGTCGAGCAGGTTCATCAGGATCCCGTGCACCTCACGTGCATAGCGTTCGCCTTGCCAGGTCAGGCCGATCCCCCGGCCGATGCGCTCGGTGAGGGCAAAACCCACGCATTCCTCAAGCTTGCTGATCTGATGGCTGATGGCGCTGCGGGTCAGGTTCAGTTCACGGGCCGCGACCGACACACTGCCCAGGCGGGCGACCGCATCCAGCGCGCGAAGGGCTGTCATCGAAGGGAAGCGCATAAAACATTCCAGTCAAAGGTGAAAAACAGGCCGGCACAAACCCTGTGGCGAGGGAGCTTGCTCCCGCTCGGCTG
>DATMUG010000317.1:0-4185 GCA_035563915.1 Pseudomonas sp. | reverse complement strand
AAACATAATTGGCAGAATCCCGGCTAATGCCCGCAACGCATGGCCAGCAGGGCATCGGAGGTTCGCTATGTCCTTATTCCAATAAATAATTTCGCTATAGGAATTTTACTTGCAGGGTGTTTAGCCATAAAATCAGCGGGATTGATTGCTGCGACATATCGTCACTGCATTGTTCTTTTCAAGCTCAGAGACCCTTGCTCTCTGTTAAGGATTACCAGCATGCCCGAAGCGACAGGACTCATGGCCCACAACTGGGGCTTTGCCATTTTCCTTCTAGGCGTCATCGGCCTCTGTGCCTTCATGCTGGGCGTCTCCAGCCTCCTCGGGTCAAAAGCCTGGGGCCGCAGCAAAAACGAACCGTTCGAGTCCGGCATGCTACCTACAGGTGGCGCCCGCTTGCGGCTCTCAGCCAAATTCTATCTGGTCGCGATGCTCTTCGTGATCTTCGATATCGAAGCCCTCTTTCTCTTTGCATGGTCTGTGTCCGTCCGCGAAAGCGGCTGGACCGGATTCGTCGAAGCTCTCGTTTTCATAGCAATTCTGTTGGCAGGTCTTGTCTACCTATTCCGAGTGGGCGCCCTTGACTGGGCTCCGGAAGCTCGGCGCAAGCGGCAAGCGAAGCTGAAACAATGAGGCTTTGGCAATGCAATACAATCTCACCAGGATCGACCCCGATGCTCCTAACGAGCAGTATCCGATTGGCCAACGGGAAACCGTTTCCGATCCGTTAGAAGATCAAGTCCACAAAAACATTTTCATGGGCAAGCTCGAAGACGTGCTTAGCGGCGCCATCAACTGGGGTCGCAAGAACTCCCTGTGGCCGTATAACTTCGGTCTTTCGTGCTGCTACGTGGAAATGACCACCGCCTTCACGGCGCCCCACGACATCGCGCGCTTTGGCGCCGAGGTTATCCGGGCATCACCGCGTCAGGCGGATTTCATGGTTATCGCCGGTACCTGCTTCATCAAGATGGCGCCGATCATCCAGCGTCTCTACGAGCAAATGCTCGAACCGAAGTGGGTCATCTCCATGGGTTCGTGCGCCAACTCCGGTGGCATGTACGACATCTACTCCGTGGTTCAAGGGGTGGACAAGTTCCTGCCCGTGGACGTCTACGTACCTGGCTGCCCTCCGCGCCCCGAAGCTTTCCTGCAAGGCCTGATGCTGTTGCAGGAGTCGATTGGCCAGGAGCGTCGCCCACTTTCCTGGGTCGTTGGCGATCAAGGCGTTTATCGCGCCGATATGCCATCGGAAAAGGAAAAGCGCCGCGAACAGCGTATTCAGGTAACCAACCTGCGCAGCCCCGACGAAGTCTGATCCAGTTCCGCTGTTTCAAAGAAACGAAAAACTGGCTTCATTCTTTACGTTGACCGAAAGCGATAAATAACCATGACTACAGGCAGTGCTCTGTACATCCCGCCTTACAAGGCAGACGACCAGGATGTGGTCGTCGAACTGAACAACCGTTTTGGCCCCGAGGCATTCACCGCCCAGCCTACCCGCACCGGCATGCCGGTGCTTTGGGTTGCCCGCGCCAAACTCGTCGAAGTCCTGACCTTCCTGCGCAACCTGCCCAAGCCGTACGTCATGCTCTATGACCTGCACGGCGTGGACGAGCGTCTGCGCACCAAGCGTCAAGGGCTGCCGAACGGCGTCGACTTCTCCGTGTTCTATCACCTGATGTCGATCGAGCGTAATAGTGACGTAATGATCAAGGTCGCCTTGTCCGAGAGCGACCTCAGCCTGCCGACCGTCACCAGCATCTGGCCGAACGCCAACTGGTACGAGCGCGAAGTCTGGGACATGTACGGCATCGATTTCAAAGGCCACCCTCACCTGTCGCGCATCATGATGCCGCCGACCTGGGAAGGTCACCCGCTGCGCAAGGACTTCCCGGCCCGTGCCACCGAGTTCGACCCGTTCACCCTGAACCTGGCCAAGCAGCAGCTCGAAGAAGAGTCTGCGCGCTTCAAGCCTGAAGACTGGGGCATGAAACGTTCCGGCCCGAACGAGGACTACATGTTCCTCAACCTGGGTCCCAACCACCCTTCGGCGCACGGTGCGTTCCGCATCATCCTGCAGCTGGACGGTGAAGAGATCGTCGACTGCGTACCGGACATCGGCTACCACCACCGTGGCGCGGAGAAGATGGCTGAGCGTCAGTCCTGGCACAGCTTCATTCCGTACACCGACCGTATCGATTACCTCGGCGGCGTGATGAACAACCTGCCGTACGTGCTCTCCGTCGAGAAGCTGGCCGGCATCAAGGTACCGGAGAAGGTCGACGTCATCCGCATCATGATGGCCGAGTTCTTCCGGATCACCAGCCACCTGCTGTTCCTGGGTACCTACATCCAGGACGTCGGCGCCATGACCCCGGTGTTCTTCACCTTTACCGACCGTCAGCGCGCCTACACCGTGATCGAAGCCATCACCGGTTTCCGTCTGCACCCGGCCTGGTACCGCATCGGTGGCGTTGCCCACGACCTGCCGCGCGGCTGGGAAAAGCTGGTGAAAGACTTCGTCGAATGGATGCCAAAGCGTCTGGACGAGTACCAGAAAGCCGCCCTGGACAACAGCATCCTGCGTGGCCGTACCATCGGCGTCGCCGACTACAACACCAAGCAAGCCCTGGAATGGGGTGTCACCGGTGCCGGTCTGCGTTCCACCGGTTGCGACTTCGACCTGCGTAAAGCGCGTCCGTACTCGGGCTACGAGAACTTCGAGTTCGAAGTACCGCTGGCCGCCAACGGCGATGCCTACGACCGTTGCATCGTGCGTGTCGAAGAGATGCGTCAGAGCATCAAGATCATCGACCAGTGCCTGCGCAACATGCCGGAAGGCCCGTACAAGGCGGATCACCCGCTGACCACGCCTCCGCCGAAAGAGCGCACGCTGCAGCACATCGAAACCCTGATCACGCACTTCCTGCAAGTTTCGTGGGGCCCGGTCATGCCGGCCAACGAATCCTTCCAGATGATCGAAGCGACCAAGGGTATCAACAGTTATTACCTGACGAGCGATGGCGGCACCATGAGCTACCGCACCCGGATCCGTACCCCAAGCTTCGCCCACCTGCAGCAGATCCCTTCGGTGATCAAAGGCAGCATGGTTGCGGACTTGATCGCGTACCTGGGTAGTATCGATTTCGTTATGGCCGACGTGGACCGCTAAGCATGAACAGCACGCTTATCCAGACAGACCGTTTCACCCTCAGTGAAACCGAGCGCTCGGCCATCGAGCACGAGTTGCATCACTACGAAGACCCGCGCGCGGCTTCGATCGAAGCCCTGAAGATCGTCCAGAAGGAACGTGGCTGGGTGCCGGACGGCGCCCTGTATGCCATCGGCGAAATCCTTGGCATCCCGGCCAGCGACGTCGAAGGGGTTGCGACCTTCTATAGTCAGATTTTCCGTCAACCGGTGGGTCGCCACATCATTCGCGTCTGCGACAGCATGGTCTGCTACATCGGCGGCCACGAGTCGGTAGTCAGCGAAATCCAGAGCAAGCTCGGCATCGGCCTGGGTCAAACCACCGCCGACGGTCGTTTCACCCTGCTGCCGGTCTGCTGCCTCGGCAACTGCGACAAGGCGCCTGCGCTGATGATCGACGACGACACGTTCGGTGATGTGCAGCCAGCAGGCGTTGCCAAATTGCTCGAGGGCTACGTATGACCCTGACTTCCTTCGGTCCTGCCAACCGCATCAAGCGTTCGGCCGAGACTCACCCGCTCACCTGGCGTCTGCGTGACGACGGCGAAGCCGTATGGCTCGACGAATACCAGGCCAAAAACGGTTATGCCGCTGCGCGCAAGGCCTTTGCCGACATGGCCCAGGACGACATCGTCCAGACCGTGAAAGACTCCGGCCTCAAGGGCCGCGGCGGCGCAGGCTTCCCCACGGGCGTGAAGTGGGGCCTGATGCCCAAAGACGAATCCATCAACATCCGCTACCTGCTGTGCAACGCGGACGAAATGGAGCCCAACACCTGGAAAGACCGCATGCTGATGGAGCAACTGCCCCATCTGCTGATCGAAGGCATGCTGATCAGTGCCCGCGCACTGAAAACCTACCGTGGCTACATCTTCCTGCGTGGCGAGTACACCACCGCCGCCAAGCACCTCAACCGTGCCGTGGAAGAAGCCAAGGCAGCGGGCCTTTTGGGCAAGAACATCCTCGGTTCGG
>DATMUG010000316.1:0-4884 GCA_035563915.1 Pseudomonas sp. | reverse complement strand
GAGCAAGCCCGCTCCCACATCGAGTCTCGGTCGAACACAATATCAGTGTTCGCTGAAAATCCAATGTGGGAGCGGGCTTGCTCGCGAATGCGTCAGACCAGACAGCGCGTTAAGCCGACCTGGCCATGATCAACCCGGTCTCACTCGCCGCTTCCAAGCGGATCGCCACGAACTTCGACGTCGGCGTATGGCTACCATCCCCAGTGCTCTCCAACGGCACAAGCGGATTCACTTCCGGGTAATACGCTGCCGCTTGCCCGGCCGGGATATCGAACGCCAGCAGCGTGAAGCCCTTCACCCGACGCTCCACGCCATCGTCCCAGAGCGACACGATGTCGGCCTTCTGGCCCGGCTTGAAACCCAGGCGAATGATGTCGGCTTCGTTGACGAACAGCACATCGCGTTGGCCCTTGACCCCGCGATAACGATCGTTGAGGCCATAGATTGTGGTGTTGTACTGATCGTGGGAGCGCATCGATTGCAGGATCAGGTCCGGCTGCACGCCGGTCGAGCGGGTGCGTTCGTGTATCAGGTCCTTTGGCAGTGCGTTGGGACGGAAGTTGGCCCGGCCTGAAGCGGTGTTCCACTTGCGCGCGCCGGCGGTGTTGCCCAGGTAAAACCCGCCCTTGTTTTTGATCTTCTCGTTGAAGTCCTTGAAGTTGGGGATGGTGTCTGCAATCAGATCGCGGATGCGGCTGTAGTCCGCCACCAGCCAATTCCAATCCACCGGATGATTGCCCAGCGTGGCTGCCGCGATGCCGGCCAGAATCGCCGGCTCCGAGCGCATCTGGTTGGACAGCGGTTCCAACTGGCCGTTGGAGGCGTGGACCATGCTGAACGAGTCTTCGACGGTCACCGCTTGAGGCCCTTCGGTTTGCCGGTCGATATCGGTTCGGCCCAGGCACGGCAGGATCAGCGCGTCTTTACCGTGGGTCAGATGGCTGCGGTTGAGCTTGGTGCTGATCTGCACCGTCAGGTCGCAATTGCGCAGGGCCTGGAAGGTACGTGGGCTGTCAGGGGTGGCCTGGGCGAAGTTGCCGCCCAGGGCGACGAATACTTTGGCGCGACCTTCGGCCATGGCATGGATCGCCTCGACCACGTTGTGGCCGTTTTCGCGCGGCACCTTGAACTGGAAGCGACGCTCCAGCGCATCGAGAAATGCCGCGGGCGGACGTTCGTTGATGCCCATGGTCCGGTCACCCTGCACGTTACTGTGACCACGCACCGGGCACAGGCCTGCGCCCGGCCGGCCGATGTTGCCGCGCAGCAGCATCAGGTTGGCGATTTCCTGGATGGTCGCCACCGAGTGGCGATGCTGGGTGATGCCCATGGCCCAACACATGATGACGTTCTTGCCCTTGGCGTACATGCGCGCCGCTTGTTCGATCTCTACCAGCGGCAGGCCCGACTGCTCGACGATCTGCTCCCACGGCGTATCGTCGATGACCGCCAGGTACTCCAGGACGTTGACGCTGTGTTCATTGAGGAAGTCGTGATCGAACACGGCCGGCGCGCCGGCCTTCTGCGCTTCGCGTTCCCATTGCAGCAGGAACTTGGCCATGCCGCGCATGATTGCCATGTCACCGCCCAGTGCCGGGCGGAAATAGGCGGTGTTGGTCGGCTTGTCGCCGTTGGTGAGCATTTCGATGGCGTGCTGCGGGTGCTGGAAACGTTCCAGGCCGCGTTCCTTGAGGGGGTTGATGCACACAACCTGTGCGCCGCGTTTCACCGCTTCACGCAGCGGTTCCAGCATCCGCGGGTGGTTGGTGCCGGGGTTCTGGCCCCAGACGAAAATCGCATCAGCGTGTTCGAAGTCATCGAAGGTCACAGTGCCTTTGCCCACGCCGACGCTCTGCGACAGCGCGACGCCGCTGGCCTCGTGGCACATGTTCGAACAGTCGGGGAAGTTGTTGGTGCCATAGGCGCGCACGAACAATTGATAGAGGAAGGCCGCTTCGTTGCTGGCACGTCCCGAGGTGTAGAACTCGGCTTGATCCGGGCTCGACAGCGCGCGCAGGTGCTTGGCGATCAAGGCAAAGGCATCGTCCCAGCTGATGGGCTGGTAGCGATCGGTTTCGGCGTTGTACACCAGTGGCTCGGTCAGACGGCCCTGATACTCAAGCCAATAGTCACTCTGTTCCAACAACGAGGTGACGCTATGTCTGGCGAAGAATTTGCCGTCGACCCGGCGCTTGGTCGCCTCCCAGTTCACCGCCTTGGCGCCGTTCTCGCAGAACGCCACCATGCCGGCCTCATTGGAGTCACCCCAGGCGCAACCGGGGCAGTCGAAGCCGCCGTTCTTGTTGGTCTTGAGCATCATGCGCAGGTTTTTCAGCGCGTTGTCGCTGGTCAACCAGGCCTGGGCGACGCTGATCAGCGCGCCCCAGCCACCGGCCGGGCCCTTGTAGGGTTTGTAACGGGGAACAGGGGTCTGGTCGGCTTGACGGTGTTGACTCACGCTTGGTTCTCCAACGCTGGGCTGTAGACCCGCGGCGCATTCTTTTGTGGCAGATGAATGAGGTTGAGGTTGTGGCGACGGGCCCATTGCACGGCGAGGCCCGTGGGCGACGACAGGCTGACCAGGGTCTGGATGCCGGCACGTAGCACTTTCTGGATCAATTCGAGGCTGCAACGGCTGGTGACGATCGCCAGTCCGCCAGTGAGTGGGATATTGCGGCGGATCAGCCCGCCAATCAGTTTGTCGAGTGCGTTGTGCCGACCGATGTCTTCACGACCGAGTAACAGCTCACCCTTGTCGTTCATGAACACCGCCGCATGCACCGCACCGCTGTACTGGCCCAGGGGCTGGAATGCGCCGATACGCTGGCGCAGGCCGTCGAGCCATTCGGCCGGAGGCAAAGGGGCGCCGGGCAGCACTTTCAGGTTGGGCAACGCCTGCTCGACCGCTTCCACGCCGCAGAGCCCGCAACCGCTGGTGCCGGCCATTTGCCGCCGCTGCTGCTTGAGGTTCCAGAACGCGCGGTTGGCGATGGTCACTTGGGCGTATTGCGCCGATCCCGAGCCAGTGAGCTGCAGGTCGTAAATGTCATTGGCGTCCTCGATGATGCCGCTGCCCAGGCTGAAACCGACGATGAAGTCTTCCAGATCGGACGGCGTCACCAGCATCACCGCTTGGCTGATGCCGTTGTAGGCGATCGACAACGCCACTTCCTCGGCCAATGCAGTGCTGGCCGATTCGGAATTTTCGAGGGTGCTGTAGCTGTAGGTATGGCTGGCAGCAGGCGCGGGCGTTTCTAGGGCGGGCGCCGGGCAGGAGGGGCGCTGGGTGTCCATGGCATCACCGAGGGTTTGATCAGGTTTAAGACTAGGCGCGACAAGTTGTCGCGTCTAATCGCTATTACTGATCTACCGATAGATGCCGTCGATCAAGCGCTGGCCAGTGATTGTTGATAAATCGCAAAACAAGCCTGCGCCAGCGCCGAGCGTGGCGCGCTCCGGCGCATGATCAGCCCCAGCCGGCCGAGGGTCTGGGCGTTCTCGATGGGTTGCAGGCGCAAGTCATCGGTCAGGCTTTCCAGGCCGCTGTCCAACGGCATGATCGCGCAGCACAAACCTCCGTGCACCGCCTGTAAAAGCTGATGCACAGCATCGGTCTGCAACAGGGGGCGAGGTGTCAGGCCGCGGCTGTGGAAGTTGTGGTCGATGGACTGGCGAAAGTGCATGCCGCTGGTGAGCATGCCCAACGGCAGCTCGATCAACGATTCCCAGCTCAGCGGCGCTTCGCCGAAATTGAAGAAACGGTGATCGTAGAGCAGGCCCATGCGGGCTTCGCTGAACGTGAGCGAATCGAAGTGCTCGGCATCCAGACGCTCCAGGTACGACACGCCGAGGTCCAGGCGGTTGTTCGCCAATTGCTCGAGGATCTGCTCGGAACTGAGCGATGACAGCTCGAAGCGCAGGTTCGGGTGTTCGGCGTGCAGGCGCTGCATCAGCGGCAACGGATCGAAGCTCGACAGCGGCACCACGCCCAGGCGCAGGGTGCCGACCAGATTGCCGCGACAGGCCGCCGCTTCAGCGTACAAACCGTCATAGGCCGCCAGCACCGTGCGCGCCCAGGCCAGCACGCGTTCGCCGGGGGCGGTAAAGCCTTCGAAGCGCTGCCCGCGATTGACCAGCGGCAGATCGAGTTCTTCCTCGAGGTTGCGCAAGCGCATGGACAAGGTCGGCTGAGTGATGTGGCAGCGCGCGGCGGCCTGGCCGAAGTGCCGGGTCTCGTCCAGAGCGATGAGGAATTTCAGCTGCTTGATGTCCATCTTCGCACCAGGGAAACGGGAAAGGTGCGGATTCTATCGTCTGGGGTGAAGCGGCGTCATTGGTCGGGTTGGATCCGGGTTTTGGATGGGTGGTCTAGGCTTTTGCGTCTGGACAACTAACTTTCCAGGGAGAGCACACGATGAGTCTTTTAAGCTTTGTGAAAGAGGCAGGCGAAAAACTGCTGGATTTGTTGACGCCCGGTAATGCCAATGCCAGTGAGCAGTTGAAAGAGCACATCAGTAAGGTTGGCCTGGGTAATCCGAATGTACAGGCGACGGTTGATGGCGACAAAGTCACTGTGACCGGCGAGGTAGGCAGTCAGGAGGAGAAAGAAAAAATTCTGCTGGCCGTGGGCAATATTGCCGGTGTCGGCAGTGTGGATGATCAGATCACCGTGACTGGGCCGGTGGTGAAGGCCGCCGTATTTGTGACCGTCGTGAAGGGCGACACCCTCAGCGCCATTTCCAAGCGCGTGTACGGTGATGCCAACCAGTACAACAAGATCTTTGAAGCCAACAAACCGATGCTGTCGCACCCGGACAAGATTTATCCGGGGCAGTCGTTGCGGATTCCCGAGTAATGCGAGGGCCTGTAGGAGCTGCCGAAGGC
>DATMUG010000315.1:0-14352 GCA_035563915.1 Pseudomonas sp. | reverse complement strand
ATCAGTTGGCATTAACGTTGACTGACACACCGCATTCGCGAGCAAGCCCGCTCCCACATTGGTTTTGCGGGTTTAAAGTCCTACAACATCCTCAGCCTGCAACCCCTTCTGCCCTTCCACCACCGCATACTCGACCTGCTGCCCCTCGGTCAGCGAACGGTGGCCTTCGCCGCGGATGGCGCGGTAGTGCACGAACACATCCACCCCGTCCGCACGCTGAATAAAGCCGTAGCCCTTGGCGTCGTTGAACCACTTCACGCTGCCGGTTTCACGTGTTGCCATCTGTTCATACTCCTTTTTTATTATTGATCGGGCTTTTCGCAGGAAAGCCTCGGGAACATCAGCCGCACATGCTGGCCTAATGCAGGCAGGCGACAGAACGCCGAGTATATGACACGGGTAAAAACTCTCAACAGGAGTTTACTTTCGCCGCTTTTTGCCGATTTTCAGTGAATACGGCAAACTATCGACCGCCCGAGCAAACGCTCGGTTTTATTCACTCATGCAGATGCCGTATGACCCGCTCCCCGTTCCGCCGTCTTGTGTTTGGCACCCTGCGCCGGCTGCTATACCTCTGGGTTCGCTCGGAGACGATCAACCAGTCGTCGTTCACCCTCAACCTCGACCGCAGTCGTCCGGTGTTCTATGTCCTGCAAAACCCTTCGCTGAGCGACCTCGCCGTGGTCGACACCGAATGCAGCAAGGCCGGGCTGCCGCGCCCGGTATTGCCGGTATCGGTGGGCAACCTGCTGGAACCGGCGGCGTTCTTCTACCTCACCCCGGACCCGGACTGGCTCGGTCGCCAGGACAAGCGCGGCGCACCGCCCACCCTGACCCGTCTGGTCAGCGCCCTGACCCAGAACGCCGCCGAAGATGCGCAGATCATTCCGGTGAGCGTGTTCTGGGGACAGTCGCCGGACAGCGAAAACAGCCCGTGGAAACTCTTGTTCGCCGACAGCTGGGCAGTCACCGGCCGCCTGCGCCGCCTGCTGAGTATCATCGTGCTGGGGCGAAAAACCCGCGTGCAGTTTTCCGCACCGATCCACCTGCGCGAGCTGATCGAGCACAACAAGGGTCACGAACGCACCGTGCGCATGGCCCAACGCATCCTGCGGGTACATTTCCGCAACCTGAAAGCCGCCGTCATCGGCCCGGACATTTCCCACCGTCGCAACCTGGTCAAGGGTCTGGTCAACGACCCCATGGTCAAGCAGGCGATCCTCGACGAAGCGGAGCGCGAAAACATCTCCCCGGAAAAGGCCAAGGCCCAGGCCCTGCGCTACGGCAACGAGATCGCGTCGGACTACACCTACACCGTCATACGCTTCCTGGAAGTGGTGCTGAGCTGGTTCTGGAACAAGATCTACGACGGCATCAAGCTCAACAACATCGAAGGCGTGCAGAAGATCGCTCCGGGGCACGAAGTCATTTATGTGCCGTGCCACCGCAGCCACATCGACTACTTGCTGCTGTCCTATCTGCTGTTCCGCAACGGCCTGACCCCGCCGCACATCGCCGCCGGGATCAACCTGAACATGCCGGTGATCGGCGGTCTGCTGCGCCGTGGCGGCGCGTTCTTCATGCGTCGCACATTCAAGGGCAACCCGCTGTACACCTCGGTGTTCAACGAATACCTGCACACCCTGTTCACCAAAGGCTTCCCCGTGGAGTACTTCGTCGAGGGCGGCCGCTCGCGTACCGGGCGCATGCTGCAACCGAAAACCGGGATGCTGGCGATCACCCTGCGCAGCTTCCTGCGCTCCTCGCGCACGCCGATCGTGTTCGTGCCGGTGTACATCGGCTACGAGCGCGTGCTTGAAGGCCGCACTTACCTTGGCGAACTGCGCGGGGCGAGCAAGAAGAAAGAATCGATCTTCGATATTTTCAAAGTCATCGGGGCCCTCAAACAGCGTTTCGGGCAGGTGGCGGTGAACTTCGGCGAGCCGATCAAGCTGGCTGAGTTTCTCGATAGCGAGCAACCGGACTGGCGCAAACAGGCACTCGGCCCGCAGTTCAAACCGGCCTGGCTCAACGAAACCACCAATCGCCTGGGCGAGAAAGTCGCGCAGCATCTGAACGAAGCGGCGGCGATCAACCCGGTCAACCTGGTGGCACTGGCGCTGCTGTCCACCAGTCGCCTGGCCCTGGACGACCGCGCCATGGCACGGGTGCTCGACCTGTATCTGGCACTGCTGCGCAAGGTGCCCTACTCGCCACACACCACCCTGCCCGAGGGTGACGGCCGCGCCCTGATCGAACACGTCAAGGACATGGACCTGCTTTCGGAGCAGAGCGATGCCTTGGGCAAGATTCTCTATCTGGACGAGCAAAACGCCGTCCTGATGACCTACTACCGCAACAACGTGCTGCACATCTTCGCGCTGCCGGCGTTGCTGGCGAGCTTCTTCCAGAGTGCCTCGCGCATGAGCCGCGAACAGATCCTGCGCTACACCCGTGCGCTGTACCCGTACCTGCAGGCCGAGCTGTTCATTCGCTGGTCACTGGAGGAACTGGACGGAGTGATCGATCAGTGGCTTGAAGCCTTCGTCGAACAAGGCCTGCTGCGTTTCGAGAACGATGTCTACCTGCGACCGGCACCAAGTTCACGGCATTTCGTGCTGCTGACCCTGCTGTCCAAAAGCATCGCCCAGACCCTGCAGCGCTTCTACATGACCGTTTCCCTGCTGCTCAACAGCGGCCAGAACAGCATCAGCGCCGAAGAACTGGAAGACCTGTGCACGGTCATGGCCCAGCGCCTGTCGATCCTGCACGGCCTGAATGCGCCGGAGTTCTTCGACAAGAGCCTGTTCCGCCACTTCATCCAGACCCTGCTCGACCTCGAAGTACTCAAGCGCGACGAGGCCGGCAAGCTGGGCTATCACGAACTGCTGGGCGAATTGGCCGAAGGCGCGGCCAAACGGGTGTTGCCGGCGGAGATTCGCCTTTCGATCCGCCAGGTGGCGCTGCATCGCAGCGAAGATGCGGCCGATCAACCCGCCATCCAGCCTGAGGTCTGACGCAAATCCTGTGGGAGCGGTCTTGCTCGCGAATGCGGTGTGCCCGTCTACATTTACGTTGACTGACACACCGCATTGGCGAGCAAGCCTGCTCCCACATAAAACGGAGATCACCGATGAAAAAAATCACGCTATTGGCGATGACCGCTTTGCTGGGAGCTTGCCAATCCATGCACCCCGCCGCCAAAGCCAGCCTTGATGGCGAGGTGTTCTACCTGCAACGCAGCGCCCTGCCACCGACGGCGATCCTCAGCGTCAGCCTGCAAGACATCTCCCTGGCCGATGCCCCGGCCAAGGTCATCGATGAGCAGCGTGGCCCGATCAAAGGCCAGGTGCCGTTGCCATTCCACCTGACCTACGACCCGCAGAAGATCGAGCCCAATCACCGTTACTCGATCAATGCGCGCATCGAAGTTGATGGCAAGCTGCTGTTCATCACCACCGAGAACCACGCCGTGCGACTGGACGGCACCGATCCGCAACCCGTGAAGGTCCGCGTTGACGCGGCCCGCTAGGGCTTATTGAATCAAGTGTCTTTTTGAAAAAGGAAGTTGCCATGCTCCGCCCTACCCTCCGCTTTGCCGGCCTGTGCGCAGGTTTGATGATCACCGCCAGCGCCCTGGCGTTGTCCCTCAGTGACCTGTCGCAAAAAGACGCCACCGGCGGTCTCAAAGATGCCCTGACCCAAGGCGCGCAACTGGCCGTGAAACAACTCGGCACCCCGGGCGGCTTCAGCAACAATCCGGACGTGAAGATCGAATTGCCGGGCAAGCTGGGCAAGGTCGCCAGCAAAATGAAGCAGTTCGGCATGGGTGACCAGGTCGACGAGCTGGAAGCCAGCATGAACAAGGCGGCAGAAACCGCCGTGGTCCAGGCCCAGCCGATCCTTGTCGATGCGGTGAAGAAAATGACCGTGGATGACGCCAAGGGCATCCTCAGCGGCGGCAACGACTCGGCCACCCAGTACCTGAACAAGACCAGCCGCGAACAGATCCGTGCCAAGTTCTTGCCGATCGTCAAGCAAGCTACCGATAAGGTGGGGCTGGCCCAGCAGTACAACTCCTTCGCCGGCCAGGCCGCCACCATGGGCGTGATCGACGCCAAGAACGCCAACATCGAAAATTACGTCACCGAACAGGCGCTGAACGGCTTGTTCGAAATGATCGGCAAGCAGGAAGAAGTGATTCGCAAGGATCCGGCGGCGGCTGCGACCAGTTTGGCGAAGAAAGTCTTCGGCACACTCTGACCTTCACCGCAAAACCCTGTGGGAGCGGGCTTGCTCGCGAAGAGGCCACATCAGCCAATATTAATCCCTGACTGACAACCCTCTGAAAAAAGCCCGCTGGCCCTCACAGGCTCAGCGGGCTTTTTCCATTTGCGATTACTGCGGCTCAATCTGATCCAGCACGCGGTTCACCGATAGCTGCGCCAGCACAATCATCTGTTGAATACCTAGCACCATATTGCAGACCGGACCGGTCAGGCGGGAGGACAACTCCGTTGCCATGACATTGGCTGATGCAAGGGTTTCATGGGTGTGGACAAGGAGCGTTTCGGAACTGATGCCCGGATGAATAGTGAAAATTGGACAGGGTCGGTAAGTGGTTTTCGCCTGTAGATCCGGGGTTGCATCTGGGGGATTTGGACTGTGTTTGATCATAGTGAAGCTCCTAACGAAAGTCGGAGCGGCCAGCATCACTTGCAGATGATGGGTGGCAGCTGTATGCGGGTCTGCAAGACCGAGTCGTTAGGCAACCTCGGCAGACCCGAAGATCTCCCGCACACAGCCACCATAAATCGATGGGCGCTAATAAAAGCGTCGCGATTATAGGTGTGCCTGTAGGCGCCTAACAAATTATCGGCGGGCTTGCAGTCCCGATCGCTGAATTGGCAGCGACGGACAAAGGCTAGAGATCGTGATTCCGAGGGACAACCTGAAAGTGTTGTGGGAAGGTTCTGAGTGTTTGGTTGAACGATAAACACATAGGCTGTTAGAGAGTCTTTGCGAGCAGGCTCGCTCCCACAGTTGGATTGGGGAGATCTGCAAAATCAGGTCGGCTGCCAGGCCGCCATCGCTGGCAAGCCAGCTCCCACAAGAAACGGTATTCGCCTGCTTCTCACCAACCAACAGGCCGAGCGTTAGCTCGCCTGCAAGCTTTTGATCTTGATCCACCCGCCCCTTCGGGAGGCTGAGTGGAGGTGTTTATCCGGGGGGAAGGCGCGGAGCGCCGTGCGGCGAAGCCGCACACATCGAGAGGAGGTGCAGCGAAGCAAACCGGAGGCGATGCCCCCGGATGAATACCGAAGCGAAGGAACCCCGAGCCTTAGCGAGGGGCCGGACGCCGGGGCGAGCGCTTTTGGTTACTTTTAAGGCGTTTGTTAAAAGTGACTCGCCGTAAGGGCGAAACCGCCAGCAGCCGTTACCGCAGCAACGGATATGTACTCAATCAACCAGGAGCTTGGTCGGCCCGAAGGCCGCCAAGTCAAACGAACTCAGGCCAACTCTTTCTTGACCCGGAACCACGCCGCATACAACGCCGGCAGGAACAGTAGCGTCAACGCCGTCGCTACAATCAGCCCGCCCATGATCGCCACCGCCATCGGTCCGAAGAACACGCTGCGCGACAGCGGGATCATCGCCAGAACCGCAGCGAGCGCCGTCAATACAATCGGCCTGAACCGCCGCACCGTCGCCTCGATGATCGCCTGCCAAGGCTTGAGCCCGGCCGCGATATCCTGCTCGATCTGATCCACCAGGATCACCGAGTTACGCATGATCATCCCCGACAAGGCGATGGTCCCGAGCATGGCCACAAAGCCGAACGGTTGACGGAACACCATCAGGAACAGCGTCACCCCAATCAAGCCCAACGGCGCCGTCAGAAACACCATCGCCGTGCGTGAGAAACTGCGCAGTTGCAGCATCAGCAATGTCAGCACCACCACGATGAACATCGGCACACCGGCGTTCACCGACTTCTGCCCACGCTCGGAATCTTCCACGGTGCCGCCGACATCCAGCAGATAACCGTCGGGCAGTTCGGCGCGGATCGGGTCGAGGGTCGGCATGATCTGTTTCACCAGAGTCGCCGGTTGTTCCTTGCCGTAAATGTCGGCGCGAACCGTCACGTTGGGCAGGCGGTTACGGTGCCAGATCACGCCTTCTTCAAAGCCGTACTCCAGGGTCGCGATCTGCGACAGGGCGACGCTGCGACCGTTGTCCGTCGGCACCGCAAGGCTTGGCAGCAACGATAGTTCGGTTCGCTCATGCACGGTGCCGCGTAGCAGGATCTCGATCAGCTCGTTGTCTTCGCGATACTGGCTGACGCTGGAACCGGTCAACGAGCTCTGCAAGAACTTCGACAAATTCGCTGTGCTCACCCCAAGCGCCCGCGCACGGTCCTGATCGATGTTCAGGTAGACGACCTTGCTCGGTTCTTCCCAATCCAGGTGAACGTTGGCCACATGGGGGTTTTCCCGCACCTTGGCTGCGACCTTGCGGGCCAGCGCGCGAACTTCCTCGATGTGTTCACCGGTCACCCGGAACTGCACCGGATAGCCCACGGGCGGCCCGTTTTCCAGGCGCGTGACCCGCGAGCGCAGGGCCGGGAATTGCTCGTTGAGGGTACTGATCAACCAGCTGCGCAGGGTTTCGCGTTCCTCGATGGTTTTGGCCAGCACGACAAACTGGGCAAAGCTCGCCGCCGGCAGTTGCTGATCCAGCGGCAGGTAAAAACGTGGCGAACCGGTGCCGACGTACGCCACATAGTTGTCGATCCCGGCCTTGTCCTTGAGCAAGGTTTCAAGGCGCTTGACCTCGTCGGCGGTGTTGCTCAGGGATGCGCCTTCGGCCAGTTTCAGGTCGACCATCAGCTCCAGCCGGCCGGACGCCGGGAAAAACTGCTGTGGCACAAAACGGAAGAGGAACACCGAGGCGATGAACAGAATCACCGTCGCTGCGATCACCGTCTTGCGCCGACGCACGCACCATTCCACCAAGCGTCGAACCCGCTGATAAAACGGCGTGCCGTAGGGGTCGGGCTGATCGGGGCCGTGTTTCGCGGCATGAATTTTTGCCAGATCCGGCAGGAGTTTTTCCCCCAGATAGGGCACAAACACCACCGCCGCCACCCAGGACGCCAAGAGCGCGATGGTCACCACCTGGAAGATCGAACGGGTGTATTCGCCAGTGCCGGATTGCGCGGTGGCAATCGGCAGGAACCCGGCGGCGGTGATCAGCGTGCCGGTGAGCATCGGGAACGCGGTGCTGGTCCAGGCATAACTCGCCGCCTTGATCCGGTCGAAGCCCTGCTCCATTTTGATCGCCATCATTTCCACGGCAATGATCGCATCGTCCACCAGCAAACCCAGCGCCAGCACCAGCGCGCCGAGGGAAATCTTGTGCAGGCCGATCCCCAGGTAATACATGGTCGCGAAAGTCATCGCCAACACCAGCGGGATCGCCAGCGCCACCACCATGCCGGTGCGCACGCCGAGGGAGAAAAAGCTCACCAGCAACACAATCGCCAGGGCCTCCACCAGCACCTGGACGAACTCGCCCACCCCGGTTTTCACCGCCGCCGGTTGATCGGAAACCTTGCGCAGCTGCATGCCCGCCGGCAGGTTTTTCTGGATGCGGGCGAATTCGATTTCCAGCGCCTTGCCCAGCACCAGAATGTCGCCGCCGTCTTTCATGGCCACGGCCAGTCCAATAGCGTCCTCGGCCATGAAGCGCATGCGCGGCGCCGGTGGATCATTGAACCCACGGCGTACATCCGCCACATCGGAAATGCGGAAGGTGCGATCGGCGACCCGGATCGGGAAGTTTTTTATCTCATCGACGGTCTGAAAATTCCCCGACACCCGTAGCTGCAATCGCTCGCTGCTGGTTTCGAAGAATCCGGCGGTGGATACCGCGTTCTGTTCCTCCAGCGCCTGCTGCACCGCCGCCAGGGGCAAGCCGAGGGTGGCGAGCTTGACGTTGGACAGCTCGATCCAGATCTTTTCGTCCTGCAGACCGAGCAGCTCGACCTTGCCCACGTCCTTGACCCGTTGCAGCTGGATCTGGATGCGATCGGCGTAATCCTTGAGCACGGCGTAATCGAAACCGTCACCGGTCAGCGCGTAGATGTTGCCGAAGGTGGTGCCGAACTCATCGTTGAAGAACGGCCCCTGAATGCCCGGCGGCAAGGTGTGGCGAATGTCGCTGACCTTCTTGCGCACCTGGTACCAGAGCTCGGGGATCTCCACCGAGTGCATGGAGTCGCGGGCAATGAAAGTCACCTGGGATTCGCCGGGGCGGGAGAACGACACGATGCGCTCGTACTCGCCGGTTTCCATCAGCTTCTTTTCGATGCGTTCAGTTACCTGGCGCGAGACTTCCTGCGCCGTGGCGCCAGGCCAGTTGGTGCGGATCACCATGGCCTTGAAAGTAAAGGGCGGGTCTTCGCTTTGGCCGAGCTTGGTGTAGGAAAGAGCGCCAACGATGGCCAGCAACAGCATCAGGAACAGTACGATCTGGCGGTTGCGCAGCGCCCATTCGGAAAGATTGAAGCCCATCGGGGATTACTCCTTGTCCGCCAGATTGACCACGCGGTTGGAGCGATCCACCGGGCGCACCTGCTGCCCGTCGAGCAGTACATGGACGCCGGCGGCCACCACCCAGTCGCTGGCGTTGAGGCCTTCGAGCACCGGCACGGTTTTTTCACCGAAGGCACCGACCCGCACCGGGGTCTTTTTCAGGGTGCTGTTGGCGCTGACGACCCATACGTAGGTCACGCCATTCTCCGCGGTCAGTGCCGACAGCGGCACCGACAGCGGCACGGTTTCAGCGTTTTGCACGAAGACCCGCGCACTCTGGCCCAATTCGACCGGAACCTTGCCGGCATTGAAGGCGATGCGTGCGGCGAAGGTGCGGGACTTGGGATCGGCCGCAGGCGAAAGTTCGCGGATGTGCCCGGCGAAGCGTTGCCCTGGCTGCGTCCACAACTCCACCGAGACTGGCTCGCCGACCTTGAAGCGGCCGAAGTTCTGCTCCGGCAGGCTGATCAGTACTTCGCGCTCGCCATCGGTGGCCAGGGTGAACACCGTTTGCCCCGCCGCCACCACTTGGCCGACTTCCACCGCACGCTTGGCCACCACGCCATCCTGAGGCGCGCGCAGCACCGCGTAACTGGCCTGGTTGGTCGAGACGTTGAATTCGGCTTTGATCTGTTTGAGACGCGCTTCACCGGAACGGTAAAGGTTTTCGTGATTGTCGTACTGCGAACGGCTGACCAGCTGACGCTCCATCAAGGTCTTATAGCGATCACGCTCAGCCCGCACCATGTTGAGGTTGGCCTCGGCGGCGGCGACCTGGGCCCGGGTGGCTTCCAGTTGCAGGCGCACATCCTGGGGATCGAGTTCGGCCAGGGGTTGATCAGCCTTGACCCGTTGCCCCTCATCGACCAGTCGTCGGCTGA
Organism: Pseudomonas sp.; assembly: GCA_035563915.1. Lineage (GTDB taxonomy): Bacteria > Pseudomonadota > Gammaproteobacteria > Pseudomonadales > Pseudomonadaceae > Aquipseudomonas. The sequence continues at coordinate 4,874 of DATMUG010000315.1, read as the reverse complement.
CTTTACCGCCGATACGGAAGGCCAGATCCGGCTCGTAGCGCGCGCGGACCTCACCGGGGTAGCTCTCCGTCGCCTGGGCCGAAGGCTCTGGCTGAACCACCATCGCCGGGCGCACGCTGGTTGGCGGCGTTTCTTCGTGACCACAGGCCGTCAACAACAACGCCAGACTGAGAGGCAACGCGAGGGGCAAGGCATAGCGGAACATGGTGAAGGACCTTTCGCCAATGGTGCTTTGAATAATTATACTGGCCGGTATGTTATTAATAGCAAACTCACCAGTCCAGTAATAAAAGCGCATATGCCGAACAATCCTTCAGTATCCAACGGTCCAGGCCGCCCCAAGGATCTGGCCAAGCGCCAGGCGATCCTCGACGCGGCGAAGACGCTGTTTCTCACCAAGGGATATGCCAACACCAGCATGGACGCTGTCGCCGCAGAAGCCGGTGTTTCGAAGCTCACGGTCTACAGCCATTTCAACGACAAGGAGACGCTGTTCTCCGCCGCCGTGATGGCCAAGTGTGAGGAGCAACTGCCGCCGCTGTTTTTTGAACTGCCCCAAGGCGTTGCAGTGGAAACCGTGCTGCTGAACATTGCCCGCGGCTTTCATCACCTGATCAACAGCGACGAATCGGTGAACCTGCATCGCCTGATCATGGCCCTGGGCAGCCAGGACCCGAAACTCTCGCTGATCTTCTTCGAAGCCGGCCCGCAACGCATGCTGCTGGGTATGGAACGGCTGCTGAGCAAGGTGGACCAGAGCGGCGAGTTGCGCATCGACAAGCCGCACAATGCAGCGGAGCACTTCTTTTGCCTGCTCAAGGGCGCGGCGAATTTCCGGTTGCTCTTTGGCTGCGGCGAGCCGTTGACCGAGGAAGCGGCCGAGAGCCATGTGCGGGAGGTGGTGGGGTTGTTTATGCGGGCTTATCGGCCGGATTCGGTCTGATAGATCCCGGCTGCCTTATCTGGCCCCTTCGCGAGCAAGTCCGCTCCCACATTTGATTTGTGCACGACGCGGATCAATTGTGGGAGCGGGCTTGCTCGCGAAGCAGGCGACTCGGTCTTACGCCTTGAGCGCTTTCTTGGGATAAATGTCATACCGACTGGACTTGCCATCCAGCGCATGACTCGGCTTGGGCCCTTCGATGCACGGCGCCTTGCGCGGGCGCTTGACCACCACCCGATGAGTCGCCAATGCCAATGCCGCCTGAAGCAGGGCCGGGGCATCCGGGTCATCGCCCACCAGTGGCCGGAACAGGCGCATTTCCTTCTTCACCAGCGCCGTTTTCTCACGGTGCGGGAACATCGGATCGAGGTAGATCACCTGCGGCGGCTCGCCTTCCCAGTTATTCATCACGTCGATCGAATTGCCCTTGAGCAAACGCATGCGCGCCACGATCGGCGCCACCTCGAAATCATCAGCGCCACGGGCCAGGCCATCTTCGAGCAAGGCACCGATCAGCGGCTGACGCTCGATCAGGCTCATCTCACAGCCCAGGCTCGCCAGCACGAACGCATCCTTGCCCAGCCCCGCCGTGGCATCGAGCACCCGTGGACGCACGCCCTGGGCGATACCGACCGCCTTGGCGATCATCTGCCCGCTACCGCCACCGTATAACCGACGATGGGCCGCGCCACCCTCGACGAAGTCCACGCGCACCGGCCCTGGCGCATCCGGGCCGAGCTGTTGCAGCTGCAAACCCTGCTCGCCGACCTGCAAGGCAAATTCACCGTCATCCACCTGCAACGGCAGGCCCAGGCGCTCGGCCCAGTGTTCGGCCTGTGGCTGAAAAGTCTCGTCCAGGGCTTCGACACGGATGCGGCACGCCGCCGGTTGATCAATCATCAGAAAATACGCTCAAAAAATTAATGATCGGCAAAATCGGCCGATAACAAAACTATCGAGCATTTTGCCAGAGCTGAGCGGCGCCCGAGAGAAATGTCAGACATTCAACCCGCCATCACAGGTTTTATCTCGCCCTACGGCGACTACAACCTGCGAAACACCCAGACACTGAGCGGCGTCAGCCACATCTGGCAGGATTTCTTTGCCCGGGCGCTGGCCGAACAGGCGGGACCGGCGCTGCCTGAATCGCTGAACTTTCCACCGGTGGACCTGGAAAGCCCGGTGGAACCCACCGTTGGCAGCGACCTTTTGGCGCACATCGTTGCCCAGCGTGAATGCGACGTGCAGGACAACGAGATTCGCCCGCCCGAGCCGCTGTTCCTGCCGATTGCCGAATTCGAAATGGACCTGGCCGATAAACCATTCCCACCGTTCCCGCCGGAAGAAATCGTCGCCCAACAACGCCAGCAAAACTTTGACAGCGGCTGGGTACGCCCAATCGTGCTGACCGCCGGCCAACCGCTGCCCGAAGCCGGCCCCGCGCCGCAACCCCGTGCATTGCACCTGCCGATTGCCGAGTTTGAACTCGATCTGTTGGACAAGCCCTTCCCGCCGTTCTCGCCGCAAGAAATCGTCGAGCAACAGAAACAACTCGATTTCGATAACGGCTGGGCGCGCCCGATCGTCCTGCAGAACCTGCGCCTTGCCGCCTGATGGTCAGCCTTTGAAAAATTGATTGGCCTTGGCGTACGGCATGCAACGCGAGGCGAACCCGAACGTGCCCGACGTCTTGATCTCTTCGGCGGCACGGTAGAACTCTCCCAGCGCTGCCAATGCCAGCGCCGAACCGACACTGATGCGTTTGACGCCCATTTCGCCGAGCTCTTGCACTGTCAGCTTCAAGCCGCCGGACATCAACACATTGACAGGTTTGGGTGCCACGGCACGGACCACGGCCAGGACTTCTTCAGCGCTACGCAGCCCCGGCGCATAGAGCACATCGGCACCGGCTTCGGCGAACGCTTGCAGGCGGCGAATCGTGTCGTCGAGGTCCGGATTGCCGTGCAGATAGTTCTCGGCGCGGGCGGTCAGAGTGAAAGGGAGAGGCAAGCTGCGCGCGGCAGCGACGGCGGCCTTGATACGGGCCACGGCATGTTCGAAGCAGTAGATCGGCGCGTCCGCACGGCCCGTGGCGTCTTCGATCGAACCACCGACAGCCCCCGCGTCGGCAGCCCGTACGATGCTTTGCGCGCATTCGACGGGATCATCGGCAAAACCGTTTTCCAGATCCACCGACACCGGCAGATCGGTGGCGGCAACGATCGCCCGGACGTTGACCAGGGTGTCGTCCAGCGTCAGGCCGCCATCGGGGCGCGCCTGAGAAAAAGCGCAACCGGCACTGGTGGTCGCCAACGCTTCGAAACCCAGGCCGGCCAGCATTTTTGCCGAACCCGCATCCCATGGGTTGGGCATCACAAAAATCCCGTCGCGTTCGTGCAGGGCTTTGAACGCTTGGGCTTGAAGGGTTTGCGCATCCATTGGCAGGCTCCTGAAAAAAGGGGAACGAATCCGCTTTCAGAGCAGGCCAAGTTGCTCGGCGGCGGGCTCTCTGTATAGCTCAGGCAGCGCCGGCAAGCCAGGCAATCGCAGCATCAATCGCGCGTGGAAACGCTGTGCCAGCCTCGCCGCCTGCACATTGTCGGCGGTGTGCAGAAAGATATACGGCGTGCGGCCTTCTTCGATCCACAGGGCGATTTTCTCCACCCAGGGCGACAGGAAACGGTCGTTGGCTTCCAGCTGCGGATGGCCGATGAAACGCACTTGCGGGAACTGGGTGAAGGCCGCCGGACGCGGTGGGACCCTGGGCTTTTTCGATTGCGCGTGAAGCACCGAAGGCTCAGTGGAGGTGCAACTGAACAGCGCGCGTGGGTCAAGGCAGATTCGCTCGACACCACGGTCGAGCAGCAGGCGATTGAGCATCCGCTCGCTGTCGCCCTTGGCGAAGAAATCGTCATGACGCACCTCCACTGCCAATGGCCGTTGCAGGGCATCGATAAAACCGGCAAGTTCAGGCAGGCGTTGTGGCGTGAAGCTTTTCGACAGCTGCAACCACATGGGCGACACCCGCTCACCGAGGGGCCTGAGCAATTGGGTGAAGGTTTCGGCAGCCGTGAGATGTTCACGCAGGTCACCGCCGTGACTGATCTCACCGGGAAACTTGGCCGTGAAACGAAAATGTTCGGGCATCGTTTCGGCCCAGCGCTGTACGGTGCTGGCAGCCGGGCTGGCGTAGAACGTGGTGTTGCCTTCTACGGCGTTGAAGACTTGGGAATAAAGTTCGAGAAACTCGGCGGGCTTGGCATCTTGCGGATAGAGGTATTCGCGCCAGGCGTTTTCGCTCCAGGACGGGCAACCGAGGTAGTAAGGCAGCATCAGATGTACAGATCGAGCCCCAGCACTTCCCCTTCCCAATCGACGAAACCGGCGGTGCTCAGGTAACTGGCCAGGGCCATCGCCACGCTCTTGCTCATGGCGCGGTGATAGAGCATGTCCTGTTGACGGGCAGAAAGATTGCTCAGGCGTTGCGCGGCAGCTTTGGCCCGGGCGGCCAATTGCTCCTCGGAGGGAAACTCCAGCTCACCTTCGATATCGACGGCCTCGTCCTCAACCACATCACCTTTGCGAGGCTTGCGCTTTATCGGGTAGGACTGAGAGGAAATGCCGTCTATACGCATAAGTGCATGCTCGGTATCAGTGATGGCAGTTTAGTGGCGCCTTTTCCACTTCGCAAACCGCCGAGTGATAACTAGAACACATAAAAGGCAAAAGGTTTAAAAGCTGGGGTTAGAAACAGACGATTGGCAGGGTTGGTCGCTTGGTAGTCTGCAAACCGGACCTTGTGGCGAGGGAGCTTGCTCCCGCTGGGTTGCGAAGCAGCCCCAATTGAAGCCAGTTACATCGTGCAGCCTGATTTTACGACTGCTGCGCAGCCGAGCGGGAGCAAGCTCCCTCGCCACAAAAGGCCTGATTC
>DATMUG010000314.1:0-5559 GCA_035563915.1 Pseudomonas sp. | reverse complement strand
CTCGTAACAAATGCCAACGGCGGTTCAGGGCCATTCCCGCATGGGAGTGACCCTGAACCGCCGTCGTTCTGCCGGATCGACTCAGCGATCAGGCAGGGTGATGTTGAGTTCCAGAATCGAGCAACTGCCCTGGCTTTCCAGTGCGACATGCACGTCATCGGTGCCGATATTGACGTACTTGCGGATCACCTCGACCAGTTCCTTCTGCAAGGCTGGCAGGTAATCCGGGGTGCTGCGTTGGCCGCGTTCGTGCGCCACGATGATCTGTAGACGCTCTTTCGCTACCGACGCGGTGCTTTGCTTTTTGTTGGCACGAAAGAAGTCAAAAAGGTTCATTGCTTAGTTGCCTCCAAACAGGCGCTCGAAGAATCCCTTCTTCTGTACATCGAGGAATCGATGATCCACGGTCTTGCCCAGCAGGCGATCAACGGTATCGCTGTAGGCCTGGCCGGCATCGCTCTGGTCGTCGAGGATCACCGGAACGCCCTGGTTGGATGCCTTGAGCACCGCCTGGGATTCGGGGATCACGCCGAGCAGGGTCACCGAGAGGATTTCCTTGACGTCTTCTACGCCGAGCATTTCGCCTTTGCTCACACGCTCCGGGTGGTAACGGGTAATCAGCAGGTGTTCCTTGATCGGGTCTTCACCGCGTTCGGCACGACGGGACTTGCTGGCCAGCAGGCCGAGCATGCGGTCGGAGTCACGGACCGAGGACACTTCAGGGTTGGTCACGACGATCGCTTCGTCGGCGAAGTACATGGCCAGGTGGGCGCCTTTCTCGATGCCCGCCGGGGAGTCGCAGACCACGAACTCGAAGTCTTCCTTGAGTTGCATCAGGACTTTTTCCACGCCTTCGACGGTCAGCGCGTCCTTGTCGCGGGTCTGGCTGGCGGCCAGCACGTAGAGGTTTTCCAGGCGCTTGTCTTTGATCAGGGCCTGTTGCAGGTTGGCTTCGCCGTTGACGACGTTGACGAAGTCGTACACCACACGGCGCTCGCACCCCATGATCAGGTCGAGGTTACGCAAACCGACGTCGAAGTCGACGATCACTGTTTTGTGGCCACGCAGAGCGAGGCCGGTACCGATAGCGGCGCTGGTGGTGGTCTTACCCACACCACCCTTGCCGGATGTAACCACGAGAATCTTGGCCAAGGTGTTTCACCCCTAATGAAAAAGGACTTGTTAGCCCCTGAAAAACAACTCTTGAAAACTACTGCAGTCGAACGGCCTTGGCTGGAATTCGGTCTGGGCGGTGTTTACCGGCGGTAAACACGGCTTTTGGCCTGTTTCCTACTTCGTTTGAGCCGTTTTCGCCACGTTTTAGAGATGTTTGGAAAATGCGGCAGTATCCGTTAAAGCCGAATGATGTTCAACACATCGCCCGACAGGCTGACTTGTACGCCCGAACCCCATAAAGGGTCGCGACGCAGGTCCTCGGACACCTTGTAATGACCAGCGATGGAGACCAGTTCAGCGCTCATTTGCTGACAGAAAATCCTGGCTTTCGTGTCGCCCTTGACCCCGGCCAGTACGCGACCACGCATGGGGCCGTATACATGGATGTTGCCATCGGCGAGAAGTTCCGCCCCCGGGCTGACCGAGGAGATCACCACCAGGTCGCTGCCCTGGGCATAGATCTGCTGGCCCCCGCGTACGGGCGAGGTGATGATTTTTGTCGGTTTGATCGTAGGCTCAGGCGGCTTTTCCGGTTTTTTCGCGACAACGCCTTCGTTCAGCTCCAGTGGGCGCTCACGCGCGCCGGAGGGCGGCAACACCGGCAGGTCGACGGCTATGGCGGCAGCGATGTCTTCGATACGGCTGGCGCGGATGGCCAGGGTGCGCAAGCCGTGCTGGCGGCATACGCGCATCAGGCCTGGCAGGTCGATCACGCCTTCGCTGGCCGGCAGCTTGTCCAGGGCCAGGACCAGCGGTGCATTGCTGAAAAAACCAGGTGCCTGGGCGACCTTGGCGGCCAACTGCCGGTCGAGGCCTTCGAGATCGTTACGGGCCAGTTCCAGCACGGTAATGGCCAGCATGCTGCCCTTCAGCTGGAACACGGGGTCCTGGTCTTGCGGTTCGGTTTGGCTCATGGTCGGCATACAACGACTTGTCACTAAAAGTGCCCAGACTTATAACGAGAACGCCCGCAGGCCGCAAGCCGGGTCGAACGATGTAGAATGCGCGGCCACTGTCTTTCCGGAAGCTTCAATGGATCGCCCGCGTTTTCGAAAAACCTTTTTCTCGCCACGTTTCTGGCCGTTGTGGTTGGGCCTGGGGCTGTTGTGGCTGATCGTCCAGTTGCCTTACCCGGCGTTGCTGTGGATCGGCCGCGTGCTGGGTGCCTTGATGTACCGGGCGGCCGGCGACCGGCGGCGCATCGCCAAGCGCAACCTGGAGTTGTGTTTCCCTGAAAAGTCCGCTGCCGAGCGCAAGCGCTTGCTCAAGGAAAACTTCGCCTCCACCGGCATCGCTTTCTTTGAAATGGCCATGAGCTGGTGGTGGTCCCGCGAGCGTCTGGCCAAATTGGCCCACGTCGAAGGGCTGGAGCATTTGCAACAGGCCCAGCGCGAAGGCAAGGGCGTTATCCTGATGGCCGTGCACTTCACCACCCTGGAAATCGGCGCCGCTTTGCTTGGCCAGCAGCATACGATCGACGGCATGTACCGCGAACACAAGAATCCCTTGTTCGACTACGTTCAGCGCCAGGGCCGCGAGCGGCACAACCTCGACTCGCTGGCTGTGGAGCGCGAGGACGTGCGGGGCATGCTCAAGTTGCTGCGCGCCGGCCGGGCGATCTGGTATGCACCGGACCAGGACTACGGCGCCAAGCAAAGCATTTTCGTGCCGTTGTTCGGCATTCAGGCAGCCACCGTCACCGCCACCAGCAAGTTCGCCCGACTGGGCAAGGCATTGGTGGTGCCGTTCACCCAGGAACGCCTGGCGGACGGCACGGGCTATCGCCTGGTGATCCATGCGCCACTCGAAGGTTTCCCCGGGGAAACCGAAGAAGAAGACTGCCTGCGCATCAATCAGTGGATCGAAGGCGTGCTGCGCGATTGCCCGGAGCAATACCTGTGGGCCCATCGCCGTTTCAAGAGCCGTCCACCCGGCGAGCCCAAGTTGTACGCCAAGCGCGGTTGAACATTCGACCCCTTGTAGGAGCGAGCCTGCTCGCGATGGTGGTCAACGATAACGCGGGGCATCTGACACCCCGCGTCGTTTTCACGACCATCGCGAGCAAGTTCGCTCCTACAGGGGAAGAGATTGCAACATTGAGCATGGAGCGTTGAGAGTGAGTTCAGGCGAACCGGTTACAGGTTTGATTCTTTCCGGCGGCGGGGCTCGGGCGGCCTATCAGGTGGGTGTGCTGGCGGCGATTGCCGAGCTGCTGCCGATGGGCGCCGACAATCCGTTTCCAGTGATCGTCGGCACCTCCGCCGGGGCGATCAACGCGGTCAGCCTGGCCAGTGGCGCCATGGATTTTCGTGCCGCCATCGAGCGTCTGACCGCCTTCTGGCAGGACTTTCGCAGTCCTCTGGTGTTGCGCAGTGATTGGCCCGGGGTGATCCGCCAGGCCAGTCGCTTTGTCGGTCACAGTCTGCTTGGCCTCGGTGCCCAGGTCCCGGTGGCGTTGCTCGACAGCTCGCCCCTGCGCGAACTGCTCAACGACAAGTTGCACATGAACGGCATCGCCGAGGCCATCGCCCATCAACAGCTGCATGCGGTGGCTGTCACCGCGTTTGGTTACGAATCCGGTCAGGCGGTGACCTTCTATCAGGGCACCGGCACCATCCACGACTGGTTGCGTCATCGGCGTATTGGCGTACCTGCGCAACTGTCCGTTGAACACCTGCTCGCCAGTTCGGCGATTCCCTTGCTGTTTGCCCCGGTGAAAATCGGTGAAGAATATTTCGGTGATGGCGCGGTGCGTCAGTCGGCGCCGATCAGCCCCGCCCTGCACCTGGGGGCCAGTCGCGTATTGGTGGTGGGCGTCAGTGGTAACCCACGGGGTGTCGATCCGCAGCAACCGTTGCAACGGGCCTGGACCGGGCAACAACCGACCCTGGCGCAGATCGGCGGGCACATGCTCAACAGTACGTTCATTGACAGTCTGGAAAGCGATATCGAACTGTTGCAGCGCTTGAATCAGTTCAGTCACTACATGCCCGCAGGTGCACCGACGCGTGCATTGGGCGTCGCGCCTGTGGAGGTGCTGGTGATTTCGCCGAGTCAGCCGATCGACGAGATTGCCGCGCGCCATCGCCAGGAATTGCCGGCGGCATTGCGCCTGTTCCTGCGCGGCCCGGGTGCGACCAAGACGAGCGGGGCGGGGGTGTTGAGTTATTTGCTGTTCGAGGCGGGGTATTGCAGCGAATTGATTGATCTGGGGCGGCGGGATGCGTTGGCCAAGAAGGAGGAGTTGAGCCGGTTTCTTGGGTTGTCGCAGCCGTTGGTTTCGGCTTGATATCGGCGGTGTGGCTATCGCCTGTAGGAGCGAGCTCTGCTCGCGATGGACGACAGGACACCGCGGGGTATCAGGACCCCAGCGTTATCGTTCACGACCATCGCGAGCGGGCTCGCTCCTACAGGTTTTTTTCAGATCAGAAGTGAACCTTGACCAGGAAGCTGGTCACGCTCTGATCGGTCTTGAAGCCCTGGCTGTCTTCGATACCGTACTTGTTCTTCCAGTAGTCGTACTCGACACCCACGTACAGCTGTTTCTCGCTCAGGTTCAGCGCCTTGCCCAGGTCGTACTTGATCTGTGGGTTGAAGTGCAGGTTGGCGTGGTATTCGCCCTTGCTGTTCACGTCATTGTCGACAACCCAGTCCATGAAACCGTCGATCAGCACGTTCGAGTCGCCCACCGGGATGGTGTAGGACCAGACCGGGGTGACCTGCCAGATGTTGTCGCCGGGGCGGTCGCCTTCGGTGTGACGGTTGTAGAAGTTCAGCTGGAAGTAATCGAAGCCCGGGATGGCCAGGTCGAAGCCAGGGCCGATCAGGTAGGACTCGGTATCGTCTTCGCCGAACTCGTAGGTCATCGCCAGAAGCACGTCCTTGATCGGGCCGAACTCCAGCTTCTGGTCGAAGATCTTGCCGAACGACAGACGCGGGCTGAATTCGCCGTAGTAGGTGTTCTCGCCGGCGAAGGCGTCTTCCTTGCCGTTGTAGAAGATCTTGTCGATGAAGAAGAAGTTGTCGCCGTATTTCCAGCCGTCGGCGTGTTCGAAGGTCACGGTCTGCTGGATGCGCGGGTTGACCTGGAAGTCCTTGCCATAGAGGTAGGTCAGGCTGTTGTTCTGCCATTGCAGCAAGTCGCCTGCCATGGCCTGTCCCCCAGCCAGCATGGATCCCGCCAGCATCAGGCTAGTGCACGTGCGTTTCATTCGGTTGCTCCCAAAAAGTAGTGGTTCACGATTTTTTAAGGTCGACGCTCTGGTGTGGCGCCTTTTTCTGAAGCGATAAAAATCATCCAATCGGTCAGCGTGAGTGCTGTCAGCAAGCGCTGCGCCAAGGTTTTCAAAAACAAAAAAGCTCCCGTTCGGCGGCTTGGGAGCC
>DATMUG010000313.1:0-8326 GCA_035563915.1 Pseudomonas sp. | reverse complement strand
TGTGGGAGCGGGCTTGCCCGCGAAGAGGCCGGAACAGTCTCCCTAGATCCCACAAAGCTCACGCAAAAGCCCGGTATCCAGATGCTTGTCCACCAGATCCGCCAACCGCTCGATATCCCGCTCGCGCAACCCGTGGTAATCGACCTCCTGCACGTCGCGCAAACCGGCCCAGCGCAACAGCGCACCACAGGCCGCCGACGACTCGAACAGGCCATGCAGATAGGTGCCGAGGATCTGCCCGTCGACACTCTGTGCCCCGTCGCTACGACCGTCATCGAGCTGAACCGCGGCGTTTTCCAGCGCGGCTCCGGTGGTCACGCCCGCATGGATTTCATAGCCGCTGACTTGCGCATTCTCAAGGGCCAGACGCCCGCGCACATTGCGCAGTTGCTTCTCCTGCTCAAGCACGGTTTCGAACGCCAGCAAGCCCAGAGCGGCACTGGAGCCCGGCGCGCCTTCGAGGCCCAGCGGGTCATGCACCTGTTCACCGAGCATCTGCAGGCCACCGCAGATACCCAGCAACTTGCCTCCATAGCGCAGATGACGGGAGATCGCGGTTTCCCAGCCATTGGCCCGCAGATACGCAAGATCGCTGCGCACGCTCTTTGAGCCGGGAAGGATGATCAGATCGGCCGCGGGGATCGCCTGGCCGGGGCCAATGAATTGCAGGTCCACCTGCGGATGCAGGCGCAGCGGATCGAAATCGGTGTGGTTGCTGATGCGCGGTAGAACCGGCACCACCACTTTCAGCACTTGCTCGGCCTTGTCGGTCTGGCGCTGATCAATGCCGTCCTCGGCCTCCAGATGCAGGTCCATCACGTAGGGCAACACGCCGATCACCGGTTTGCCGGTGCGCTGCTCCAGCCAGTCCAGGCCTGGTTGCAGCAAGGCGATATCGCCGCGAAAACGGTTGATGATGAAGCCCTTGACCCGCGCCTGCTCGCTGGGCGACAGCAACTCCAGCGTGCCCACCAGATGCGCGAACACCCCGCCACGGTTGATGTCGGCAATCAGCACCACCGGGCAATCCACCGCTTCGGCGAAACCCATGTTGGCGATGTCGCCGGCGCGAAGATTGATCTCGGCCGGCGAACCCGCGCCTTCGACCATCACCAGTGGATAGGCCGCGCTCAGCCGCGCATGGGAGGCCAGCACCGCTTGCATGGCGATGGCCTTGTAGTCGTGATAGGCCACGGCGTTCATGGTGGTGACCGCGCGACCATGGATGATCACTTGGGCACCCGTGTCGCTGTTGGGTTTAAGCAGCACCGGGTTCATGTCCGTGTGCGGTTCGAGATTGGCGGCCTGCGCCTGCACCGCCTGCGCCCGACCGATCTCGCCACCGTCCGCCGTCACGGCACTGTTGAGGGCCATGTTCTGCGGCTTGAATGGCACCACGCTCACACCCTGACGCGTTGCCCAGCGACACAGCGCCGTCACCAGTGTGCTTTTGCCGGCATCGGAGGTGGTGCCCTGCACCATCAACGTGCTCATGAAGTTTCCTTGGTGAAGGCATCCAGCGCTGCCCCAAGACGCGCCCAATCGGCGTCTTCGCCCGGCAGGCCAAAACGCAGGCTGCTGGTTTGTGTAAACAACCGCAGGAGGATGCCGCGCCTGGCCATGAACTCGTGCAGTTGCTCGGCGCGCTCGGTGACCAGCCACTGAAACAAGGCACAACCGCCCTGGGGCTCGAGGCCGTGCTGCTCAAGTAACGACGCCAGCCGTTCACTGGCTTCGTCGGCGCGCAACCGCTGTTGCTCATGCCCTTGGGTATCGCGCAGACACGCCTGGCCCAGTACCCGGGTCGGACCGCTCACGGCCCACGGCCCGACCTGTTCGGCGAGCAGTTTGAGCAACTTGCGCTCGGCCAGCACGAACCCCAACCGCACCCCGGCCAGGCCGAAAAACTTGCCGAAAGAGCGCAGCACGATCAACCCCACCTGGTGGGCAAACGGCGCCACGCTCAAGTGCGGTGTGTTGTCCATGAACGCTTCGTCCACCACCAGCCAGCCACCGCGCTGGGCCAGTCGCGAATGCCAGTCGAGCAAGCGCGCGGGCGTCAGGCTCAGGCCCGTGGGATTGTTCGGATTGACCACCACCAGCACATCGAGGCTGTCGAGAAAGAAGTCGACTTCCTGCTCCAGCACTTCACGCACGATATAGCCATTGCGGCGCCAGGCTTCGGCATGTTCGGCGTAACAGGGCGAGAGCACGCCGACCTTGCCGGCCCGACGCAGGCGCGGCAGTAACTGAATGGCCATTTGCGACCCGGCCACCGGCAATGCCTGCAGCGTGCCGTAGTAATCGCAGGCCGCTTGTTCCAGGCCGTCATCGGTTTCCGGCAAGCGCGCCCAGGCTCGCATCGGGATATCGGGAACCGGAAACGGCCAGGGCGCCAGGCCGCTGGACAGATCAAGCCAATCGGCTTCCTCGATGCCGTATTCGAGCGCCGCCTTGCGCAACCGTCCACCGTGTTCAAGCATAGAATTCAGCCCCCACGCAGAGAATCAGCAGCCATAACCATACGCCGCGCTGGACCAGTTGCCAGCCGCGGTCGATGGAGTCTGCGTCCGCCGGGGCGCCTTCGCCCAGTTGCGGACGCTCATGCAGCTCGCCGTGATAAATCGCCGGCCCGCCCAGTTCGACACCCAGGGCACCGGCGCCGGCGGCCATCACCGGCCCGGCATTGGGGCTGTCCCAGGTCGGGCCCTGGGTACGCCAGCACTTCAAGGCCAGGCGGGTTTTGCCCAGCAGCGCATAGGTCAATGCCACCAGGCGCGCGGGAATGTAATTGAGTACATCGTCGATCTTCGCCGCCGCCCAGCCGAAGCGTTCAAAGCGTTCGTTGCGATAACCCCACATCGCATCCAGGGTATTGCTCAATCGGTAGAGCACGACCCCCGGCGCACCGGCCACGGCAAACCAGAACAACGCGGCGAACACTGCGTCACTGCCGTTTTCCAGCACCGACTCGGTAGCGGCGCGGGCGACTTCGGTTTTATCCAGCTCGCTGGTCTTGCGGCTGACCAGGTAACTCACACGTTCGCGTGCTGCTTGCAGATCATCGCTGCGCAAGGCCCTGGCTACGGGCTCGACGTGCTCGCCCAGGCTGCGCATGCCGAGGGCGCAGTACAGCGCGAGAATCTCGACGATCCAGCCGACATAAGGTGCCCATGAAAACGCCGTCGCCAGTAGAGTCAGCGGCAATACCGCGATCACCCACGCAGTGACACCGTGACTGCGCCAGCCGCGACCACCGCCGTTGAAACGTTGCTCAATGCGGTCGGCAAATCGACCAAACGCTACCAGCGGATGCCAGCGCTTGGGTTCACCCAGCAACGCATCCAGCCCCACGGCGGCGACACTCAACAACGCCACACTCATGGACGCACTCCCCAAAAATTCTCATACAACAATTCACTGAGCGGACGCTCTTGCGCCCAACCTTCGAGCACCAGCATCGGCGCCGGATAGAATTCCTTGACCGGCCCCAGGCACAAAATGGCCAACGGCTTGGCGCCCGGCGGCAGGCCCAACAAATCGGCCAGCGCCTGCGGCTCGAACAGCGACACCCAGCCCATCCCCAGGCCTTCGGCGCGGGACGCCAGCCACAGGTTCTGGATCGCGCAGGACAAGGAGGCCATGTCCATTTCCGGCAAGGTGCGCCGACCGAAGATGTGCCGTTCGCGGTCATCCATCAGCGCCGCCACCAACACCTCGGCGCAATCGTTGATGCCTTCGACTTTGAGTTGCATGAATTCGTCGCTGCGCTCGCCGAGGGCTTGGGCGGTGCGAATGCGTTCTTCTTCCACCAGATCGCGGATCTTGCCGCGCAAGTCACGGTCGCTTATGCGAATGAAACGCCAGGGCTGCATCAGGCCGACGCTCGGTGCCTGGTGCGCGGCTTCGAGCAGACGGCGCAAGAGATTGGGCTCGACAGTGCCGCCTGTGAAGTGGCGCATATCGCGGCGTTCGGCGATGGCGCGGTAGACCGCTGCGCGTTCGGCCTGACTGAATGTGTTGTCGGTCATGGCCTCTTCGCGAGCAAGCCCGCTCCCACAGGGGTTAGGTGATCAACTGTGGAAGCGGGCTTGCTCGCGAAGGCGTCCTCACGGTCAGGCGCAAACAGCGAGGCAATCGCCGACGGATTGGACGGAAAATAAAAGTGCACATAAGAAGCGGTCATTCGCCCCTCGCGATAAACCGCCTCAGCACCACGCCCACCATTAGGACTCAGGCCACGGGCAATCGGCGTCAGTTCGGTCGTAGTCAGCGAATGGTGGTAAGTGTGCCCACGCAGCGAACCTTCCGGCAATTCGACCGCCTGCAACGCCAGCGCGGCCAGCCGCTTTTGCATCACGGCATCACCACTGAGCAAACCGACAAGCTCAGCGCGAGTGCCTTCGACATCGGTGAGCGAATCGAGCAAATAGAGCATGCCGCCACACTCGGCCAACAACGGTTTGCCCGCCGCATGGTGCGCGCGGATCGCGTTGAGCATCGAGGTGTTTTGCGCCAGCGCCACATGGTGCAACTCCGGGTAACCACCCGGCAGATACAAGCTGTCGGCTTCCGGTAATTGGGCATCACGGATCGGCGAGAAAAACCGCAGCTCGGCCCCCATCGCCCGCAACAAATCGAGGCTGGCGCCATAGGTAAAGGCAAAGGCTTCGTCCCGGGCCACGGCAATGCGAACACCGGCCAACAGCGGCTGCGCAGTGATCGCCTCTGGCGCGGCAAACTCCACCGCCGGCGGCAACGCGACTTCGCAAGTGCTGGCCAGGGCTTCGGCCGCCGCATCCAGACGCAGGTCCAGATCGTTCAGTTCACTGGCTTGCACCAGCCCCAGATGCCGGCTCGGTAACTCGATCCCGGTTTCCCGGGACAAGGCGCCGTACCAGCGCAGGCCTTCGGTCAGGCTGCCTTCGAGCAACTGGGCGTGACGCACCGTGCCGACGCGGTTGGCCAGCACGCCGGCAAAGGGCAGATCCGCTTGATAGCGCGCCAACCCCAACGCAAGCGCGCCGAAGGTCTGGGCCATGGCGGTGCCGTCGATGACAGCCAACACCGGCACACCGAAGTGCCGCGCCAGGTCAGCGCTGGAAGGCGTGCCGTCGAACAGGCCCATCACCCCTTCGACCAGGATCAGGTCGGCATCGCCTGCGGCTTCCCACAACAAGCGACGGCTTTCCTGCTCGCCGACCATCCACATGTCCAGTTGATACACCGGCGCACCGCTGGCGCGCTCGAGAATCATCGGGTCGAGAAAGTCGGGGCCACATTTGAACACGCGAACCTTGCGCCCCTGATTGCGGTGCAAGCGGGCCAGTGCAGCGGTGACGGTGGTCTTGCCCTGACCGGAGGCCGGCGCGGCGATGAGTACCGCCGGGCAATGACGAGGTTGATTCACAGCTCGACGCCTTTTTGCGCTTTGATCCCGGCCTGGAAGGCATGCTTGATCATGCCCATCTCGGTGACGGTGTCGGCCAGTTCGATCATCTCGGGCTTGGCGCCGCGACCGGTGACCACCACGTGCTGCATGGGCGGGCGGGCCTGCAGATCGCTGAGCACCTGATCGAGATCGAGGTAACCGTGCTTGAGGGCGATGTTCAATTCGTCCAGCACCACCAGGCCGATGGCGGGATCGCGCAACAGTTCCCGGGAAACGGCCCAGGCGGCTTGCGCGGCGGCGATGTCACGCTGACGGTCCTGGGTTTCCCAGGTGAAGCCCTCGCCCATCACATGAAAACGCACCTGTTCGGGGAAGCGGCGGAAAAACAACTCTTCGCCCGTGCTGTTGCGACCCTTGATGAACTGCACCACGCCGCACTGCATGCCATGGCCCAGGGACCTTGCGAGCATGCCGAACGCCGAACTGCTCTTGCCCTTACCGTTGCCGGTCAGCACCAGCAACAGGCCACATTCGTTCGGGGAGTTGGCGATGCGTTCGTCGATCACGGCTTTTTTGCGCAGCATGCGCGCCAGGTGACGTTCGTCACGATCGGGGGTATCGGTCATGGGGAGCTCTCCGTTGAGGCAGGAATAACGGCGGGCAGGCACAAGAATAGATGGCAGAAAGCCTGGCATCGCCCACCGTGATGCCGCTTGGATGGATCAGGCCGGTCTCCGGGCTCATGAGCGGCGCAGGCCTGGCTGCGCGCCTTCCCATGTCGTCGACACAGTGGCTCAAGACGCAGCCTTCACTCATTTACCGTTGCGGGGGCAGCGCCGGGATCGCAAGCCTGGATGCATCGCATCGACCGCTCACCGGCTTCCCTGTTTCACTCTGTCGACCCAAGGCCACAGAGCACCTGAAACAAGCCGCGAAGGTTAGAGGGTTGGGCATGGAGCGTCAATTAAAGCCGGCTTGTGCTACGGGAATATCGACTACTGCTCAATATTCTGACGTCAATCTTGTGCCACACTCTCAGCAGTGATATCAAAGCGCCACAACTCACATCACAATAAAAAGGTGAGCCCCATGCAAGGCATGATCATCAGCAACCCGAAGCTGGAATTCCTGCGCCCGGTGCTGGAGCGCTGGTTTGACTGTATCGATCGCTACAACGCCATACGTGGCGACAGCGAAACGCCTTACTGGCTGGACGAAAAAGCCAATCTCGGGCTGCTCAGCGCGGCCGCGTGGATGGCCGAGATCATCACCCTGGAACAATCGCCCACCCGCAAGCAAATCGAAGAAGGCGAGCGCAATGGCCGCGCCGACCTGTTCATCGCAACGCCCGAAGCACGCGCCTGGCTACAGGCCACGCAACGCTGGCCACGGGTCAATCACCTGAATCTGACTCAGCCCCTGCTCGACATCACCAGCAGTGCCAAACGAATCAGCTACGCCAGCGACCTGAAACTTGGCTGCCTGTTCGTGGCGCCGCAGAAGATCCAGCACAGCGCCACCCCGGAAGAATTGCAGGACATGGTCGACGACCTGCAAAAGGAGCACACCTGTGCCGTGGCCTGGTACTTCCCTTACGCCTATCGCAAGTTGCATAACGAAGCGGGCCAGTATCATCCCGGCATCGCCATGCTGCTCAAAGAGGCACGAGGCTGACCTGTGGAACCATCGCGGGCCTGCACTTCTCTACTGATCAGGTCACTGCCTTCATAGGGAAGATCAGCATGCGCAAGCTCCAGCTCGTTTTCGTCCTCGGTTTCGCCTGCGGGCTCGCCGCCTGCGGTGAAACTTCAAGTCTGCAAGTTACCGACGGCACCGGCCCCACGCCCAAGCTGCCGGAACCGAACAAGACCCTGTTTCCGACGATGAATATCGCCCCGGCCATCGGCTGGCCGGAGGGCGCAAAACCGGTTGCCGCCAGCGGCACCCAGGTCGCCGCATTTGCCGACGGCCTGGATCATCCGCGCTGGCTCTACGTGCTGCCCAACGGCGACGTGCTGGTGGCCGAGACCAATGCACCGCCCAAGCCGGACGATGCCAAAGGCGTACGTGGCTGGGTGATGGAAAAGGTCATGGATCGCGCTGGCGCGCAGGTCGTCCGTGCCGGTATGGGCCAGGAACAGGTCGGCAATCTGGCCGCACTGTTCACGGATGATGGCCTCGAACAGGTCTTCCTTGCTGTTGAAATAGGCGTAGAGGGTCGCTTTCGAGCCACCGAGGCGACTCGAAATCATCGACATGCTGGCGCCGGCATAACCGACTTCGTAAAATACGCTGCGCGCCACCTGGATGATGCGATCGCGGCGTTGGTCCTTAAAAGTAGGCGCATCCTTGAAAGGTGCGGCGCCCTTCAAGGTTTTTGTTGGCATTTCCATAAAAAATTGTACCATACTGTACAGTTAGAGCTTGACTTGATTTGCATCTTAGCGCAAATAAACCGAACTGTACAGTACGGTTCACCTTTTTGTGTTTCAGGACCTCCTCCAGATGCCCTCCCCAAATCGATTTCACGCGCCGATGTCTCCGCGCGCCTTTCTGACGAAAGCGGCCAGCCTGAGCGCGCTTGCGGTCGCCGCCGCGCTGCTGGCCAACTGCGCGTCCGTGCCGGATTCCCACACTATTGCCCCACGCACCGACCTTGCAGCCACAGAAAGCCTGCCGGCTGAATCGGGGGCATGGCCGACGCAGGACTGGTGGAAAGGTTTCAACGATGCGCAGCTCGATGCCCTGATCGACGAAGCCTTCGCCAATTCACCCGATATCCAGACCGCCGACGCCCGCCTGCAAAAGGCCGTGGCCTCCAGCGAACAGATTACCGAGGCCCTGAAACCCAGCCTGTCGCTCAACGGCTCGATCACCGAGACCCAACAGAGCCTGAACATGGGTTATCCGGCGGCCTTCCGCGACTTCCTGCCC
>DATMUG010000312.1:0-21919 GCA_035563915.1 Pseudomonas sp. | reverse complement strand
TTGCTCGCGAAGGCGGGGTGTCAGGCAACATGAGTGTCGTCTGACACTCCTCCTTCGCGAGCAAGCCCGCTCCCACAGGTGAGTTGTGCCCCGCCATTGCGGGGCTTTTTTTCGCCCGTGCTCAGAGGGTCGAGCGCAGTCGCCACAGTTCGGGGAACAACACGGTATCGAGCATTTTGCGCAGATAACCCACCCCTTCCGTGCCACCGGTGCCCGGTTGGAAGCCGATGATCCGCTCCACCGTGGTGACATGCCGGAAGCGCCATTGACGGAACGAGTCTTCCAGGTCGATGAACTTCTCCGCCAGCTGGTACAGGTCCCAATAACGCGACGGGTTGCTGTAGACCTCACGCCAGGCGGCTTCCACCGAGCTGTCGTGTTCGGTCGGGCGGGTCGGATCGCGCTCGAAACGTTGCGGGTCGACCGTCAGGCCGGCATTGACCAGCAAGCGAATCGCCTCGTCATACAGCGAAGGCGTGGCAATCGACTTTTCGAGCTCTGCCAGCAACTCCGGGCGATGGGCATGGGGCTGCAGCAGGGTTGCGCTTTTATTGCCCAGAATGAACTCGATCTCACGGTACTGAAACGACTGGAACCCCGACGACTGCCCCAGGAACGGTCGAATCGAGTGGTACTCGGTGGGCGTCATGGTCGCCAGCACGGTCCAGGCATGCACCAATTGATCAAAGATGCGCGAGACCCTCGCCAGCATCTTGAACGCTGGCGGCAACTCCCCCAGGCGCACGTGTTCGCGGGCGGCCTTGAGCTCGTGCAGCATCAGCTTCATCCACAACTCGGACGTCTGGTGCTGAATGATGAACAGCATCTCGTTGTGATCCGGTGACAAGGGATGCTGGGCGCTGAGAATGCGCCCCAGGTCCAGGTAGTCGCCGTAGCTCATGGAGTCGGAGAAATTCAGCTCGGCGTTATGCCAACCCTCTGATGGGTTGGCTGACGAATAAGGGCATTGGCTCATTGGGACGCTTCCTCGCGTTGCGACGAATTCAGTGGACGCAAGATGGCCCGGACCGGGCTGGCGTCGAGGTGGGCAAAACGCAGCGGCAGGGCGATCAACTCGTAGTCCCCTTCCGGGACTTCATCCAGAACGATGCCTTCGAGGATGGCCATGCCGTGACGCGCCACGGCGTTGTGCGAATCCATGGTCTTCGATTGCTGCGGGTCCAGCGACGGCGTATCGATGCCAATCAGGCGCACGCCCAGACTGGCCAGCAGCTCGACCGTGTCCTTGGCGACCGCTGTGAAGTCAGGGTCCCAGGTGCTCAGGGGCGCTTGCCGGTAAGTGCGCAGCAGGACGCGCTCGGGCAGGTTTGCCAATCGACCTTGAAGTTGCGCCGGCTGCACCAGACGGCCGCTGTCCAGGCAATGCAGGACACGACAGGGACCGATGTAGACATCCAGCGGCACTTCGCCAATCGCTGCACCCTCGGGGCTGTAGTGCAGTGGTGCATCGACGTGGGCGCCCGTGTGCGGCGACAGGGTAATGCGCCCGACATTCACCGGGCATTCGGGCCCATAGGTCCAGACGCGCTCCTCCTGGAACGGCGTGTCCCCCGGCCAGGTCGGTGTGGCGCTACTCAAGGGCGGGCTGATGTCCCACCACGACATTGTTTTTCTCATTGCAACGCTTCTCGGATTTTTCCGGGATAAATGATACGAGTGATGACTGTATAGATTCTTGCAAAAATCTTCGGGAACAGCCCGGCCACTCGCAAAAGATGCGAGAAAAATGACCTTGTTGCGCAGGAAATTCGACAAGGCCGGGCAACCACCACTGCGCTTCTGGATAGCTCGATGTCGAGCACAGACAACTCGGCCCCCACCAAGCCGGTCAGGATGCGCCTTCAGCCATTCACCCCTCCATGCTCGGCCCGGAGTCATCATGACCGCAAACTCACCGATCACCGTACTTCGCGACACCCACCCGCTGCCCGTACTCGACGCCTGCAAATGGGAAAAACTCGAAGGCGATCCGCACACCGTCAACCTCAACGCCTACACCAGCGAAGACGGCAACAAGATCATGGGCACCTGGATCTGCACGCCGGGCAAGTGGTACGTGGAATACGTGAAGTGGGAATACTGCGATTTCCGCGAGGGCTACTGCATCATCACCCCTGAAGGCAAAGAGCCTATCCACCTGCGCGCCGGCGACATTTTCGTCATCGAACCGGGGATGAAAGGCACCTGGGAAGTGGTGGAAACCGTGCGCAAGTATTTCGTGTTTGCCTGATCCCTGCGCAAAACGACACCCGATTACAAAAGCGACACCCGCAACGAGCAGTGACCCGAGTGACTGCTCGCTGCGCTTTACGCCCTCCACAGACGCACTCACATCCCCCTTCCGAACACCCCCTCCACGTTCAAGACCCCCACGCTAAACACTTCGCCGCTACATCGGCACAACGCTCGAAAAGACAAAGTGATTGCTTTTTGCCACTCTGTGACCTACGAGTTCCGATAACGAACGCAAAGCTTGCCCGTGTCGATTTCAGACACCGAGGTGGCGCAATCAGGAAACTCGATTGTCGGACAAGGCGGGTAAGGTGGCGCTGCTTTTTACCGATATACCCCCACCGCGATGATGGGTATGACAAGGACGGCAGCGTCTGGAGGACGCTACGTTCAGAAAGGGCATCAGACACCGTGACCATCACTTGCCTCCATCAGCACGCTCAAATGTCGCTCACCAGAGAAAAAAAATAATGATCAGCCCGAGCTCAAAGGATTCCAGTGGCCAATTGGCGCAGGGCTTCAAGCCTCGTCACGTCACCATGTTGTCTATCGCCGGGATTATCGGCGCCGGCTTGTTCGTCGGTTCCGGGCATGCCATCGCGGCCGCCGGCCCCGCCGTCTTGCTCGCCTATCTGTTCTCCGGCCTGCTGGTCGTGCTGGTCATGCGCATGCTCGGTGAAATGGCGGTAGCCCATCCCGACACCGGTTCGTTCTCCACCTATGCCAACCAGGCCATCGGCCGTTGGGCGGGCTTTACCATCGGTTGGCTCTATTGGTGGTTCTGGGTCCTGGTGATCCCTATCGAAGCGCTGGCCGCCGGCCATGTGCTGAACCAGTGGTTTCCCCAGATCGATGCCTGGCTGTTCGCCCTGGGGTCGATCATTGCGTTGGTGATCACCAACCTGTTCAGTGTCTCCAAATACGGCGAATTCGAATTCTGGTTCGCCATGGCCAAGGTCGTGGCAATCATTGGTTTCATCGGCGTGGGTTTTGCGGTGTTGATGGGCTGGATTCCCGACCGGCAGGTCAGCGGTTTGAGCGGCCTGATGGCCGAACACGGCGGGTTCGCGCCCAATGGTCTGTCGGCGGTCGTGGGGGCCTTCATCACCATCATGTTCAGCTTCATCGGTACCGAGGCGGTGACCATCGCCGCCGCCGAATCCGACAACCCGTCGCAGAACATTGCCAAGGCCACGCGCTCGGTGATCTGGCGCATCGGTGTGTTCTATCTGTTGTCGATTTTCGTGGTCATTTCCGTCGTGCCCTGGAACGATCCGCTGCTGGCCGAAGCAGGTTCCTACCAACGAGCGCTGGAAATCATGAACATTCCCCACGCCAAGTTCATGGTGGACGTGGTGGTGCTGATCGCCGTGGCCAGCTGCATGAATTCCTCGATCTACATCGCCTCGCGCATGCTGTATTCGCTGGGGCGTCGTGGCGATGCGCCGAAAGCGCTGAAGGTGACCTCCAGCGAAGGCGTACCACGGGCGGCGGTGATCGCCAGTACTGTTCTGGGTGCGGCGATCACCGTTTGGAGCTACTTCATGCCCGCCGGGTTGTTTGAGTTCCTGCTGGCCAGCTCCGGCGCGATTGCCTTGCTGGTGTACCTGGCCATTGCGGTGTCGCAGTTGCGCATGCGACGCAGGCTGCAGCGGCAGAACGTCGAACTGGCCTTTCGCATGTGGCTGTTCCCCTGGCTGACGTGGCTGGTGATCGCGTTCATTTGTGCTGCGCTGGCGGTGATGATGGTCTCGCCGCAACACCGTACCGAAGTGACGACGACCATTGGCCTGGCACTGGCGATTTCCTTTATCGGCCTGGTCACTTCGCGTCACCCGGCGCAGCCAGCCAGGGCAACGTCCGTGGGATAACCCGGGAGAGATACCGGTTGCGCACACCAGAGGCACGGCGTTCCACGCTGCCGTGCCGCTGGCCGTCATCGCTCTTCGTGAGGACATGAGCACAATGTCATCAAGGCCCACCCTGCCGGACGGCAAGCCGACCCAATGCGTCGGTTTTCTGCTGCTGGATCAATTCACCCTGATTTCCCTGGCATCGGCCGTGGAGCCATTGCGCATGGCCAATCAGTTGTCGGGCCGGGAGCTCTATCGCTGGCATACGTTCAGCCCCGGTGGCCAGCCAGTCTGGGCCAGCGACGGCGTGCCGATCACCCCGGATGCGTCCTGGGACAAGCCCTGGGCGGCAGACACGGTGATCGTCTGCGGTGGCGTCGGCATTCAGAGCGTGGTCAGCCGCGAGCACATCACCTGGCTCAAAGCCCTGGCGCGCCAATCCAGGCGCTTGGGGGGCATCTGCACCGGTAGCTGGGCACTGGCCAAAGCCGGCCTGCTCGACGGCTACGAATGCAGTGTGCATTGGGAATTTCTGGCGGCCATGCAGGAAGCCTTTCCGCGGGTCAGCATGAGCGCGAGCCTGTTTACCCTCGACCGCAACCGGTTCACAAGCTCCGGCGGGACCGCGCCGATGGACATGATGTTGCACTTGATCGGTCGCGATCATGGGCGAGCGTTGTCGGCGGCCATTTCGGAGATGTTTGTCTACGAGCGCATACGCAACGAGCAGGACCATCAGCGCGTGCCGCTCAAGCACGTGCTGGGCACTCATCAGCCCAAGTTGCAGGAAATCGTCGCGTTGATGGAGGCCAATCTCGAGGAACCCCTCGACCTGGATAACCTGGCCGAGTATGTGGAGTTGTCACGTCGACAGTTGGAGCGGCTGTTCCAGAAGTACCTCAACTGCACGCCATCGCGTTACTACCTCAGATTGCGCCTGATCCGGGCGCGGCAATTGCTCAAGCAAACGTCGATGTCGCTGATCGAACTGGCGACAGTCTGCGGTTTCGTGTCCACGCCGCACTTTTCCAAATGCTATCGCGAGTACTTCGGCGTCCCGCCGAGCGATGAGCGTGCCGGCTCGCAAATGAGTCGAAAGCCGGAAACGCTCGTGGTTGCGCAACAGCCTTCGCCCAGGCCGGTGACCGTGCTGGAGCAGGCGCGAAACGAGTCGACCTTTGCCAGTGTGCGGATGCGTGATCGAATCTGATCCTGATTTTTTCAGCCATAAAAAAACCGGGAGATCACCCGACGTGATGTCCCGGTCAATGTCGATGCGTACACGCCACCCTCTGTGACGAGGGAGCTTGCTCCCGCTGGTTCGCGAAGCGGACCTAAACCCGGTGAGCGCGGTATGCCAGTTCAAACTCGGTTGCTGACGTTACGACTGCTGCGCAGCCGAGCGGGAGCAAGCTCCCTCGCCACAAAAGCCTTCGCCACATCCAGCAAATCGCGTTATTGCGGTTTTCGATAGCTGTTGATGATCGCCGAGAAGTCGCTGCCGCCTTCGCCCCGCAGACTCATCGCCTGATACAGCTGCTGCGCCACCGCGCCAAGCACCACCGGCTGGTGCGCCTGACGCGCCGCTTCCGTGGCCAGGCCCAGGTCCTTGAGCATCAACTCGGCACCGAAACCGCCGGTGTAGCCGCGCGAGGCCGGCGCCGTTTCGACGATGCCGGGCCAGGGGTTGTACATCTCCGAACTCCAGCAACGCCCGGTGGAGCTGTTGATGATGCCCGCCAGCACCTTGGTGTCGATGCCCAGGGCATCGCCCAGGGCCATGGCTTCGCTGACACCGACCATGGAAATGCCCAGCAGCAGGTTGTTGCAGATCTTGGCGATTTGCCCGGTGCCGACTTCACCGCAATGGACGATGTTGCGGCCCATCTGCGCCAGCACCGGTTGCAGGGTGGCGAACAGTTCCGCGGTGGCGCCGACCATGAAGGTCAGGGTGCCCGCCGCCGCACCGCCGGTGCCGCCGGAGACCGGCGCATCGGCCATGGCCACACCTTGTTTGGCCGCAGCGGCCGCCACGTCACGGGCGGTCTGTGGATCGATGGTGCTGCAATCCACCGCCGGCACGCCTTTGCCGATCCCGGCGAGCACGCCATCTTCACCCAGCCAGACACTGCGCACATGCACGGCGGCCGGCAGCATGGTGATCACCAGTTCTGCATCCTTTGCCGCCTCACGGGCCGAAGGGCTGATGCTGCCGCCCAGTTGCTCCAGCTCCGCCAGCACGGCTTTGTTCAGGTCCACCAGACGCAACGAATGGCCGGCCTTGATCAGGTTGCGCGCCATTGGCGCGCCCATGTTACCCAGACCGATAAACGCGATTTTCATGTCCGGCTCCTTAGCGCAAGTTGATGGTGGTGTTCACGCCGTCGTTGACGCTGTCATCGTCGAACCAGCGGCTGGTGACCGTCTTGGTCTGAGTGTAGAACTGCACCACTTGCTTGCCGTATGGCCCGAGGTCGCCCAGTTTGGAACCACGGGAACCGGTGAAGCTGAAGAACGGGACCGGCACCGGGATCGGGATGTTGATGCCGACCTGGCCGACGTCGATTTCGGTCTGGAATTTACGCGCCGCCGCACCACTCTGGGTGAACAGGCCCGTGCCGTTGCCGAACGGGTTGGCGTTGACCAGGGCAATCGCCTCATCGAGGGTATTGACCTCCAGCACCACCAGCACCGGGCCGAAGATTTCCTGGGTGTAGATCTGCATGTCGGTGGTCACGCCGGAGAACAGGGTCGGGCCGACAAAGTTGCCCTTCTCGTATCCGGGAACCGTGATCTCGCGGCCATCGAGTTCCAGCTTGGCGCCTTCCTTGATGCCGCTCTCGATCAGGTCGAGAATCCGCGCCTTGGCTTTTTTCGAGATCACCGGACCCACGTCGGTGCCCGGCTCGCTACCGGCATTCACTTTGAGTTTCTGCGCCAGCGCCTTCAGATCCGGCAGCCATTGCTTGGCCGCGCCCACCAGCACCACCACGGACGTGGCCATGCAACGCTGGCCGGCTGCGCCAAAACCGGCGCCCACCAGGGCATTGAGGGCTTGTTCGCGATTGGCGTCCGGCAGCACCACGGCGTGGTTTTTTGCGCCCATCATCGATTGCACGCGCTTGCCGTGTTTGCCGGCCAGGTCGTAGACGTGGGTGCCGACCGCGGTCGAACCGACGAAGGACACTGCCTTGATGTCTTTATGGGTGCAGAGCGCATCCACCACGTCCTTGCCGCCGTGCACCACGTTCAGCACACCGGCCGGAATGCCGGCCTCGATGGCCAGTTCGACCAGGAGCATGGTCGACATCGGGTCCTGTTCGGACGGTTTGAGCACAAAGGTGTTACCGCAGGCGATGGCCATCGGGAACATCCACAGCGGGATCATGGCCGGGAAGTTGAAAGGGGTGATGCCGGCGCACACACCGATCGGCTGGCGCAGGGTGTAGGTGTCGACGCCACCGGCGACGTTTTCAGCGAACTCGCCCATTTGCAGGGAGCCGATGGAGCACGCGTGTTCGACCACTTCCAGGCCACGGAAAATGTCGCCCTCGGCGTCGGCAATGGTTTTGCCCTGCTCGGCGCTCAGCACCGCGGCGATGCGCTTGGAGTGTTCGCGAATCAACGCCTGGAGCTTGAGCATGATGCGCATCCGCGCGCCGATCGGCGTCAGCTTCCAGGTCTGGAAGGCGCGATGGGCCGCGCTGATGGCCGCGTCGACTTCTTCTGCGGTGGCGAAAGGCACTTTGGCCAACACTTGCTGGGTGGCCGGGTTGACGATGTCGTGCCATTCGGTGGTCTTGGATTCGACCCACTCACCGTCGATCAGCAGCTTGACCTTCTGGACGGTAGTTTCGTTGGGCGTGAGCGATGCGTTCATGTGGGTCTCCTGGGCATTATTCTTGTTGAAAAGAGCTATCAGGGAGCCAAGGCGAAAAGGTCGCCTTGAGATGAGGCGTGCGCCGCGATTGGTTGTCGGGCTGTTTTTGGAGTATAGATGTGCAAACATCTAACAAGAACGCACATAAAAGCCGGTCCAACATGCAAAAAAACATCACGTCCCTGGGCTCGCTGAACTGGGATGACCTCAAGTTTTTCCTCGAAGTGGCCCGGACCCGCAAGGCCAGCACCGCGGCCAAGCGCCTGGCGGTGGACTACACCACCGTGTCACGGCGCATCAGTTCACTGGAAGCCTCATTGGGCACGCTGTTGTTCGAAAAATCCCGGACCAGCGGCTTTGTCCTGACCGCTGAAGGTCAGCGCTTGATGGGCTATGCCGAATCGATCGAGAGCACGCTGCACATGGCCTGCGAACAGGTGTCGGGCTCCGGCGTGGCGCTGTCGGGGCATGTGCGCATGGGCTGTACCGAAGGGTTTGGCAGCTTCTTCATCACCCCACAGCTGAGCCACTTCGTCGACGCCTACCCCGCCATCTCGGTGGACATCCTGCCCCTGCCGCACTTCATCAGCCTGTCCAAGCGCGAAGCCGATATCGTCATCGCCCTCGAACGCCCGGAACATGGCCCCTACGTCTGCTGCAAGCTGTGCGACTACCGCTTGCAGCTGTACGCGACCCAGGAGTACCTGGACAAACACCCACCCATCCGCCGTGCGGCGGACCTGGGCCAGCATTCATTCATCAGTTATGTCGACGACCTGGCCTTCAGCTCGGAGCTGCTGTACCTGGCGAACGTCGTGCCCAGCGCCAGCGCCAACCTGCGCAGTACCAGCGTGATCGCGCAGTTCGTTGCCGCGCAGCAAGGGCGATCCCTGGCAATCCTGCCCTGCTTCCTCGCGGCACAGGATCCGCGCTTGCTGCCAGTGTTGCCGGACGAGATCAACATCACTCGACAGTTCTGGATGTACTGCCGCGAGGACCTGAGGAAGCTCAAGCGGATCACCCTGTTGTGGGATTACATCCGCGAGGTGACGGAGCTCAATGGCCCGTTGTTGCTGGGCCAGACGCGGGAGCTTCGGTTCGTGGACTGAGTGCTTACGTGGTGGGGAGTGTCCGGCAGCCTTTGCGGGTGATTTCCAGCCGGCGGTAGCTGGCCAGGTGGTCCTGACGCTGGCTGATGATTGGCGGCAAGGCCGCAGCGGGGTCGTCCAGGCGCAGGCTTTGGAGAAACTCGAGATCGCATTCCCACCACTTGCTTTCCAACAAACTGGCGATGACCTGCGGCGGGTGGCGGTACTTGACCACTTTCGCCGGTACGCCAGCGACGATGGCATAGGGTGGAACATCGTGAGCCACCACGGCGCGGGTGGCGACAATGGCGCCAGTACCGACTGTGACGCCCTCCATGATCATGGCGCCGTGACCGATCCAGACATCATCGCCAATCGTTACGTTGGAAATGATCGGCTCGTAAGACAGCCCAGTGCCCATGTACTGGAAAGGATGGGAACTGAGCCAGTCTGAAGGATGGGTGTTTTTTTCCTGGCCGATGTAGCAGTGATTGCCAATGGAACAAAACCGCCCGATCGAAGACACCGTAGACAGCTTGGTATCACTGCGAATGTAGGTATGAGCGCCGATGCTCAATTGTCTGGCATCAAAGATCACGTGCCCCAAAGAGACGCCTTCTTCAATGATCAGAGTCGTTTTCGATCTGAGCGATGACACCCCTCCCGCCAACTTGCATTTGTGCTCACGAAGCCATCGCTTCCAAAAACGATTTCGGTAAAAACTTTTGATTTGCTTCATCTGGATATCAGCGATTGCGTATTGATTGAGCGTGAACGCCCATGCGAAAAAAATGCCCGGCTCGGGCCGGGCGGGTATTCAGTCGGCGCTTACCACGATCGCCACCCGACGGTTTTCGGTGCGCCCGAAAGCCGTGGCATTGGTCGCCACCGGCTGGCTGCTGCCAAAACCGCGCAACTGAATATTCTCCTGCTTCATGCCGGCATCGGCCAGAACGATGGCGACGCTCTTGGCGCGGCGCAAGGAGAGCTGTTCGTTGTAGGCCTCTTTACCCGATGCATCGGTGTGACCATCGACTCTCACCCGTTCGATCCCGACACCCAGCAGCGACTTGCCGATGCGCTGGACGATCTCACTGCTCTGCCCATTCAGCGCATCGACGTCGCTGCCAAACAGCACTTTGCCAGACAAGCCGAAAGCCCAGCCCTCATCGGTCAGTTCGAACCCCTGCTGTTTCAGTACGGCGATCTGTGCCGGGGTCAGGCCTTTGGGCGGTACCGACTGACAACCGGCCAGGCCCAGCACGGCCATCAGCAGAGTGATAGAAAACAATCGCAGGGTACGTCCGGTGAGTGCGAACACGGGTATTGAGCTCCTTGATTAAACATCGGCGACAGGGTGCTCCGACCCTGCCGTGTGTTGCGCGCCTCGAGTGAAGCGCTTGGCTTGATACATGGCGCCATCGGCGGCATCGAGCAATGTGCTCGGCGTAACGCCGTGCTCGGGGTACACGGCGATGCCGATGCTCAGGGAGGTCAACACCTCGTGAGCCCCGGGTATTTCAATGGGCGCTTCCATACTGGCAATGATCTTGTCGGCGATGCGCTCGGCATCTTCGTTCTTGTGCAGCGGTGTCAGCAGCACCGCAAACTCATCGCCACCCAAACGGGCCACCAGATCTTCTTCACGCAGCTGCGCCTTGACCCGACTGGCCACGGCCATCAACACGGCATCGCCGGCCGCATGACCGAAACTGTCATTGATGTCCTTGAACCGGTCGCTGTCGAGGAACAGGACGGCCACGCGCTCGTTGAGCTTGTTGGCGTTGCGCAACGCCCGCATCAGGCGGCCTTCGAAGAACGCTCGGTTCGGCAACCCTGTGAGGCTGTCATGGCTGGCCTGGTGAGCGAGGGTTTCGTTCTCGTTTTGCAGGTGGGCCTGCCAGGACTCGAGTTCATCGAGCAAGGCATTGAAGTCGTTGCCCAGGTTATCGAGTTCAGCGATGGTCGCAGGCGGCACACGCCGCTCGAAGGCACGCTCGCTGCGGGCGGCGTGTGCCACCGCGGCCAGGCTGCGCAAGGGGCCGATGATACCGCGCAATTGCTGGCGAGCCAGGTAAAGCGCCACCCAGGCGCTGATCGCCGTGCACAGCACAATCCCCACCAGGCCACTGAGCAAAAAGCGCAACAGGCTGCCACCGTGCCCGGTCAGCCGAATGCTGCCGACCTCACGGTCCTGATGCTGGATGGGCATGCTGATGGGCTGTTCCAGAAACGCCTTGGCGACCTGCATTTCGAGTCGGGTCAGCAATCCGGTTTGCGGTCGCTGCCAGCGCGCCAGCACCTGCCCTTTTGCGTTGAGGACCTGGGCATCGGCCACCTCTTCAGTGGAAGCGATCAGCGCCAGCGCTTCAGCGGCGGCGGCCTTGTCGTTGAACACCACGGCGGCTTCCACGGTGTAGTCGATCGAGCGTGCGATCAGGTGCAGATTGTGCTCGGCATACACCCGCAAGGCCAGAATGCCCAGCAGCGTCAGGGACACACTGGCCATGGCCACAGCCATCAGTGCCACGGTCAAATGACCGCGACCGATGACCGAACGCAAAGTCGGGCGATGACCGGGATTGAATACACTCATGTCGCCGCCGACTTGCGACGCGACAATTGCAACACGCTTGGATGGATGCGCACGCCACTGCGGGCAACAGAGTCGAGATTGACGTCAAAGGACACCTGCTCATCGCTGACCCGCAGACAGAAAAGGCTGCCGACGGTGCATTGATCGTCGCTTTCGCTGATGCTCAACACCGGTCGGCCGGTCAGCGATGCGAACAACCGGCTGCGCTCTTCACCGGTCAACTTGCCGATGTACGCCGCATCGCACTCATCGACGATGGAAGGGTTGTCGGCCAACAGCCGTTGCACGGTCACGGGGCGGCCCGTCGCCTGGGTCGTGCCTTTGAGCAAGTCGTCCGTGTATTCGGTGGGGCCGACCACGCACAGGCGAAGTTGCGCCGGTTCGACGGGCCAGCGGGCATAGCTGAGAATCCCGAGAACCACCTCGGTGACTGCACGGGCGCGTTGCTCGGCCAGACTGGTCGTGGGTTGCGACTGCGCGCCAACCACGGCCGACAGCAAGCACAGAAGGCCGGCGAGCAGTGTTTGTCTGTAGACCCTCACACGCCCTGTCGTCCTGACAGCCACCTTCATGCAAAAACTCTCTTCAATCGTAACCAGATGATGCCGCAACGATAGCACAGCGCAATGCGGGTGTAGGAGCGAGCTTGTTCGCGATGGTCGTTAACGATTACGCGTGTTTGCTGGATGAACGTGGTGCTCTTGCGTTCATCCTGAGCAAGCTCGCTCCTACGGTTTCAGCAGTGTCAGTTTCAGGCACATCGTTCAATCGGGCGCATCGAGGCCGTCCTTGAGTTCCAGCATCAACCCGCTCAAGCGTTTGACCTTGCGCTTCACGGCCTCTTCGAAGACACCGCCACGGGGTTCGATCAAGGTGAACCAGTCCTTGGCCCGGGTAATCCCGGTGTAGATCAGTTCCTTGGTGAGTACCGGGTTCAGGGCATCCGGCAGGATCAGTGCGGTATGGGCAAACTCCGAACCCTGGGATTTATGCACCGTCATGGCGAACACCGTCTCCACATCATTGAGCCGGCTCGGCAGGACAAAACGCACCCCGCCCTGCCCGTCGTTGCGCGGGAATGCTACGCGAAGCACCTGCTTGCCCGCCTCGGTCCCGTCACGGTCCGGGAGCTTGAGCGCGATGCCGATATCGCCGTTCATCAATCCCAGACCATAGTCGTTGCGGGTCATCAAGACGGGGCGCCCTTCGTACCATTGCTGGTCGCTGTCGATCAGCCGGGCCTTGAGCAACGCCTCGGTGACACGCTGGTTGAGGCCCTCCACGCCCCACGGCCCCTTGCGCACCGCGCACAACAACTGGAAGGCATCGAAGGCTTGCAGGACCTGGCGAGCCCAGTCCATCCAGCGTGGATCATCGAGGGCCGTATCCTGAGCCGGTCGCAGGTTACGCAACAGGCTCAGGTAATGCCGATAACCCTGCGGTACCTCGCCATGACCTTCGAGCAGCAAGCGTTCCAGCGCCCGATCCTGTTCATGTTTGAGCAGTACGCTGAACACATCGCCGTGACTGCGTGCCGCCAGCAATTTGCGCGCCTCTTCGGGTTGCTGCTGGTTGACCCAACGGGCCAACTGGCCAATGCCACTGCCTTCGCCGAACCGTCGCGAATGGCGCAACATCACCACCTGTTGTGCCAGCGGATGGGTGCCCTGGGTGTCTTCCTGCAAGCCGCTGGCCTGCAGGTTTTCGCCGCTGACCGACTCCAGCCACTGGCGCGTCTGCGGGCTGTACCAACCCGCCTCGGCATCGCGGCACAAATCCCCCAGCACCGCCCCGGCTTCCACCGAGGCCAACTGATCCTTGTCCCCCAGCAGTACCAGACGGGCATGGGGCGGCAACGCATCGAGCAGGTTGGCCATCATTTCCAGGTCGATCATCGAGGCCTCGTCCACCACCAGCACATCCAGCGGCAAGCGATTGCCCGCGTGGTGGCGGAAGTGTCGGGTGCCCGGTCGGCTGCCGAGCAAGCGGTGGACGGTGGTGACGTCGGTCGGGATCTTGGCGCGTACGTCGTCGGTGACTTTCAGCGTACGCACCTGCTGACTGATGGATTCGGTCAGCCGCGCAGCCGCCTTGCCAGTAGGTGCTGCCAAGCGAATGCGCAGCGGCTGGCCAGCCTCGACCGCCGGTGCCTGGAGCAAGGCCAGCAAGCGCACCACCGTGGTGGTCTTGCCGGTGCCCGGGCCACCGGTGACGATGCTGAAGGCACCGCGGGTCGCCAGGGCGCAGGCGAGTTTCTGCCAGTCGATCACCTCGCCGGGTCTGGCCGGACCGAACAAGCCGGTCAAGCGCTGCGGCAAGTCGCTCGGCGCAGCTTCGTGCACCTTCAGGCGTTGGCGCAGCGAGTGGTCGATCCGCCGCTCGTAGGCCCAGTAGCGGCGCAGGTACAGACGCTTGCCCGACAAAACCAGCGGGCGCTGCTGCGCGGTTTCGCTGGTGTCGACCGCCAGGGCGACCAGACTCCCGGCAGCCAGCACTTTGCACCAGTGGGCACCGTCCAGCGCTGCCAGCAATTGGGACGGCAGCAGCATCGTGCCCCCCTGCACATCGCCTTCCGGTGGCAGCGACAGGGCGAAATCCGGCTCCTTCAAGGTTTCGAACAAGTCCAGGCAGACATGCCCATGGCCCAGTTGGTGGCTGGTCAATGCGGCGGCCAGCAGCACCAGCGGATCATCATCCGGAGCCAACTCATGCAGGAAGGCCACAAAGGCTTTGTCCAGCGCCCGCAGCCAGCCACGCTCGACCCAGCGCGTCAGTAAAATCAGCAAGTCGTCGGCGCGACTCAAGGGCGCGAGATCGGCCAGGTTGTCGGCGGCCAACGGGGTCGGCAGCACATCGGCGAAGGTACGGCTCATAGCAAGACTCCCTGTTCCCACGCCGGCTCGGCTTTCGGTTCGGCTTTACCCTGGAACATGCGGTCCAGTCGCTCGATCAGTTCTCTGGGCGGGCGGGCAAAATACACACCCTGCGTGGACGCGCGGGTGCCGCGCAGGAACAGATACAGCGCGCCACCGACGTGCCGGTCGTAGTCGTAATCGGCCAATCGGGCCTTGAGCTGGCGATGCAGGGCCAGGAGGTACAGCACGTATTGCAGGTCGTAACGGTTATCGAGGATCGACTGTTCCATGGCCTGCTCGGTGTATGCCGAGTCATCAGGGCCCAGCCAGTTGGATTTGTAGTCGGCGACGTAATAGCGACCGTCGTGCTCGAAGGTCAGGTCGACAAAACCCTTGAACATGCCGTTGAGCAGCACCGGCTCAGCGGCCAGACGGGGCATGCCGTTGTGGGTGTATTGACGCACCAGTGCATCGAGCTTGAGTACATCGACCTTATGGCTGGCGAACCAGAACTCCATTTCGACCTGGTACTGACTCAGCCGCTCGAGAATCACCGGCTCACGTCCCGCTC
This sequence comes from Pseudomonas sp., assembly GCA_035563915.1. GTDB lineage: Bacteria > Pseudomonadota > Gammaproteobacteria > Pseudomonadales > Pseudomonadaceae > Aquipseudomonas. The sequence continues at coordinate 6,823 of DATMUG010000312.1, read as the reverse complement.
CGACTGGCAGCGGTGACTTGAGCAAATGCTGCAGCCAATGGCTCAGCGTGGTAATCCAGCCTTCCCAGCCACGGCGATTGCAGCGGCGGGCGATGGCGTCTTCCACGGCTTGCGGTGTGACGCAAAAACCTTCATTGCCAGCCCATTCCAGCAAGCCATGCAGAAAGGTGCCCGGATTAGGCCCACGGGGGAATCGGTGGATATCCGCACCGCCGGCGAGCATCTCCCGGGGCGCTTGCGGATCGAGGCGTTCGTCGTCGAAGAGTTTCTGCGCCTGCGGACTTTCCGGCGATTCATCATGGCCATCGCTCAGCACATCGCTCAGGCGCAATGCACTGTACGAGGCAATCCACCAATTTTCGCTGGCCTTGCGCCGGGGCATCAGCGGAGCACGCCATGCCGCTGTGTTCTGTGGCGGGTGATAGTGCTCGGCGGTGGCCTGGGGCACTTCGCCGTAACTCAATGCGGGGCAATCTTGCTGCAAATCCCGGAGCCAGAGGTTCAGTGCCTGGGATTCGGTCAACACGGCGCCACCGCCCAGCAGGTAACCCAGCGCCGACAGGTGCAGCACCGAGCCGTTGTTGTTCCCGCGCTTGAGGTCCGTCACCCCAAGCCAGCAGGCATGCTGTGCCCGGGTCAGGGCCACATAAAGCAGACGCAGGTCTTCCGCCAGCCGCTCGTCGTCGGCCAGGGCAATCAATTCGGCGGTCGGGTTCAACGTCACCTGAGCCTTGCCGTTGGCGTCGTGGTAGTGCAGCGGCAAACGTCTGCCGTCCACCGGTTTGGCCGAGCAAATGAACGGCAGGAACACCAACGGATATTCAAGCCCCTTGGACTTGTGGATGGTCACCACCTTGACCAGTTGCTCGTCACTTTCCAGACGCAGGATTTGCTCTTCCCCGGCCTGACCGGACAGCGCCAGATGCTCTGACAAATGCCGGATCAGCGCCTGTTCGCCATCCAGTTCGGCGGCGGCCTGTTGCAGCAATTCGAACAGGTGCAACAGGTTGGTCAGCACCCGCTCGCCATCGGTGCGGGCGATCAAGGCCTGGGGCAGCTGGAAGTCATGCAACAGGCAGCGCAGCATCGGCAACACGCCCTGCTTGCGCCAGATCTCGCGGTAACGACGAAACTGCATGACCCGCGCTTCCCAGGCCATTTCGTCCTGATTGAGCTGCTCCAGTTCCGCCAACGACAGATTGAGCGTGATGCAGGCCAGGGCGGCGCGTAGCGGTCGCTCGACATCCGGTTCGGCGCAGGCCTTGAGCCAGGTCAGTACGTCGTGGGCTTCCTGGGCAGCGAACACCGAATCCTTGTCGGACAGATAGACGCTGCGCACACCCCGGGCATTGAGCTCGGCGCGCACGGCCTGCGCTTCCTTGCCATCGCGGACCAGGATCGCGATGTCTGCGGGCAGCAGGCCTCTGGGGTCCTTGCCGTCCTGCACGAACACCGCACTTGCCTGCTGGCCAGCATTGAGCAAAGCGGTAATTTCGCTGGCACAGGCGGCTGCCAGTTGTTGCCGGTACACCGCGCCGGACAACGGTTGCTCTGCCGGCAAATGCCAGATGTTCAGCGCCGGCACGGTCTGGCCGTCGATCCGCAGAACCTCCTTGCGGCCTTGGGATTCGACCGGCAAGAACGGCACCGGGTTCTCGCCATTGCTTTCACGGAACAGGAACGCACCACGCCCGGTTTCCCGCGTCTCGGCCCGTTCAAAGACATGGTTCACCGCGCTGACCATGCCGTGGCTGGAACGGAAGTTGGTGCCCAATGTATGCAGGCGGCCCGCGGTGGCCTGGCGGGCGCGCAGGTAGGTGAAGATGTCGGCGCCCCGGAAGGCATAGATCGCCTGCTTCGGGTCGCCGATCAGGAACAGACCGCTGTCGGGGTTGTTGTCTTCGATGCGATAGATGCTCTCGAAGATGCGGTACTGCACAGGGTCGGTGTCCTGGAATTCGTCGATGAGCGCCACGGGGAACTGCTCGCGGATCAAGGTGGCCAGGCGCTCGCCACCTTCGGTCTGCAAGGCGGCGTCCAGGCGCAGCAGCATGTCATCGAAACCCATTTCCGCACGGCGACGTTTTTCTTCTTCGAAGCGCGCGCCGACCCAATGAGCTGCGTGCTGCAACACCGCGGCATCGGGTGTCGGCAAACCATCGAGGCAGGCTTTCAAGGCGTACATGGCGTCGAGGCCCGGATGATCGGGGGCCGGGCCTTTCTTCCAGGCTTCAGCCATTCCCTCGGGCGTGAGGCGAGTGAACCCGGTGCCGATGTCCAGTTGCTCAAGGGTTTCGTCTTCCGCCCAGGCCTTGATTTTCTCGAACCAGGGTTCGAAGTAACGCGCCTGCATCTTGCGCCCGTCGACACTCTTGCTGGCGACACCTTCGTGGCAGATGGCGAGCAACTCGTCAGCCCACTGACGCCACGGCATCTTGAGCTCCAACAGCGCGGCACGCCGTTGCTGCAGGCATTCGATGATCAGTTCGGCAGGCTCGCGACTTTCAACCCTGTCTCGCTCGCTGGCAAACAGCCCGCGAACCCGAGGCAACAGGGCCGCCGGCCCACCCCAGTTGTTGCGCACCCAGTTCAGCGCATCGCCTTGCATCGGGTAGCAAAACAGCCGCCAGTAGTCGCGCAGCACTTCGCCGAGCAAATCGCTGTGATCGGTCTCCAGGGTCTGGGTAAACAGGCTGCCGCTGTCGAAGGCATGCTCACGCAACATGCGCTGACACCAGCTGTGGATGGTCGAAACCGCGGCTTCATCCATCCACTGCGCGGCGATGTCCAGGCGGTTGGCGCAACCGGCCCATTGCTCGGGCAAATAAGCCTCGCGCAGCTCGGCAATCAGGCTGTCAGGCGCCGGGGTTTCTTCGCGGAAAAAACGCGCGGCGTCGGCCAAACGGGTTCGAATACGCTCGCGCAGCTCTTTAGTGGCGGCGTCGGTAAAGGTCACGACAAGGATTTGCGGTGGCAGCAATTCGCGTCCAAAACCGTGGCTATCGCCGCCATGACCGAGCACCAGACGCAGGTACAAGGCGGAAATGGTGAAGGTCTTGCCGGTGCCGGCGCTGGCTTCGATCAGCTGACTGCCGCGCAGGGGGAATGCCAGGGCGAGGGGAGTTTTGGTGGTCATGAGCGCGCCTCCTCGCTGGACATCGAACGCCAAGCGGCCTCGAGTAGTGGTCTGTACAGTGCGTCACACCAATCGGCGAATGTCTCGTCGGCGACCAATGCATCGTAATCGGCAAATTGCCGAGCCAGTGCCACGCTTTCGCGGCGCTCACCATCGGTGGTCAGGCCATCGCCCTCATAGGCTTTGCGTGCAGCGGCCTCGGCCTTGACGGGTTCGGATTGACCCAACCAGGCGAAGGCGGTCTTGACCGCGATGGGCAGCGGCTGGCGCATGCCGGATTTCCAGGCCAGCAACAGATCACCCAGAATTTTGCGCGCCGGTTCCACGTCCATGGGGGCCAGCATCAAGCTGTCATCACTGGCCACCAGCGCGGTGGTCATCACCAGGCCGCTGGCGCAAGCAGCCAGATGATCGACCCAGGGCCGCGTCAGACGATGCCATTTGCGCGACTTGATGGTGCCGATGCTGTTGGGGATGGTGGTGATGGACAACAATCCACCCTCGGCACGTTGGTGCAGGCCACCGAGCCAGCCTTCAATGCGCAAACCGTGCAGTTCCAGACTCACCGGCAACGCACTGGTCAGCGGCGTCGGCCACAGAGCCAGCAGTTGTTGATAGCGCTGAAGCAGATCCGGCAATGGGTCGATGAGTTCTCGCTGAAGGCTCTCGCCAAATCCGGCCATGGGCAGCAGTCCACTGTTTTGCAGGCGTCGTGCCTGCGCCTCGAGCACCTGTTCGGGGTTATCCATGTCGGCCAATGCCGCGTTAAGCAAGTTGTCGCTGAGGCTGTAGCGTTGCAGCGCGTCGAGAACAAAGGGCTCCTCATCCGCCAGTGGCACTTCGGCGGCCTCGAAGTACACCTTCAACCTTTGGCTGAAGAAATGCCGCACCGGGTTGCGCAGGAAATCCTGGAGTTGGCCGATACTCAGAGGCTCCTCCTGGACGTGGGGCTCAAGGGTTTGGTTTTCAGCCGCCAGGTGTGGCGAGTGATGAAGTGCCTGCCATTCGCTGGCGTAGCTGAACAGGTCATCGCCTTCGTGGAAGTAGCGGGCGCTGAAGGGTTGCAGCGGGTGTTCCTGGGTCAGTGCGTGGAGCACGTCGTCTGCGGGATTGCTCATTCGCCAGCCACTGGCCAGATGATCACGCAGCTGGCCGATCAGTACCGAGGCGGGGCGCTCGCTGTTATCGCGGATGCTGCGGCCGACCCAGCTGATATAGAGCTGGTCGCGTGCCGACAGCAGCGCTTCGAGCAACAGGTAGCGGTCATCTTCGCGGCGCGAGCGATCACCGGGACGGTAGTCGCTGCCCATGAGGTCGAAGTCCAGCGGCGGTTGCGCGCGGGGGTAGTCACCGTCATTCATGCCCAGCAGGCACACCAGTTTGAACGGGATCGCCCGCATGGGCATCAAGGTGCAGAAGTTCACGGAGCCGGCGAGAAAGCGTTGGGACAAGCGGCCCTGATCCAGACCCGCCAACCAGGCTTCACGGACGACTGTCAGCGGCAGTTCGTCCTGCAGGCTGACCGATTCGCAATTCTCCAGCCAGGCCTCCCTTAAATCCTCAAGCTGCGTCAGCAAGAAGTCGTCATGCTCGTTGGTGGCCTGGAAGAACAGCGACGTCAATGCCTGCAGGCGCTGGCTCCATTGACTCGGTGATGCCGGCTGCGTGAGTTCCCGATGGGCGATTTCCAGTGCGTCCAGCAGTGAAACCAACGGGCCGATGAGTGCAGCGTCCAGCCCGCCAATCTCGTCATAAGGCTCGATGCCGCCATACATGCTTGAGTTACCGACGGCATAGCCAAGCAGCATGCGTCGCAGACCGAAACGCCAACTGTTCTGCTCCAGGGCCTGGGGTAAACCTAGCCCTGCACGTTGCTCGGCATTTATGCCCCAGCGAATGCCTGCGCCTTCGATCCAGCTGTGCAAGGTCGGCAGATCACGCTCCTCGACACCGAAGCGGGCGCGCAATGCCGGCACGTCCAGCAAATCGAGAATCTCGCTGACAGGGAATCGACTGTCAGGCAGTTTGAGCAAATGTTCGAGGGCGATCAGCAGTGGGTCGCGACCTCGCTGGCCTTGGTCGGCCATTGTGAAAGGGATGAAGCGCGAGTCGTGACGATCGAGTTGGCCGAACACTGCGCGAATGTGTGGTGCATAACTGTCGATGTCCGGGACCATGACAATCACGTCCCGGGGGCGCAAATGGGGATCGGCGCTGAAACGCGCGAGCAGTTGATCGTGGAGGATTTCTACTTCGCGCTGGGCGCTGTGGGCGATGTGAAAACGGATCGATTGATCCTTCTGTGAATCAATGGCTGGCCAGCGGTCGCGTGTCTCGTTCAGGGGACGCAACTCAAGGATGTCGTCCTGCAGCTGATTGAGCATATTCAATGGCTGGCTGTCGCTGAATAGATCGATACGACCGTCGCGAAACGCTGCGCGATAGCTGTTCGGGTCGTCGTAGCTGTCGAGCAGGTTGATGTAGTCGCGCCCCTGTTTGCCCCAGGCGGCCAGCAGCGGATGGGCGTGCTGGTGAAGGGTTTGTGGGTCGAGCACAACCGGCATGCCGCTCTTGCGAGCCTGGCGCTTGTATTGATGTCGCAGGAGGTCTTTATCGGCGACGATGTCCGCCCAGTGATGTCGACACGGGTTGTGTACGCACAGCAGCACCTGACTGAATCGAGCCAGCCCGGCCAGAGCTTCCAGGGCTTGGGCAGGGAGCGAGGAAATCCCGAAAACGATCACTCGGGAAGGCAGCCCTTGGGGAGCAGTGTCGAGATTGTTGATGCGCTCGATGAATCGCTGATGCACACCGGCACGGCTCTGCGCCATGCCCTCTTCGCCCACATCCACCAACAGCGCTCGCCATAATTCCGCTTGCCAGCAATTGGCTGGGGGAAGGGGCTTGGCTTCACCTCGACCGTTACGCAATTGATGACGGCCTTGTGCCCAGTCTTCAAGCCAGTCCGCGCGGTACACCTGATATTGGTCGAACAGATCGGCCAGGCGCTCGGCCAACTGATAGCGCTTGCGCAAATCGGTGTCGTGGGTCAGGAAGCGTTGCAGGGGTTCGAAGTGCGGTTGATTGATCAACTGCGGCAGCAGACGCATCAGGCGCCAGGTCAGCGGGGCTTTATCGAGCAGGGATTTGGCGGGGATTTCGTCGCGTCCCAGGACCATGCGATAGAGTTGCCACATGAAGCTGCCTGGCAACTGCACGTCGATGGCGGCGGCGATTCCGCAACCGCCCATGTCATCGTCCTCAGCGTCTTCGGCCAGCGCCAGCTTGAGCCATTGCGCAATGCCGTTGCTCTGCACCAGAGCTATCTCATTTTCCAGGGGAGCCAGCGGGTAGCGGCGCATCCAGCTCACCACCAGGCTGCGCAGTTCGTCCAAGCGGTTACCGTGGACCACCATAAAACCAGCACTGAGGGACGTTGCGTCCGGCATAAAAGCTTCCTTGGAATAGTACAAATACCAAGGCCGAACCTTAGCATTGTCGGGAGACGGTGACAGCGATGAACTGCTGGCCGTTGCGACGGGAAGGTTTTCTCGCGCGCAAAAACAAAACCCCAACTGCTTTCGCAATTGGGGTTTCGGAATTTAATCTTGACGATGACCTACTCTCACATGGGGAAACCCCACACTACCATCGGCGATGCATCGTTTCACTTCTGAGTTCGGGATG
>DATMUG010000311.1:0-2642 GCA_035563915.1 Pseudomonas sp. | reverse complement strand
GCCAGTCAATGTAGATGTCGACTGACACACCGCATTCGCGAGCAAGCCCGCTCCCACAGGGGAAGGTGCGTTGATAGAAAGACTACGGCTTGTTGGGAATCCCATACTTGCGCAACCGATGGGCAATCGCGGTGTGGGAGGTTTGCAGGCGGTTAGCCAGTTGCCGGGTCGAGGGGTAGCTGACGTAGAGTTTTTCCAGCAGGGTTTTCTCGAACTCGTCCATCGCCTGTTCCAGGCTGTCGACGTCGTGGTCGCTCTGGCGGGCCACCGAGGTGCCGGCGATGTCGAGGTCGCCGATGTCCACCAGACTGCTTTCGCAAATGGCCGCGGCGCGGAAAATCACGTTTTGCAGCTGACGCACGTTACCCGGCCAGCGGTTGCCCAGCAGGGCCGGATAAGTGCCCGGCGCCAGGCGACAGACCGGACGCTGGATCTGCGCACAGGCCTGCTGCATGAAGTAGCGGGCCAGCAGCAGAATGTCCTGACCGCGCTCTCGCAGCGGCGGCACTTCGACGTTGAGCACATTGAGGCGATAGAACAAGTCCTCGCGAAACAGACCCTCGCTGACCATTTTTTCCAGGTCGCGGTGGGTCGCGCTGAGAATGCGCACGTTGACCTTCACTTCACGATCGCCGCCGACCCGGCGAAAACTGCCGTCATTGAGAAAACGCAACAACTTGGCCTGCAAATACGGCGACATCTCGCCAATCTCGTCGAGGAACACCGTGCCCTGGTTGGCCAGCTCCATCAGTCCGGGCTTGCCACCCCGCTGTGCGCCGGTGAAGGCACCGGGGGCGTAGCCAAACAGTTCGCTTTCGGCGAGGTTCTCCGGTAATGCCGCACAGTTCAACGCCAGAAATGGCGCGTTGTGCCGGGCGCTGATGGCGTGGCAGGCACGGGCCACCAGTTCCTTGCCGGTGCCGGTTTCGCCCTGGATCAGCAGCGGCGCATCGAGGGCCGCCACGCGCTGCGCGCGAACCTTGAGGGTGCGAATGACCGGCGACTCGCCCAGCAGCGCGTCGAAGCCTTCGGCATGGTCGTGGTGCAGTGCCGACAGGCGTTCGCCAATGCGGTTCGGTTGATACAGGGTCAGCAGGGCGCCGGCGTCGGTGATGGGCGTGGCGTCCAGCAACAGTGTCTGGCCATTGACGGTGATTTCCCGCAGCGGCAAGCGAAATCCGTGTTCGAGCAGGGTGTCGAGCAATGCCGGGTCGGCGAACAGGTCCGCTACGCTTTCACCCGCCGGCTCGCGACCGTACAGGGCAATCAGCGCGGGGTTGGCCAGCAGCACCTTGCCAGCACTGTCCAGCGCCAGCACCGGATCGGTCATGGCCGCGAGCAAGGCGTCGAGCTGCAAGTGTCGGCGCTGGCCGGGCAGGATGTCGACCACGGTCATCGCCTGCACGCCGCGCACGCTGAGCAAGGCATCGCGCAACTCTTCGAGCACTTGCGGGCTCAGGGTCGGGGCGTCGATGTAGACGTTGGGCGGAACCATTTCCACCGCATCCAGATTGAGATTGCGTCCACCGAGCAAAGCCAGGACTTCCTGGGTAATGCCGACGCGGTCGATGAAGCTGACGTGGATACGCATGGGGCGGTTTCGGGTTCTGCAGTGCGGAGGGTGGCAAGTATGCCTTGGGGCGGGCGATTGGTGAAATCTTGGGTAACATTCACCGGGATTTCGAATCACACGCGAAAGGAAAAGGCTCGTGGGTTTATGAAGCTGTCGCTGAAATTTCAACCACCCTATGACTGGCCCGCCATGCTCGGTTTCCTGTCGGCGCGAGCGATTGCCGGCATGGAAGAGGTGGTGGACGGTGTCTACTCGCGCAGCATCGGTTTGAACGGTGTTCACGGCACCCTGTCGATCAGGCCGCAGGCGATGGACTCACTGGAACTGTCGCTGGATTTTCCCGACCCGACGGCGGTGCCCGAGATCGTCGCTCGATTGCGGCGAATGTTCGACCTGGATGCTGACCTGAGCAGCATCCATCGACAGCTGGCGGTTGACCCTTTGCTGGCGCGATTGATTGCCCAGCGTCCGGGGTTGCGGGTTCCCGGGGCATGGGATGGGCTGGAACTGGCGATTCGCGCGGTGCTGGGCCAGCAGATCACGGTGGCGGCGGCGATCAAGTTGGCGGGAAAACTGGTGGCGCAGTATGGTGCGCCGCTGGCTTCGCCGCGTGGAGGCTTGACCCATGTGTTTCCCGAGGCCGGGGTGTTGGCGGCGGCGGACCTGGCGACACTGGGCATGCCGAAAAGCCGTGGCCGAACCCTGTCTGGCGTGGCCCAGGCGCTGCTGGACGATCCGTTGCTGTTCGCGCCGGATCGTCAGGGCGGGGTGGCGCGGTTGCTGGCGTTGTACGGCATTGGCAATTGGACCGCACAGTATGTTGCCCTGCGACAGTTGCGTGAGATGGATGGGTTTCCGAACGGGGATGTGGGGTTGATCAATGCGTTGGCGGCGCTTGAGGGCGAGGCGGTGACGGCAAGTCAGTTGCTGTCGCGGGCTGAAGCGTGGCGGCCGTATCGGGGGTATGCGGCGCAGTTGCTTTGGACGTCATTGAGTCGTTCGGATTAAAGGTGGATCCGGCTTTTGTACTGACTGTTCTGACGTCTTCGCGAGCAAGCCCGCTCCCACA
>DATMUG010000310.1:0-19809 GCA_035563915.1 Pseudomonas sp. | reverse complement strand
CGGTCAAAATGTGGGAGCGGGCTTGCTCGCGAAAGCTATCTGATAAACGACAAAAAACTTCCTGGCTTAACGAACTGCCTCAAACAACCCCGTCGCCCCCATCCCGCCCCCCACGCACATGGTCACGATGCCGTAACGCAGATTGCGCCGCTGCAACTCGCGAACGAGGTGCCCGACCTGACGCGAACCGGTCATGCCGAAGGGATGGCCGATGGAAATCGAGCCGCCGTTGACGTTGTACCTCGCGTTATCGATCTCGAGTCGATTGCGTGCGTACAGGCACTGCGAGGCAAACGCTTCGTTGAGCTCCCACAGATCGATGTCAGCCATCTGCAAACCCTTGGCCTTGAGCAGTTTGGGCACGGAGAACACCGGACCGATGCCCATTTCATCCGGCTCACAACCGGCCACGGCAAAGCCGCGGAAGAATGCCTTGGGTTTCAAGCCCAGCGACAAAGCCTTTTCCAGGCTCATCACCAGCGTCATGGAGGCACCATCAGACAACTGGGAAGAGTTGCCTGCAGTCACCGAGCCGTCTTCGGCGAAGACCGGTTTCAAAGCGGCCAGGCTTTCCAATGTAGTGTCCGGGCGATTGCAATCATCGCGATCAACCACGCCGTCGAGGATCTGCACCTGGCCTGTTGCCTTGTCTTCCACGCGATACTTAACGGTCATTGGCACAATTTCATCATCGAACAGCCCACTGACCTGGGCCAGAGCAGTGCGTTGCTGGCTTTGCAGCGCGTACAGATCCTGTTCTTCGCGGCTGACGTTGTAACGGCGAGCGACGATTTCGGCAGTTTGGCCCATCGGGAAGTAGATGCCCGGCACCTGCTCCTTGAGCAATGGGTTGATCAGGTTATCCGTGTTGACGCTTTTCATGGTCAGGCTGATCGACTCGACCCCGCCGGCCACGATGATGTCGCTGCAACCCGAGGCGATCTGGTTGGCGGCGATCGCAATCGCCTGCAGGCCCGATGAACAGAAACGGTTGAGGGTCATGCCCGCGGTACCGGTGCCCAACTGCGACAGCACCGCGACGTTGCGCCCGATGTTGTAGCCCTGGGCACCTTCGTTGGAACCGGCACCGACGATGCAGTCTTCGACGCTGGCCGGGTCGATGCCGGTTCGCGCCAGCAAGGCGTTGACGCAATGCGCCGCCATGTCATCCGGGCGGGTCTGGTTGAACTTGCCGCGAAAGGATTTGGCCAGGCCGGTCCGTACGCTGTCGACGATCACCACTTCACGCATGGCATACCTCATTGTTGTTGTCGGTTGAGAGTGGACCGAGCATAAGCCCACCCAATTACCGATCGCGACAATCATTCACCCCGCGTATGCGCGACCATCGCCTCACTTCTTGTCCTTCTTCTCCTTGCGCTCATGTCGGTCGGACCGGTCGAAGGCTTGCTCGAGCGCCTGATTGATCGTGCGCAAGACCTTGACCCGGGCCCAGCGCTTGTCGTTGGCTTCCACCAGCGTCCAGGGCGAAATTTCGGTGCTGGTGCGGTCGACCATGTCTCCAACAGCGGCGCGATAGTCATCCCACTTTTCGCGATTGCGCCAGTCATCCTCGGTGATCTTGAAGCGTTTGAAGGGGATTTCCTCCCGCGCCTGGAAACGCTCCATTTGCGTCTGCTTGTCGATGGCCAGCCAGAACTTGACGACAATGACGCCGGCGTCCGCGAGCTGCTCTTCGAAGTCGTTGATCTCGCTGTAAGCGCGCAACCAATCCGCCGGGCTGCAAAACCCTTCGATGCGCTCAACCAGTACCCGGCCGTACCAGGAACGGTCAAACACCGTGAATTTGCCCCGCGCTGGCAGATGCCGCCAGAAGCGCCAGAGATATGGCTGCGCCCGTTCCTCTTCTGTCGGCGCGGCAATCGGCACGATGTTGTATTGGCGTGGGTCCAGTGCCGCCGCCACTCGACGGATCGCCCCGCCCTTGCCTGCCGCGTCGTTGCCCTCGAACACCGCCACCAAAGCGTGACGGCGCATGCGTTTATCGCGCATCAACCCAGAGAAACGGGCCTGTTCGGTAATCAGTTGCTCCTCATAGTCATCTTTGTCCAGATGCAAGGTCAGGTCGAGGCTGTCGAGCAGATTGCGTTGATCGACACTGGGGAACACCGGCGCGGCGCTGACTTTTTCGGGATGGATTTGCGGTCGTTTCAGGGCGCCTTGCAGACCTTCAAGCAGGATCTTGCCCACCACCAGACTGCGGTAATGCGGATCCAGCCCGGCGATGACATGCCAGGGCGCGTAGTCGCGACTGGTGCGGCGCAGTACGCGCTCGCCGTACTTCACGAACTTGTCGTAGGTCTGAGATTGCTGCCAGTCCAGCGGACTGATGCGCCAGCTGTGCAGCGGGTCATCGGCCAAGGCCTTGAGGCGCGCCTTCATTTGCTTTTTGGAGAGGTGGAACCAGAACTTGAAGATCAGCGCGCCTTCATCGCACAGCATCTTTTCCAGGCGCTCGGCCCCATTGATGGCCTGATCGAGCCGAGGGTCCTTGATCTCGCCATGGACCCGCGCCTGCAGCATCTGGCTGTACCAGTTGCCGAAGAAAACCCCCATGCGCCCCGTGGCCGGCAGCATCCGCCAATAGCGCCAGGCCGGTGGCCGGGCCAGTTCTTCATCGGTTTGCCGATCGAAGGTGCGGACCTCGATCAGCCGCGGGTCCATCCATTCATTGAGCAGCTTGACCGTCTCACCCTTACCCGCCCCCTCGATGCCATTGATCAGGATGATCACCGGGAAGCGTTTTTGCTGCTGAAGTTCGAACTGCGCTTCGAGCAAGGCTTCGCGCAGGGCCGGCACTTCGGCTTCGTAGGTTTCTTTGTCGATGATGTGATCTATTTCGGCGGATTCGAACATGAATGGCTCCCTTCCAGATCTGAGCAAGACTAGCGGATTGGGCCCATGGTCAGTGGATAAAATTCCCTTTCCTGTAGGAGCGAGCCTGCTCGCTCCTACAGGGTGGCAGGCATCATTGCAGTGGCGATCGGCTAGAATGGCCGCCTTGCCGTTGCCGAGCCTGCCATGAAACCTGTAATGCCCCACGCCCAACTCGATTGGGACGAACTAGGGCTCCCGCGTTCGCGGGTGTTCGACGATGTGTATTTCTCAAACCAGTCCGGGCTGGACGAAACCCGCTACGTCTTCCTTGAACAAAACACATTGCGTGAACGCTTTGCCGCGTTGCCGGTGGGTGGGAGGCTGGTGATTGGCGAAACCGGTTTCGGCACCGGGTTGAATTTCCTCTGCGCCTGGCAGTTGTTCGAACAGCATGCGGTCTCCGGTGCCCGACTGCATTTTGTCAGCGTCGAAAAGTATCCGTTGAGCCCTGCCGATCTGCAACGTGCCTTGGCGCTGTGGCCCGAACTCAAGGTGTTTGCCGATCAACTGCTGGCGCAGTACGTGGCCATTCACCAGGGCTTTCAGCGTTTGGTGCTGGATAACGGTCGCGTAACGCTGACCCTGCTGATCGGCGATGCCCTGGAGCAACTGCCGCAACTCGATGCACAGATCGACGCCTGGTTTCTCGATGGTTTCGCCCCGGCGAAAAACCCCGACATGTGGACCGCCGAACTGTTCGCCGAGCTGGCACGTCTGTCAGCGCCCGATGCGACAATCAGCACCTTCACCAGCACCGGCTGGGTACGGCGTTTGCTCAACGCCGCCGGTTTCAAGATGAAACGCACGCCGGGTATTGGCCACAAATGGGAAATCCTGCGGGGCGCGTTCATCGGCTGGCCTGAAGAAGCCCCGAAACCTGCCGTGACCAAACCGTGGTTTGCACGACCGACGCCGCTGACTGGAGCACACCGTGCACTGGTGATCGGCGCTGGTCTGGCCGGCTGTGCAACGGCTGCAAGCCTCGCCGCGCGGGGTTGGCAAGTCAGCTTGCTGGAGCGACACGCTGCACCTGCGCAGGAGGCGTCGGGCAATCCTCAAGGCGTGCTTTACCTCAAGTTGTCGGCCCATGGCACAGCATTGTCGCAACTGATTGTCAGCGGCTTCGGTTACACCCGACGCCTGCTTGAACAGTTGCAACGGGGCGTGGACTGGGACGATTGCGGGGTCTTGCAACTGGCGTTCAATGCCAAGGAAGCCGAGCGTCAGGCGCAATTGGCGGCGGCGTTTCCCGAAGACTTGCTGCACACCCTCGATCAAGCGCAGGCCGAAGCTCGTGCCGGTATCGCGTTGCCGTCGGGGGGCCTGTTTTACCCCGAAGGCGGTTGGGTGCATCCGCCCGCCCTGTGCCAATGGCAGTCGGCACAATCGAATATTGAGCTGCTGACCCATCACGACGTGCTGGAACTGCGTCGTGTGGACGGACAGTGGCAAGCGTGGGAGGGAGACAGGTTACTGGCCGATGCGCCCGTGGTGGTGCTGGCCGGTGCCGCCGAGATCAAGCGCTTTTCCTTCAGCAACGAGTTGCCGCTCAAGCGCATTCGCGGACAGATCACTCGCCTGCCCCAGACACTTGAAAGCCAATGCCTGAGCACCGTGGTTTGCGCTGAAGGTTATGTAGCCCCGGCACGCCTGGGTGAACATACGCTGGGTGCCAGTTTCGATTTCAATAACGACGACCTCACGCCGACAGTCGCCGAGCACGCCGGCAACCTGCAAATGCTCGAAGAAATCTCGCCGGATCTTGTCGCCCGGCTTGGCGCGAACACTCTGCAACCTGAAGCACTCGAGGGGCGCGCCGCGTTTCGCTGTACCAGCCCGGATTACTTGCCGATTGTCGGCCCGCTGGCTGACAGCCTGGCCTTCGCCGATGCCTACGGCGTCTTGAAAAAGGATGCCCGGCAAACACCCGACATCCCTTGTCCCTGGCTGGACGGTTTCTACGTCAATAGCGGCCACGGTTCCAGAGGACTGATCACCGCGCCGCTGTCGGGCGAATTACTCGCCGCCTGGCTGGATAACGAACCACTGCCATTGCCAAGGGCCGTGGCCGAGGCCTGTCATCCGAACCGCTTTGCCTTGCGTCGCTTGATTCGAGGCAAAGGCTGAGGCGTTCAATCCAGGGCAAAACAAGCTCCGGACTTTTCAGCCTCCATGGCCGCCTCGGTCAGACGCTTCAACAAAGCGGTCTCAGCGGTATTTTGTTCAGCCACAATGCGGTCCACTTCTGCGCGATAGTCCGCGCCTGACGTCGGATCGTTTTCCGCGGCCGTCTCCAGGCGAGCATGAAAAGGCGCGTTCAGGTCAGTGAATTGCCGGCCATGATGTTCTCGCAAAAAGTCTCTCCAGAACGGGCAGCTACCGAGATACGTCGATAACTCAGGTGAAGCCTCTGCCTCGAGGACTTTTTTGAAGGCGTTATCCAGATCCGCCGGTGCTACGCGGCTGGACGATGTAAACCGCATATGCTGAGGTTGGCCAAAAAGCTCAAGTCTCTCCGCCAGGCCGACACGATAGGCCAGCTCCACCTCCACCGCTTCGAGCGGGTTTCTGGCCCGGGCATGATCCCGAGCGATTGCGTTGAGTTTATCCAGGCGAAACATGTGGCGCCCGAGCTCTAGCAACCGAGCCGCCTGATCATGGGCATTGACGGATAACCGAAGCACCCTGTCGAGCGCCACAGTCACTTCAAGGTTACTGAAAATGGTGGCGGCGGCATCCGCGCAATTGGCTCTTTCCATCATCGACAGCAATTGAGCGCATAACACCGCGTCTGTCTGCATCGCCTCAATGACGCCCCAGACCCGCCGGGTCATATCTTCGTGCACAAAACGGTTGTCTGCCGAACTTGCGAGCTCTCTGAGCAACTCGAAGAATTTATCCGCATCGGGTTCGTTTCTAAGCGCCAGCCATGCACGATTACGACTGGCATAGGTTTGTTCAACCGGTTTTGGCATCCACAGATCTCGAGCCCGTTGCTCGCTGACCAGCATGTCCCTATTGTCAAAAAACCCCATCCCGATACCCGTATTGTCCCGAAAACTTTCCAGTTTCGTTTGGCTCGCCACCGATAAGGGGTTATCGCTCAGGTTAAGTGTTGCGGCGAATCGATTAGGGACCTGGAATAGCCAGTCCGGTAATTCCCGAATCTGATTATCTTGCAGGTTCACGTTGTCCATACTTGGCGAGCTGAAAAGCCCCCCAGGTAATTCCGTGGTGTGGGTACCGTCTAGAAAAAGCGATCGCAGTTTCGTCATTTTGCTGACATCGACCGTGGCGCCCAAGTGATTGCCGCTGAGCCCCAAGGTGATCAAATGGCGCATGTCAGCCAGTTTGCGCAACGTGTGTTCAGTCAGTTTTATTTGATTACCGTCCAGACGCAAATGCCTGAGGTCGGGCATGTGCGACAACACCTCAGGCAATCGTGTGAGTTGATTACGGTCCAGTTCCAGCGTCACAAGCCCTTTGAAGGGTTTGAGGAAATACGCCAGCTCATCGCCGGCCCGCATGTCCTTGATTGAAAGGTGGAGCACATGGGCGACATCCTGCTCGGTCAGCGTCGGTAACGGGCCCACCGGTCTGCGCGCCAGCACGAGTGTTGTAGAAGGCTGGTCATGTCGCGTTACCCGGCGCCAGCAGTTTTCGATGTCTTTGGCCACCTGTCGGCGGTTGATACGAATATCTTTGAGCCTGCCCGGCAACTTCTTCATTTGCACTTCATCGTCACGCCAAGTGTGTAGCGCCTGACGCAGCTTCTTCAGCTGCAACTCCAGCGCCTTGACGCGTTCCACCCGTTGTATCGGGGTACTGCCGGCGTTGTCGAGAAACGTGGAAATCCTGTCATCATCGAACAGTGGGTAGAGCTTTTTGACTTTGCGAATCAAACCCCGTGCGTGGGGGCTCGTAGCGGGAGGATCGGCCTGGATACAGGCTGAAAGAGGATTGGGTGTTTCGCTTCGTTCACCTCGCAGTATCCGCCGGGTACGCGCCGTATCGCCGGTGGCGGCCGTCAAAAGGCGTGATCGAAGTGTCGCGACATCCAATGTACCCTCGCCAGTAAAGCCCATGCGGCCGCGCCGGGTGGCAGGCAATGCATCCAGTATCGCCTCAATCAGCGTGTCCCTGGTCAGGGTCGAAGACCCATTGCCCGGGTTTTGGGTGACCTGATAGCCGGTGGACGTCTTGACGATGACCCCGCGCGATTGCGCCTGTGCCTCGCCCACGCTGTCCAGCAAGGTACCGGTCACTGACCCCTGTCGTACTTCGAGTCGAAAGCCTTCATCCCAACCTTGCAGCCGATCCATCAATCCGAGCGTCAGTTTTTCGGTATCGGCATTGGCCAGTCGCGGCTGATGCAAACCCGTGAGTGCGCGGTCCTGCCTTAGCGTGGCCTGCGCCTCGTGGACCTGTCCGGAGAGTTCCACGCCAAGAACCTTGCGGTCGTACAGAAAACTGCGATCCCTGCCAGAGGCGCTATCGAGCAACTCCTCACTCATGCGTACGGGAAGGTCGGTGGCCAGTTCACGCAGTGTCGCCACGTCACCGGTGCCCGTGCCGTCCCAGGTTTTATAGAGCCACTCGAACAGCGGCTGGCGATTGCTCTCCAGGCTTGTCGCGATCTTCTTTGCCAGCAGCTGCGCTTTCGAAACTGTTGTCGAACTCCCAATGATGTCCTCGACTTCGCGCTTATAGAGGCCCGAGATAACGGTATCGAGCAAATCACCCGAATCCAGATCTGCTTGACGAACATGCACGCTTTTGTCGTCATCATCGCGTGGCGCGGTCTCGGGGAAGCGCGACACGACCTGGTCTTTCTCGTCGAGCACTTCAATGAAGCGCTCCTCCGGCCAGCCCGGCAACCTGGGCAGGGTATGCAGTTGCTCCTGAACAAAATCCGTGTTCGTGGCCTCTCCACGCTTCATTGCCTCAATCATCTCGCTGATACGCCGGTCGATTGCAAAACGCTCGGCACAGTCTTTGATGCGCTGCGGCAACCCGAGATTGCTTTCATGGAGATGGTGCAATTTGTCTGGCGTCACGTCGGTGATTTCGGCGACCGCTTCCAGATCACTGCCCAGACGACTCAACCGCGGGACGGTGCGCCTCAGCGCATAAGCACCGTCGCGCCATTCGTGTGCATGCTCATACACATGTCGCCAGCCACCTTCCACACCTCGCTCGACGGCAGGCTGGAATGCATCGGTGCGCAGAGGATGATTTAGTGTCCATGGCGACTGCTCAGTGTTGCGGGTGACTTCATAGGGTGCGTCATCCATGACGATCGACGTCTGTCCGGCATGCCGGTAGATCCCTTCGGAATCGGGCTGCAAATCTGCAGGCAGAGTCCTTGTCTGCTTATAGGGTTCGAGGTCGGGTTTCCATAATCTTGCTTTGCCATCCGCGCGGGTGATGGCCTCGAAACCATCGAAGAATGCCGCCTGCTCTTTCACGCCCTTGCTGACAACAGTCGAGATGATTTTTCCGCCCGCGGCAAACGCTGCCAGTTGCGCAAGGTTCTCCACCACGTTCAGCAAATGAGTCAGCGCCTCGTGCCGTTCGCCATGCGTCCAGTCAGACACGCCTTCATACACCTCGCTGACGATATCCACCACGGCCGCCACCAACATCGCCTGGCCGATCACAGGGACGAAAAAAGCAGCCGCGTTCAACAGCAAAAGTCCGCCATCGAGCAATAGCTCAATGGTTTTTTCCCGTTGTTGCGCGTCGACGTCACTGGTGGGGATAGCAAGGACTCGCGCGTCTTCCTGGTTTTTTTCGACAAATGCACTGAAGAGAAAATCCCCTGGACAGGTGTCGGCGGACGCGGCAGCCAGCGTCCCCAAGACCTTGTCTTTATCAAAGGCGGTAAAGAACCCGGTTTTATCGTGGCCCTGCAGGTACTGGTTCGCGAAAGACTTTCTGTATTGCGGGGTTTGCAGTTTGAGGGTGAGGTAGGTCTTGAACTCATCCAGCGAAGCGTATTCATACAGCGGTCGCCGGGGTTCGTTTGGCATGTAAACCACACACCTGGCTTTCGAATCGGTATCGATGGAGACCTTGGTAAATACCAATACCCCACTGAGGCTGATGCCATGAATCGTCAGTCCTTGCCAAAGCACCGGCCTGCCATCAAACAGCGCGCCCTTGGTTTGAGCCGCAGGGACATCCTGTTCGATCACACTCAGCAGCATCGTATAAACAGCCTGGGTGATGTCTTTTTTCAGATAGGCCATATGCAGGGCGACTAGCAGGTCCAACACCTTCAGCCGACGAATGTCAGCCGCCGAGGCAGGCCCCTCGACTGGCCCACCTTCACCTTGTACAGGCTTGGCCGGCAACGCCAGGGCCTCGTCGATATGGCGTTGATAACGAGCCCCCAGATCGAGTTCACGACACAACGCCGCGAATTTTTCGGGCGTTGCTTCGGCACCTGAACGGGCTTTCCCTGCGACTCTTATGACTGAGCCCGCCGCCATTCCACCGCTCCTCGCCTCAGCGGCGGTGAAGTTTTCCATGCCCGCCTGAAGCAAGCTGCGGGAGATGATGTCTACGTTAACCTTGAAACCGAGAGGGAACATTCCCGTTGACGAATACTCTTTCTGGAAGAGGTCCAACGTGTCCCGCTCGACATCGAAATTGAACGTCCATTTCGCCTTGAAAAAGCGGGTCAGTTCCTCTTTGCAGAACTCATCCAGCGGCTTGAGCCTTTCGAGCGCCGTTTTGGCCTTGGCTTGCGCCAGAAAAGACTCTTCGAAGGCGGCCTTCAGCGCCTGCACTGTTTTCAGATCCTCCGTCGCCAGCCATTCAGGAATAGACGCCTGCAGCACTTGCGCCTTGTCCAGATCGCCAGTGTGCTCCAACAATGCCTCCAGACGTTGGGCGGCAGTCATTGGCACTGCGGTGGGGGCGGGTTTGGGTGTCTTGGGTTGCATGAGCAATATCCTTATTGCATTAAGAGGCGCCCAGTTTATGAAGCCCGACTGGCATTGAATAATTCGAATACCGGCTCGAACTGGCGTGCCTCCCAGCAGTTACTTGCATGCATCCCATCAATAAATACCGCCCCACAATGCGCAGGTATGCCTTCCTGCCATCCAGCCCGCTACGCCTGCTTATAACCGATCGGTCTAAAACTCCCATTACCGAGGCAGGTCAGTTTCTGAGTACGTGCCGTTTTGGCTCGGTAACGATTGACCCTCCCCAACGGAAAAACCGGTAAGGAATTTATGTGCGGATTAGCTGGCGAGTTACGTTTTGACCATCAACCTGCAGACCTTGCAGCCATTGAACGAATCACCCATCACCTGGCGCCACGCGGCCCCGATGCCTGGGGTTTTCACAGTCAGGGGCCGATTGCCTTGGGTCATCGACGCCTGAAAATCATGGATCTGTCGAATCGCTCGGCCCAACCGATGATCGACCATCAATTGGGTCTGTCCCTGGCCTTCAACGGCGCGATCTACAACTTCCCGGAATTGCGCAGCGAACTGGAAAGCCTTGGCTACGCCTTCTATTCGGAGGGCGATACCGAAGTGCTGCTCAAGGGATTCCATGCCTGGGGTGAAGCGCTGCTGCCGAAACTCAACGGCATGTTCGCTTTCGCCATTTGGGATCGCGATGCCCAACGCCTGTTCATCGCCCGCGACCGCTTGGGCGTCAAACCGCTCTACCTGTCGCGTACCGGTCAGCGCCTTCGTTTCGCCTCTTCCCTGCCGGCGTTGCTCAAGGGCGGTGACATCAATCCGATCCTCGATCCGGTTGCGCTTAACCACTACCTGAACTTCCACGCCGTGGTGCCGGCGCCGCGTACCTTGCTGGCGGGTATCGAGAAGCTGCCGCCTGCCACCTGGATGCGAATTGAGGCAGATGGCCGCACCGAGCAGAAAACCTGGTGGACCCTGCCCTACGGCCCACATGCCGATGAAAAAAATCTGACTCTGGAAGACTGGCGCGACCGCGTGCTCGACAGCACCCGCGAGGCGGTGGCGATTCGTCAGCGCGCGGCGGTCGACGTCGGCGTGCTGCTGTCCGGCGGTGTCGATTCGAGCATGCTTGTGGGCCTGCTGCGTGAGGTTGGCGTGGAAAACCTGTCGACCTTCTCCATCGGTTTCCAGGATGCCGGCGGCGAGCGCGGTGATGAATTCCAGTATTCAGACCTGATCGCCCAACACTACGGCACCCATCACCATCAGTTGCGCATTGATGAAAAAGAAATCATCGAGCAACTGCCTGCCGCGTTCCGTGCGATGAGCGAGCCGATGGTCAGCCATGACTGCATCGCCTTTTACCTGCTGTCCCGGGAAGTGGCCAAGCACTGCAAGGTCGTGCAGAGCGGCCAGGGTGCCGATGAGCTGTTTGCCGGCTACCACTGGTATCCACAGGTCGACGGCGCCGACGATCCTTACGCGGCCTATCGCAAAGCGTTTTTCGACCGCAGTTACGACGACTACGCTGCCACCGTGCAGCCGCAATGGCTGACCGCGAATGACGCCGCCGGTGACTTCGTCAAAGAACATTTCGCTCAACCCGGTGCCGACGCCGCGGTGGACAAAGCCTTGCGCCTGGACAGCACGGTGATGCTGGTGGACGACCCGGTCAAACGCGTCGACAACATGACCATGGCTTGGGGCCTGGAAGCGCGTACGCCGTTTCTAGACTATCGCCTGGTGGAGTTATCGGCGCGGATTCCGGGCCAGTTCAAGCTGCCGGACGGCGGTAAACAGGTGCTCAAGGAAGCGGCGCGCAGGGTGATCCCGAGCGAGGTGATCGATCGCAAAAAAGGTTACTTCCCGGTCCCGGGCCTCAAGCACTTGCAAGGCGACACCTTGAATTGGGTGCGCGAACTGTTGCTCGATCCGAGCCAGGATCGCGGCCTGTTCAACCCAGCCATGCTCGACCGCCTGTTGACCGACCCGCAAGGTCAGTTGACCCCGTTGCGTGGTTCCAAACTCTGGCAACTGGCAGCCCTGAATCTGTGGCTGAGCGAACAAGGAATCTGATCGATGAAACCTCATGCTACGGCCATCAGCCAACGCTTGTTGCGAGGTCAGACGCCCTCCTACGAACGCTTGCAGGCGCGCCTGGCCGAAGACGGCAGCAAATTGGGTGCTGCGCCGATCGCGGTGCATTGCGGCTGGGGCCGGTTGCTGATCGGCCACACCTTTGCCGATGCGGCGAGCCTCGCCCAGGAACTGCTCAATGAGCAGCCAGGCGAGCGCGACATCGCGCTGTACGTCGCCGCGCCCCAGCAAGTACTGGGTCTGGAACCAACCCAGTTGTTTCTCGACCCGTCCGACACCTTGCGTGTGTGGTTCAGCGATTACCGCCAGGCGACACGCGTGTTTCGCGGCTTTCGCATTCGTCGCGCGCAAAGCGAGACGGACTGGCAGGCGATCAATCAGCTGTATCAGGCGCGCGGCATGCTGCCGATTGATGCCACATTGCTGACACCGCATCATTTGGGCGGCCCGGTGTACTGGCTGGCCGAAGACGAGGACAGTGGCGCGGTGATTGGCAGCGTCATGGGCCTCAATCATCACAAGGCGTTCAACGACCCGGAAAACGGCAGCAGCCTCTGGTGCCTGGCGGTGGATCCGCACTGCTCGCGACCCGGCGTCGGCGAGGTACTGGTGCGGCATTTGATCGAGCACTTCATGAGTCGCGGGTTGAGTTACCTCGATCTGTCGGTACTGCACGACAACCGTCAGGCGAAAAACCTGTACGCCAAACTCGGTTTTCGCAACCTCTCGACCTTTGCCATCAAGCGCAAGAACGGCATCAATCAGCCGCTGTTTCTGGGTCCCGGTCCCGAAGCGGACTTCAATCCCTACGCACGGATCATCGTCGAAGAAGCGCTGCGACGTGGCATCGATGTACAAGTCGACGATGCCGATGCCGGGATGTTCACCTTGAGCCATGGCGGACGTCGGGTACGCTGCCGAGAATCCCTGAGTGACCTGACCAGCGCAATCAGCATGACGTTGTGCCAGGACAAAAGCCTGACGCACAAAACACTCAAGGCTGCCGGCCTGAACCTGCCCGCGCAGCAACAGGCGGGCAATGCTGACGACAACCTGGCGTTTCTCGATGAGCATCAACGGGTGGTGGTCAAACCCCTGGATGGTGAGCAAGGGCAAGGCGTGGCCGTGGATTTGCAGACCATCGAAGACGTTCAGCAGGCCATCGAAGCGGCCCGCCGATTCGATAGCCGTGTGCTGCTGGAAAGCTTCCATGAAGGCCTCGACCTGCGGATTCTGGTGATTGGTTTCGAGGTGGTTGCTGCTGCGATTCGCCGCCCGGCTGAAGTGGTGGGCGATGGTCAGCACTCGGTTGGTGCGCTGATCGAAGCCCAGAGCCGACGGCGCCAGGCGGCTACCAGTGGGGAGAGCAAGATCCCGCTGGACTCCGAGACCCAGCGCACCTTGCACGCGGCCGGTTACGACTACAGCAGCATTTTGCCGGCGGGCGAGCATTTATTCGTACGGCGTACGGCGAATCTTCATACAGGCGGGGTGCTCGAAGACGTCACCGCGATCCTGCACCCGACGCTGGTGGATGCCGCGGTTCGCGCTGCGCGGGCGCTGGACATCCCCATGGTCGGGCTCGACTTGATGGTGACAGCTGCCGATCAACCGGACTATGTGTTTATTGAAGCCAATGAACGGGCCGGGCTGGCCAACCATGAGCCGCAGCCGACGGCTGAGCGGTTTGTGGATTTATTGTTTCCGCATAGTCAGCCGGTGGCCTGCAAGTGATGTATTGA
Source organism: Pseudomonas sp. (assembly GCA_035563915.1). Classification (GTDB taxonomy): domain Bacteria; phylum Pseudomonadota; class Gammaproteobacteria; order Pseudomonadales; family Pseudomonadaceae; genus Aquipseudomonas. Next base: position 6,131 of record DATMUG010000310.1, on the reverse strand, counting down.
CTGGACTGGCCTCTTCGCGAGCAAGCCCGCTCCCACATTCAACGCATTCCCCTGTGGAAGCGGGCTTGCTCGCGAAGACGGCGGCACAGGCAACAAAAATTTCCCTCATCGAAACCATCGATGCGCTCAACCCATCAGGAGTTTCCATGACCACTCAATACCCCGAACCGGATCTGAATTACCTGCAAAAAGTCCTGCTGGAAATGCTCGCCATTCCCAGCCCCACCGGGTTCACCGATACCATCGTGCGCTACGTCGCCGAGCGCCTTGAAGAACTGGGTATCCCGTTCGAATTGACCCGCCGAGGCACAATCCGCGCCACGCTCAAGGGCAAGAAAAATAGCCCCGACCGCGCCGTTTCCGCGCATCTGGACACCATCGGTGCAGCGGTGCGCGCAGTGAAGGACAACGGCCGCCTGACCCTCGCACCGGTCGGCTGCTGGTCCAGCCGTTTCGCCGAGGGCAGTCGGGTGAGCCTGTTCACCGACAACGGCGTGATCCGTGGCAGCGTATTGCCGCTAATGGCATCCGGACACGCCTTCAACACCGCCGTGGATGAAATGCCCATCAGTTGGGATCACGTTGAATTGCGCCTGGACGCCTACTGCGCGACCCGCGCAGATTGCGATTCCCTGGGGATCAGCGTCGGTGATTTCGTCGCCTTCGACCCCTTGCCGGAGTTCACCGAAAGCGGCCATATCAGCGCCCGCCATCTGGATGACAAGGCCGGTGTCGCAGCGCTGCTGGCGGCCTTGAAAGCCATCGTCGACAGCGGTGAAGAGCTGTTGATCGACTGTCACCCACTGTTCACCATCACCGAGGAGACCGGTAGCGGCGCGGCGGCGGCACTGCCCTGGGACGTCAGCGAATTCGTCGGTATCGACATCGCCCCGGTCGCACCCGGTCAGCATTCCAGTGAACACGCCGTGAGCATTGCGATGCAGGATTCCGGCGGGCCCTATGACTATCACTTGTCCCGGCACCTGCTGAGACTGGCCAGCGACAATGAATTGCCGGTGCGGCGCGATCTGTTCCGTTACTACTTCAGTGATGCCCATTCGGCAGTGACTGCCGGCCATGACATCCGTACCGCCCTGCTCGCCTTCGGCTGCGATGCGACTCACGGCTACGAACGCACCCATATCGACAGCCTCGCCGCCCTGAGCCGTCTGCTTGGCGCCTACATACTCAGCCCGCCCGTGTTCGCCAGCGACGCAAAACCCGCCACGGGTTCGCTGGACCGGTTCAGTCATCAGATCGAACATGACACGCAGATGGAGAGTGATACGCGGGTGCCTTCGGTGGATAGCCTGGTGGGGCAGCGGTCCGAGAACTGAATCAGGAACTCTCGGCGCCTGTTCTGACGTCTTCGCGGGCAAGCCCGCTCCCACAGTTTTTTGCAGTGATGCTCAAACTGCATCCACACCGCAGATCCCTGTGGGAGCGGGCTTGCCCGCGAAGGCGGCAGATCGGGCGACAAATGACCTCAAGCTAGCCGCAACACAACATTCGCCGTAGCATCCCGTCATTGTTTAGCCGAGGTGCTTATGCTGATTCCCCACGACCAACTTGAAGTCGACACCCTGACCCGCCTGATCGAAGACTTCGTCACCCGCGACGGCACCGACAACGGCGACGATACGCCGCTGCAAACCCGCGTGCTGCGGGTGCGTCAGGCACTGATCAAGGGCCAGGCACTGATCGTCTTCGATCCGGAAAGCGAGCAATGCCAGTTGATGCTCAAGCACGACGTACCCAAACATCTATTCGATTGACTGTTCCTTTTCGGACTGTTTGCGCCGGATTCGCTCATAGATCTCGGATCGGTGCACCGTGACGCTGCGCGGCGCCTCGACGCCGAAACGCACGCTGTTTCCATCGACAGCAACGACGCGTATGGAAATGTTGTCGCCGATTGAAATCAATTCGCCCACAAAGCGACTGAGTACTAGCATGGCCTTCGTCCTTCAGGATTACCGAACCGTGAAGATGCCCGGCGCATGGCAGCGCCACAAGGCAACAACGGTAATCCAGACCGAACTGACAAGCTGCGACCAGACCTCCTGACAGAAACGTCCGACAGGTCGCGATCATGCAGGAAAGATCCTTCAGGAAGCGGAAAAACGCGGACCGAAAAGGATGACACTCGCCCCGATCACGCACAGCGCTACGCCGATCCAGTCCGAGCCCAGCGGACGGATCCGCTCGACTACCGCCAGCCAGCCAATGGACGCAATGATGTAGATACCGCCGTAAGCCGCGTAGGCACGGCCGGCGTATGTGGCCTCGATACGAGTCAGGAGCAGGGCGAACAGGGTCAGGCTGAGCAGCGCCGGTACCACCCACCAAACGCTTTTGCCCTGGCGCAGCCACATCCAGAAGGCGAAGCAGCCGGCGATTTCAAACAGCGCGGCTAGGAAGAACCACAGGTAGTTGAGCATGCGAGCATCTCGTGAGGGTTGCCAGTGGCGGCCACCCTAACGAGGCTGTCGCTGTCAGGCAAGCTCAGCCCGCGGTTTGTTTGGCCTTGGCGCGCATCTTGTCCGCCATGATGGTCATTTCGTTGTACAGCAGCTGTGGGTTCTTCTGCTTGAGTGCCCAGGCCATGCGACCCTGTTCGTGAGGCAGAATCATGAACTCACCGGCGGCGACCTGTTGGTAGATGTAATCCGCAATATCGGCCGCGCTGATCGGCGAGCTTTCCAGCAACTTGCCGACCTGGGCCTTCATGGCGGGAGTCGGGCCACGGAATGAATCGAGCAGGTTGGTCTGGAAGAACGACGGGCAGACCACATGCACACCCACTTGCTGGTGGGCCAGTTCGATCAGCAGGCTTTCCGACAACGCCACCACACCGGCCTTGGCCACGTTGTAATTACTCATGGCCGGGCCTTGCATCAATGCTGCCATGGACGCGATGTTGATGATCCTGCCTTTGCTTTTTTCCAACAGCGGCAGGAAGGCCTTGCAGCCCTTGACCACGCCCATCAGGTTGATCGCGATCTGCCAGTCCCAGTCTTCCAGGGACAACTCACTGAAAAACCCGCCCGACGCCACACCCGCGTTGTTGACGATCACATCGATGCCGCCGAGCTTCGCTTCACACGCCTGGGCGAAAGCGGTCAACTGGCTGTAGTCACGTACGTCGCAACGCTGGATAAAGCCATCGCCGCCGGCTTCACGTACCAGTTTCAAGGTTTCCTGCAAGCCCGGCTCGCTGACATCGGACAAGGCCAGCTGCCAACCTTCACGCGCCCAGCGCAGCGCGATTTCGCGACCCAGGCCCGAGCCCGCACCAGTGATCATCATGCGATTTTGCATAGCTAACAGCCTTGTTGTTCCGGGGAAGATGCGCCTCAGTGTAGCGAAGGATACTGCTCGACCCACGCTCCATCAGATTGCTGAATGGCCCGAGCAAAACGTCGGCAACTAGCGCTTGCGCAACGAAATATTCCAATGTTGGAAAAACATGGAAAAAACTTGGAATTTTCTGCGAAGCGCGGCAGTCGGAAGTTTTAAGCAGCCTGAATTAATTGAATTCCCGCTGACCCTTAACAACTAGGTCATTCCTGACTACTTACAGCAAGGAAATAGACATGGGCACAATTCTACTCATCATTCTGATCCTGTTACTGATCGGTGGTCTGCCGGTCTTCCCACACTCCAGAAGCTGGGGTTATGGCCCGTCCGGCATCATCGGCGTGGTGTTGGTAGTGATATTGATCCTGTTGTTACTTGGGAAGATATGAAGTTTCAGCCTGCAAAAAAAAGAGGCCCTTGAAAGGGCCTCTTTTTTTTCTGCGATTACTTAATCCGGCTTGCCATCGACCACACCGGCGGTGTTATCGAGCAGGCTCTTGGTTGCCGTTTGCAGGAACGATTCCAGCTTGGTGCGCAACTCCGCGGTACGCGGTGCATCGGGGATGACCTCAGCATGCGGCTTGGCGCCCAGTTCGTAGGCGTACATCTTCGGCGCCATGTCCTTGTCTTTCGGCAACACCAGAATCTGGTCCGCCGTCACGATAGCCGTGGTCTGCTCGCTACCCGATGGCTTGATAACACCGAATCCGGTATCGCCTTCCGGCAGGTTGAGCAGGTCGCGACCCCAGCACTGGTGACGCACTTCCCCGCCGATCCGGCCCATGATGGTTGGCACGATGTCGACTTGAGTGCCGACGGTGTGGTCAAGCTTGCCGAATTTTTCCTGGATGCCCGGCGCGATCATCAGCATCGGCACGTTGAAACGACCCAGGTCCATTTCAGTGATCTGACGCTCGTTGCCGAAGCCATGGTCGCCGACGATGACGAACAGGGTTTCCTTGAAGTACGGCTCCTTGCGGGCTTTCTCAAAGAACTGACCCAGCGCCCAGTCCGCGTAACGCATGGCCGTCAAATGCTCGTTCAGGCTGCCACGATCAGTCACGCGCTCGACCGGCAATGGCGTCGGCAGGGCATATGGCGTGTGGTTGGACAGGGTTTGCAGCAAGGCATAGAACGGTTTCTTGTCCTTGCCGTCGCGGGCTTTGAGCTCTTGCAGACCACGGTCGAACATATCCTGGTCGGATACGCCCCAGGTCGGGTCGGAGAATACCGGATTGACGAAATCGTTACGTCCGACGAAGTTGGTCATGCCCTGGTTGCTGAAGAAACCGGACTGGTTGTCCCAGGCGAAGTCGCCGTTGTAGACATAGACGTCGTCGTAGTGACGGGCGCTGAGCAACTGAGGCAAGCCGGACAGTTTGTGGCTGCCTTCGGGTGTCTGCATCAGGTATTCGAAACCCGGCAGGTTCGGGAAGCACGCCATGGTGGCGAACATGCCCTGGTGGGTATGGGTACCGTTGGAGAAGAAACGGTCGAACAGCAGGCCTTCCTTCGACAGTTGGTCCAGGTACGGAGTGATGTTACCCGGGCCGCCCAGTGCGCCCACCGAGTGACCGGCCATGCTTTCCATCAGGATCACGACAACGTTCTTGATCGGCAGGGTCTTGTCGGCCGGCGGCGTGTAATCGCGACGCACCGCGGCGGTCTCGCCATCGACCAGTTTGTCGTCCTTCATCACCAGCATGTCGCGCACGGTCTGCTGCGCCAGCGGTTGTGGCAACGTGGCTTTCCAGATGTTGTCGCGATCTTCGGACATCCGGCTCTTCGCCGCCGCCACCAGGGACAGCGTGCCGTTGAGGCCCAGTTGGTTGGCGAAGTTGGAGTCGGTGGTGTAGACGTCACCCCAACGCATTGGCGGGCCCTGGCGCAACGTACCACGGGCCGCGACCACACAGATCAGCAGGCAAACCACAAATACCGCGACACGGGTGTACCAAGGGGCGACCTGACGAGCGCCGATGCTGCCGCCGCTGAAAGGACCACGTGGGCGAGTCGCGCGGTCGGCGCCCTTGAATGCCAGGCTGAGAATCCAGGTGCCCACGGCCCAGGCCAGCAGGTAGCGAACCACCGGGAAACCGTACCAGAGCATGCTCATCACGGTTTTCGGGTCTTCCTTCACATACTGGAAGACCAGACCGTTCAGGCGCTGGTGGAATTCACGGTAGAAATCCATCTCCATCAGGCCCAGGAACAGCGCGATGCTGGAGGCCACCGTCAGCCAGAAACGGAAGAAACCGCGCGCAGCCATGGCCCGGGCACTGAACAGTGCCAGCAGCAGCGGAACGCTGAGGTACACCACCAGACGCAGGTCGAAACGCAGGCCGTTGGCGAACGCTTCGACAAAGGTCGAGGCCGGCGTATCGAGAATCATCTCGCGGTTGTAGACCAGCAGCGCGACGCGCAGCAGGCTGAACATGACCATCATGACCAGGGCACACAACAATGTGTAGGCCAGATGCGATTTGACGGTCGGTTGCAGCAGGCGACTAGAAGCTCGCTGCTGATTCAGGGCGTCCGGGATTGCCATGTCGTTTTAGGACCCATTGGAAGTTGAAGTTTCAAAAATAAAGCTGCGCCCTGCCCTCTGTTGGCCAATTACCTGACCCCGGGGTTTGCGCGGTGCGCAAATGTTGCACGATCAATCGTGGCATTGCCATTGATTACTGTTCGATCATGCCGACGCGCGCGAATTGTCTTGGAGGCTTTGTGAAAATTTCGTACAGCGAATATTCGGAAATACAATAAAGCCC
>DATMUG010000309.1:0-6408 GCA_035563915.1 Pseudomonas sp. | reverse complement strand
GGAGCTGCCGAAGGCTGCGATCTTTTAACGAGGCAAATGCTCAACCAGAAAATCAATAAATGCCCGCAATCTCAAAGGCATATGGCGACTCTGCGGATACAGCAAGGTAAACGGCCGCGAACGTCCGGCATAGGGTTTGAGCACCTCCACCAGCGAGCCCTCGGCCAACTCTTTTTCCACGATGAAGCGGTAGGTCTGAAACAGCCCCGCGCCATGTTTGGCCAGCGTCACGCCGCCGAGCACGTCATCGGAACAGACGAAATTGCCCTCAGCCAGAATTTCACGCTCCACCCCCTGGTCATTGAACAACCACGCGATGCGCCGCCCACTGCTGGGCAATTCGTACTGAATGCATTCGTGCTGCTGCAAGTCATCGAGAGTTTGCGGCGTGCCGGCCTGTTTGAGGTATTCGGGGCTGGCGATCATCACCAGCGCGGCGTCTTCCAGGGGGCGCGCGATCAGGCCGGAATCCGGAATCGCCCGCACGCGAATCGCCATGTCATAGCCTTCGCCAACAAAATCGATATTGCGATTGCTGATGTGCGACTCGACCTTCACCGCCGGAAACCGTGCGCGAAAGGCCGGCATCAGCGGCAGGATCCGGTGATGGGCATAGGTGGTCGGGATACTGATGCGCAGGGTGCCGGACGGCACTTGTTGCTGGCCCATGACTTCACGCTGGGCTTCCACCAGCTGCGCCAGGGCCTGGCGGCATTCTTCGTAGTAGCGCCGACCACTGTCGGTCAGGTTGACACTGCGGGTGGTGCGCGCAAACAGCCGCACGCCCAGGCGTTCTTCCATGCGCGACACCGATCGACTCACCGCCGCCGGCGTAACGCCCGCCACCAACGCCGCAGCGGTGAAGCTGCCGGACTCGGCGGCCAGGCAGAACAGCTCGATGCTGCCCAATTGAAGATCGTCGAATTGTCGCTGCATGATTGATTACACCGGGGATCAAATGAAGTGTGTCGATCAGTATTTATCAGATGCCTGCACAGGGATACAGTGCGCTGGCGTCCGTAAGCCTTTCTTAATCAGTCGAGCAGGAGATGCAGCATGCCTTTCGTCAGCGTTCGTATTACCCGTGACGGCGTGACCCGCGAGCAGAAAGCCCAGGTCATCGCCGAAATCACCGAGACTTTGCAACGCGTCCTCGGCAAGCCACCGGAACTGACTCACATCGTGATCGAGGAAATCGACACGGATAACTGGGGATACAAGGGCATTACTACGACCGAGTTTCGGAAGAATCAGCCGGGGTGATTTGCCTTGAAAACAAAAAGCCGTCTATCGAGACGGCTTTTTCGCATCTGGCAGGTCGCAATCACCGCCGGGTCAACAACACCCCGGACTCCATGTGATGTGTCCACGGGAACTGGTCGAACATCGCGCATTGGGTGATGCGGTGGGTGTCGTGCAGTTGGGCGATGTTGGCCGCCAGGGTTTCCGGGTTGCAGGAGATGTAGAGGATGTTGTCGAAACGCCGGGTCAGTTCGCAGGTGTCCGGATCCATGCCGGCGCGGGGCGGGTCGACGAAGACGCTGCCGAATTCGTAGCTTTTCAGGTCGATGCCGTGCAGGCGACGGAATGGCCGCACTTCGTTCAGCGCTTCGGTCAGCTCTTCGGCAGACAAGCGCACCAGCGTGACGTTATCCACAGCGTTTTCGCTGAGATTGCTCAGCGCCGCGTTAACCGACGTCTTGCTGATTTCAGTGGCCAGAACCTTGCGCACGCGGGTCGCCAGCGGCAGGGTGAAGTTGCCGTTGCCGCAGTACAGCTCCAGCAAGTCATCGGTGCGATCGCCAAGCGCGTCGAATGCCCAGTTGAGCATCTTCTGGTTCACCGTGCCGTTGGGCTGGGTGAACGCGCCTTCCGGTTGGCGGTAGCTGAAGGTACGACCGCCGACTTGCAGTTTTTCCACCACGTAATCGTGGCCGATGACTTCCCGCTTGCCCTTTGAACGACCGATGACGCTGACGTTCAGATCGGTTGCCAGTTGTGTGGCCGCTGCGTGCCAGTGCTCGTCCAGCGGACGGTGATAGCACAGGGTGATCATGGCATCGCCGGCCAGGGTGGTGAGGAACTCCACCTGAAACAGCTTGTGGCTCAGGGCCGAACTGGCCTGCCACGCGGCCTTGAGCTGCGGCATCAACTGGTTGATGCGCAGGCTGGCGATCGGGAATTCTTCGATCAGGATCGGTGTGCGCTTGTCTTCCTGGGAAAACATCGCGTAATGGCGCTCGCCCGCTTCGCGCCACAGGCGGAATTCGGCACGCAGGCGGAAGTTCTGCAAGGGCGAGTCGAAGACCACCGGCTCTGGTGCATCAAAAGGGGCCAGAAGGTCACGCAGACGCGTGACCTTGTCTTCGAGTTGAGCGGCGTAGGCCTGGGTATCAAAAGTCATGCGTTGAACCAACCGAGCTTGATCACGAACAGAATCGACAGAATCACCAGGGCCGGGTTCAGCTCACGACCACGACCGGACATCAGCTTGATGGCGGTCCAGGAAATGAAGCCGAAAGCGATACCGTTGGCGATGGAGTAGGTGAACGGCATTGCCAGGGAAGTGATCACGACAGGGGCGGCAACGGTGATGTCATCCCAGTCTATTTCGGCCAGGCCGGAAGTCATCAGCACGGCGACGAACAGCAGTGCCGGGGCGGTGGCGAAGGCTGGAACGCTGGCGGCCAGTGGCGAGAAGAACAGCGCCAGCAGGAACAGGATCGCCACGACGATGGCGGTCAGGCCGGTGCGGCCCCCGGCACTCACGCCCGCGGCGGATTCGATGTAGCTGGTGGTGGTCGAGGTGCCCAGCAGGGAACCGGCCATCGCCGCCGTACTGTCGGCGATCAGGGCGCGGCCCATTTTCGGCATGTGGCCGTCCTTGCCCATCAGGCCGGCGCGCTTGGCAACGCCGATCAGGGTGCCGGAGTTGTCGAACAGGTCGACGAACAGGAAGGCGAAAATCACGCTGACCAGACCGATGTCCAGCGCGCCCTTGATGTCCAGTTGCAGGAAGGTCGGGGCCAGCGAAGGGGGCATCGACATCACGCCGCCGAACGGGGTGAAGCCCATGACGATGGACACGATGGTCACTACCAGAATGCCGATCAGCACCGCGCCGCGTACGGCGAGCGCCTCAAGGGCGACGATCAGGGCAAAGCCAAGGGTGGCGAGGATCGGAGCCGGTTGCTTCAGATCGCCCAGGCCAACCATGGTCGCCGGGTTGCTGACCACGATGCCGGCGTTGTGCAGGGCGATCAGGGCCAGGAACAGGCCGATACCGGCGGCAATTGCCGAACGCAGCGGCAGCGGGATGCTGTTGATGATCCATTCACGGATTTTGAAGATCGACAGCAGGAAGAAGCACACGGCCGAGATGAAGACTGCGCCCAGCGCCACCTGCCAGGTGTGACCCATGTGCAGGACCACGGTGTAGGTAAAGAAGGCGTTCAGGCCCATGCCCGGTGCAAGGGCGATCGGGTAGTTGGCGATCAGGCCCATCACCGTGGAGCCGATGGCGGCCGCCAGGCAGGTGGCGACGAAGATGGCGCCCTTGTCCATGCCGGTCTCGCCGAGGATGCTCGGGTTGACGAACAGAATGTAGGCCATGGCCAAAAAGGTCGTGACGCCCGCCAAAATCTCGGTGCGTACGTTGGTGTTGTGTGCCTTGAGTTGAAACAGCCTTTCCAGCATGTCTGCTCCCCGTGGCGCGCCCGGCGCCGTGAATGTATCGACCTCAACAGCAAAGCACAGACCGCTGCAGGCGCCTGGGAATTTTCTGTGGGTCGGAAAAAGCCGCGCATCATACCAGTAGCACAGGGTTATGGCTGCCTATGGCGGTGATCGTCGTCGATGTTTTGCGTTTGGACTGAGTCAGCCATACTGCGCGCCTTGTTTCGGGGGGTGGGTATTTCATGAAAAGGCGTCTGTTGATCCTGTTGACGATGTTCCTGGGCGTAACAAACGCCCTGGCGGCCCCGGCGCCGCCATTGACCCAGGTGAAGGTGCTGAAGGTCGAATCGCCAGGCTGTGGCTTTGAAAACATTGACGAAGGGCAGACGCAGACACGTTGCAATCACAGCGGACCGAACATCAGGATCTACGTGCTGGAAGTGGGCTATGGCCGCAACCAGCCCCAGGTCGGGCTGGATGGCTTCGAGCTGAACGGAACCCGCACACCGGTCTGCGCCTTCAATAACGGCAACCTGACCGATTGCGTCGCCGGTCGAAAAACCGTCGGCAATCTGTACATTTTCGATATGGCCGGCAAACAGGAAGGCACCTTCACCTTCAGCAACACCTCGATCAATGCGCCGGGCAACACGATGTCGACGCAGCTTTACATCAAGTGAGGACGAGCCTCGAACACGGGTAAGGAAAGCTGACTACGCTTTAAGGATCATTCCGTGGATTGCACCTATGACCTTAAGAGCTTTGATTACCCTTGCAGAGGGCATCGATGACCTGCAAGCCGTAACCCTGGTCGACGTGCTACGCCGCGCCAAGGTGGAAGTGGTGGTGGCCAGTATCGAAGGGCGGCGTATGATCACCTGCGCCCGTGGGACCCGCTTGACCTGCGACGCCATGCTGGTCGACCTGCTGGCTCAGCCCTTCGATCTGATCGTCCTGCCGGGTGGCGCCGTCGGGGCGCAACACCTGGCGGCACACCAACCCCTGCAACAATTGCTCAAGGACCAGGCCGCGGCCGGTCGCTTGTTCGCGGGCATCGCCGAAGCGCCGGCGCTGGCCCTGCAAGCCTTCGGCGTGCTGCGCCAGCGGCGCATGACCTGCCTGCCCAGCGCCAGTCATCAACTGTTGGGCTGCAACTTCGTCGATCAACCGGTGGTGGTCGATGGCAACTGCATCACCGCCCAGGGTTCAGGCGCTGCGCTGGCCTTTGCCCTGGCCCTCGTGGAGCAGTTATGTGGCAAGGCCACACGCTCGGCAGTGGCGGGGGAGTTGATTGTTTAGCGCCTTCAGGCCCTGGCTTTCTCTTCCACCGGCTCATGCATGCGGTCGCGCCGGGCCAGCGTCGGGAACAGTTTGATCCATGTCCCGGTGACCACCAGCGTGCCGATCCCGCCCATGACCACCGCCGGCACCGTGCCGAACCAGTGGGCGGTCAGGCCGGATTCGAATTCGCCCAGCTGGTTGGAGGCGCCGATGAACAGGCCGTTCACCGCGCTGACCCGGCCGCGCATTTCATCCGGGGTTTCCAGTTGCACGAAAGACGCGCGGATCACCATGCTGATCATGTCGGCCGCACCCAGTACCACCAGCACCGCCAGCGAGAACCAGAACGAGGTCGACAGACCGAAGGCGATGGTCGCCACGCCGAATACCCCCACCGCCGTGAACATCACCCGTCCGACATTGCGCTCCACGGCGAACCTTGCCAAAAACAGCGACATCAAAAGCGCACCCACCGCCGGCGCCGAGCGCAGCAGACCCAGCCCCCAGGGGCCGGTGAGCAGAATGTCCTTGGCGAACACCGGCAACAGTGCCGTGGCGCCACCGAGCAGGACCGCGAACAGGTCCAGGGAAATCGCCCCCAGAATGTCCGGTCGGCTGCGAATGAAACGGATCCCCGCCAACAGCGAATCCAGGGTCGCCTTGCCCTTGTTCAGCGGTGTCTGGCGCGCGGGCAGGTTGAGCATCAGCGTGCAGGCAATGATGTAGAGGATCACGGTCGGGCCATAAACCCAAACGCTGCCGAATGCGTAAAGCAAACCGCCGAGGGCCGGAGCGACGATGGTGGCCGATTGTTGGGCCGACTGCGCAGCGGCCACGGCCCGGGGAAACAGGCCGCTGGGCACGATGCTCGGCAGCAGGGCCTGGGTGGTCGGCATCTCAAAGGAGCGGGCGGCGCCGAGCAGGAACGCGAGGATGAAGATCATTTCCCGGGTGACGTGGTCCGTCGCGCTGCCGATGGCCAGCGACAGAGCGATCAGCGCTTGCAGGGACTGACAGATTGCCGCGACCTTGCGCCGGTCGTAGCGGTCCGCGACGTGCCCGGTGTGCAACATGAACAGCACCCGTGGCGCGAACTCCACCAACCCCACCAGACCCAGGTCCAGCACATTGCCGGTCAATTGGTAGAGGTTCCAGCCAATGGCCACGGTGAGCATCTGAAAACCGCTGGCGGTAAAAATCCGGGCCAGCCAGAACGCGAAGAAGGGACGGTGGTGACGTAGCAGCAAAGGCTCTTGGCTGGGCATTTGAAGGCATATCGGCAGGAAGGGAAGGGCGAGATTATCACCAACCTGTAACAGGAAGTTGCCACTGGCGAAAATTTCATTAGCCAGACATCGATTTCCGCGGCGCACCCATACCCTGTGGGAGCGGGCTTGCTCGCGAATGCGTCGTGACATTCACAGAGATGTCGACTGACCCACCGCTTTCGCG
>DATMUG010000308.1:0-7529 GCA_035563915.1 Pseudomonas sp. | reverse complement strand
ACTGCCACCCCGCTTTCGCGAGCAAGCCCGCTCCCACCCAGCCCGTTTGCACAATAGGTGAACGCTGCAATGCGCTGGTATAGTTTTGCTCTTACCGCGACGCGAGCCGTTCATGACTTCTTCCGTAGCCCCCATCCTCATCACCGGTGCCGGCCAGCGCATTGGCCTGCACTGTGCGCAACGATTGCTCGAAGAAGGTCATCGCGTGATCTTCAGTTACCGCACCGAGCGCCCCGGCGTGCAGACATTGCGTGATCTGGGGGCGACCGCGCTGTTCGCGGACTTCTCCAGCGAAACCGGGATCCTCGAGTTCATCCGCGAACTGAAAACCCATACCGCCAGCCTGCGGGCCATTGTGCACAACGCTTCGGAGTGGCTGGCCGAAACCCCGGACACCGATGCGGCGGCGTTCACCCGCATGTTCAACGTACACATGCTGGCGCCCTACCTGATCAACTTGCATTGCGCCGACCTGCTCGAACGCTCGAACCCTGCGGATATCGTGCATATCAGCGACGACGTGACCCGCAAGGGCAGCAGCAAGCATATTGGCTACTGCGCCAGCAAAGCCGGGCTCGAAAGCCTGACCCTGTCCTTCGCCGCCAAGTACGCGCCGGGCATCAAAGTCAACGGGATTGCCCCGGCCCTGCTACTGTTCAACCCTGATGACGACGCGGCCTACCGCGCCAAAGCGCTGGCCAAGTCCGCACTGGGCATCGAGCCCGGCAGTGAAGTGATCTACCAGAGCCTGCGCTATTTGCTCGATAACCCCTATGTCACCGGCACGACCCTGACCGTCAACGGCGGAAGGCACATCAAATAAGTGTCCCGCGAGGATTTACCATGACGTTATCCCTGCACCAGAACGACCTGTCCCAGAGCTATCGCGACATCCTCATCGGCCTGGGTGAAAACCCCGACCGCGAAGGCTTGCTCGACACCCCCAAGCGTGCCGCCAAGGCCATGCAGTATCTCTGTCACGGCTACGATCAAAGTGTCGAAGAGATCGTCAACGGTGCCCTGTTCGCCTCCGACAACGACGAGATGGTGATCGTCGACAACATCGAGCTGTACTCGCTCTGCGAACATCACATGCTGCCCTTCATCGGCAAGGCGCATGTGGCTTATATTCCAACGGGCAAGGTGCTGGGCTTGTCGAAGATTGCACGACTGGTGGACATGTTCGCCCGCCGCCTGCAAATCCAGGAAAACCTCACCCGGCAAATCGCCGAGGCCGTGCAACAAGTGACGGGGGCTGCCGGTGTCGCGGTGGTCATCGAAGCCCAGCACATGTGCATGATGATGCGCGGCGTCGAGAAACAGAATTCGACCATGAACACCTCGGTGATGCTTGGCGCCTTCCGCGAGTCGAGCAACACCCGCCAGGAGTTCCTGCAATTGATTGGACGGAGCAAGTAGTAATGCCACAACTTCAACCAGGCATGGCACGTATCCGGGTCAAGGACCTGTGCCTGCGCACCTACATCGGTATCAACGAGGATGAGATCCTCAACAAGCAGGATGTGTTGATCAACCTGACGATCCTGTACGCGGCCCAGGAAGCGGTGCGTGACAACGATATCGATCACGCGCTGAACTACCGGACCATCACCAAGGCGATCATCGCCCATGTCGAGGGCAATCGCTTTGCCCTGCTCGAACGCCTGACCCAGGAAATTCTCGATCTGGTCATGGCCAACGCATCGGTGCTCTACGCCGAAGTCGAAGTCGACAAGCCCCACGCCTTGCGCTTTGCCGAATCGGTGTCGATTACGCTGGCAGCGAGCCGTTAGCTACATGCTTGCAACGGCAAGCTGTAAACTTCGATCCACCGCCATCCATCTTGCAGCTTGAAGCTCGTAGCTTGCAGCTGTCTCGAAGAGACTCCCATGACCGATCAAGAACGCCTCGAACTCGAAGCCGCCGCCTTTCGCCGGCTGGTGGCCCATCTGGACAGTCGCAAGGACGTGCAGAACATCGACCTGATGAACCTCTCGGGTTTCTGCCGCAATTGCCTGTCCAAGTGGTACAAGGCCGCTGCCGATGAACGCCAGATCGAGGTCAGCCTCGATGACGCCCGCGAAGTGGTTTACGGCATGCCGTACGCCGAGTGGAAAGCCCAATACCAGCAAGAAGCCAGCGCCGAACAACAAGCGGCGTTTGCCAAAGGAAAACCCAATGAGTGATCTGAACACCCTGCGCGCCAGCCTCAAGAGCGGCGAACACGTCTTCGCCGACACCCTGGCCTTCATCGCCGCCGGCTACGACTATCAGCCACAGGCCTTCAACAATGGCGGCGTGGAAAACGCCGCCGGGCAAAACGAGGGTTCCTGCAAGACCCTGGGCCTGGCGCTGCTGGAAGGTCTGAGTGACGAGGAAGCCCTGTTGGCGTTCGGCGAGCACTACCGCTCGGTGCTGGCCACGCCTGAAGGCAGCGATCACGGCAATATCCGTGCGTTGATGGTCCATGGACTGGCCGGTGTGAAATTCACCCGGCAACCCCTGACCCGCCGCTGATTTAATTCGCTGCCGATTAAACCTGTAGGAGCGAGCTTGCTCGCGATGAACTGAAGAACGCCCCGGGGTGTCAGGCTCCCAGCGTTATCGTTCACGACCATCGCGAGCAAGCTCGCTCCTACCGGTATCCTGCGACAGATCCCGACTTTTAAGATTGACCCGGCCACTTTATTTCGTTTGCCGCTCAGTGCTGCTCACGGCTTAGATAAAAAGAAGTCCTCCTTCTTCCGAGTCGGTCCTCCATGCACAGCGAAACCATCAGTCAGTCGATCAATATCGTTCACCCTGTCACCCTCAGCCACGGCAAAAACGCCGAAGTCTGGGACACCGATGGCAAACGCTACATCGACTTTGTCGGTGGCATTGGCGTACTGAACCTCGGTCACTGCCACCCACGCATCGTCGAGGCCATTGGCGAGCAGGCCACGCGCCTGACCCATTACGCGTTCAATGCCGCGCCTCACACCCCCTACCTCGAACTCATGGATCGCCTGGCGGCGTTTATTCCCGTCGGATATCCAGTCAGCGGCATGCTCACCAACAGTGGTGCCGAGGCCGCCGAGAACGCGCTGAAGATCGTGCGTGGCGCCACCGGCCGTACCGCGGTCATCGCTTTCGATGGCGCCTTTCACGGACGCACCCTGGCCACCCTCAACCTCAACGGCAAGGTCGCGCCTTACAAACAGAAGGTCGGCGTGCTGCCGGGCCCGGTGTATCACCTGCCCTACCCCAGCCAGGACAACGGCGTGAGCTGCGCCGAGGCTCTCAAAGCCATGGAGCGCCTGTTCAGCGTCGAAATCGACGTCGAGGACGTGGCCTGCTTTATCGTCGAACCGGTGCAGGGTGAGGCGGGTTTTCTGGCCATGGATATCGAGTTCGCCCAGGCGCTGCGCAAGTTTTGCGACGAGAAAGGCATCGTGCTGATCGTCGATGAAATCCAGTCCGGCTTCGGTCGCACCGGTCAGCGTTTTGCCTTCTCCCGATTGGGTATCGAACCGGACCTGATCCTGCTCGGCAAAAGCATCGGCGGTGGCTTGCCGCTGGGCGCGGTGGTCGGACGCAAGTCGCTGCTCGACACCCTGCCCAAGGGCGGACTGGGTGGCACCTATTCCGGCAACCCCATTGCCTGCGCCGCCGCGCTGGCGACCCTGGACGAGATGACCGACGTCCATTTGCAAACCTGGGGCGCTCAGCAGGAAGAGGCGATTGTCGGTCGCTATCAAGCCTGGCGCGATCGCCACCTGTCCCCCTACCTCGGGCGCCTGACTGGCGTGGGTGCAATGCGCGGGATCGAGCTGGCCACCGCCGACGGCAAACCTGCCCCGGCGCAGCTCACGCAACTGCTGGCTCTGGCGCGAGAAGCCGGGTTGCTGCTGATGCCGAGCGGCAAGTCGCGACACATCATTCGGTTGTTGGCGCCGTTGACGACCGAGGCGGCGGTGCTGGAGGAAGGCCTCGACATCCTTGAGGCATGCCTACAGAAATTGAAGTGAGCCACTATCCCTGTGGGAGCGGGCTTGCTCGCGAAAGCGGTGTGTCATTCACAATTGATATCGACTGACACTACGTCTTCGCGAGCAAGCCCGCTCCCACATTGGAATGTGACCAGGCATCAAATCGCAGATACAAAAAAACCGGCCGAAGCCGGTTTTTTTCGTTTCTACAGCATCAAGCGTTCTGCAGATTGTCCAGGTAACGCTCGGCATCCAGTGCCGCCATGCAACCGGCGCCGGCCGAGGTGATGGCCTGGCGGTAAACGTGGTCAGCCACGTCGCCCGCCGCGAAGATGCCTTCCAGGTTGGTCGCGGTGGCGTTACCGTCACGGCCGCCATTGACAACCAGGTAGCCGTCTTTGAGGGTCAACTGACCTTCGAACAGCGACGTGTTCGGCGTGTGGCCGATGGCGATGAACACGCCGTCGACTTTCACTTCATCGAAGCTGCCGTCGTTATTCTTCAGGCGAGCACCGGTCACGCCCATGTTGTCGCCCAGGACTTCGTCCAGGGTCGCGTTCAACTTCAGGATGATCTTGCCTTCAGCCACGCGTGCATTGAGCTTGTCGATCAGGATCTTCTCGGCGCGGAACGTTTCGCGGCGGTGGATCAGGGTCACGGTGCTGGCGATGTTGGCCAGGTACAGGGCCTCTTCGACGGCGGTGTTACCGCCACCAACCACAGCCACTGGTTTGTTGCGATAGAAGAAACCGTCGCAAGTCGCGCAGGCCGAAACGCCTTTGCCCATGAAGGCTTCTTCGGACGGCAGGCCCAGGTAACGAGCGCTGGCGCCGGTGGCGATGATCAGGGCGTCACAGGTGTAGGTCGCGCTGTCGCCAATCAGGGTGTACGGCTTGGAAGCGAAGTCCACGGCATTGATGTGGTCAAAGACGATCTCGGTCTCAAAGCGCTCGGCGTGCTCGCGCATCCGCTCCATCAGCGCCGGGCCGGTCAGGCCGTGGACGTCGCCCGGCCAGTTGTCGACTTCGGTGGTGGTGGTCAGTTGACCGCCGGCCTGCATGCCGGTGATCAGCAGTGGCTTGAGATTGGCACGGGCGGCATAGACCGCGGCGCTGTAACCGGCAGGGCCGGAACCGAGAATAATCACTCGCGAATGACGGACTTCAGACATGACCTGCTCCTGTTGACCGGCCCGGAACACCTGGCGCGGAACGCCGGATGACCGGCGGGAATAAAAAAGAACGGTTGAAAGCACTTGGGGAAGGCTTGAACCCGACCGTCCTGTAAAAGATTGGGTGCAGCGTATCGAGGGGGCGAAGATTAAGGAAATACGGTTTAACAATCCAGCTCATAGGTGGTCTCTATGCCGTCGGGCGACGATCAGGACGCCTTTGTTACAGTTAATGTCGATGCCCTTGCTGCGCTTTCGCCGCTCAGGCAAAGCCGGTAAGGTCGGCGCGTTTTCCCACTGCTCGGAGCACGTTATGCCCGCCCCCGTACTGTCCGGTCCGCAATACCTGCGCGAAGGCCTCAAGCTGGTCTTGAGCCCAAGCCTGCGTCTGTTTGTGTTGTTGCCGCTGGCGATCAACCTGGTGCTGTTCGTCGGATTGATTTATCTGGCCGGCCATCAATTCAGCCTGTGGGTCGATACGCTGATGCCGTCGCTGCCCGACTGGCTGGGCTTTCTCAGTTACATCCTGTGGCCGTTGTTCGTGGTGCTGGTGCTGTTGATGGTGTTTTTCACCTTCACGATGCTCGCCAACGTCATCGCCGCGCCGTTCAACGGCTTTCTGGCGGAAAAGGTTGAAGTGGTGGTGCGGGGCACCGACGACTTCCCGGCGTTCAGCTGGGGTGAACTGATCGCCATGATCCCGCGGACCTTCGCCCGGGAGATGCGCAAACTCGGTTACTTCCTGCCCCGGGCGATCGGCCTGTTCATCCTCTCGTTCATCCCTGTGGTCAATATCATCGCCGCACCGCTCTGGCTGCTGTTCGGGGTGTGGATGATGGCAATCCAGTACATCGACTACCCGGCGGATAACCACAAGCTGGGCTGGAACGAGATGCTGGCCTGGCTGCGCCAGAAGCGCTGGCAGAGCATGAGTTTTGGCGGGATCGTCTATCTGGTGCTGCTGATCCCGGTGGTCAACATCCTGATGATGCCGGCCGCCGTGGCCGGGGCGACGCTGTTCTGGGTGCGTGAGCGCGGCGCAGAGAACCTGGTCACCCAGCGCTGATCCGTTCACAAATCCATCATCTGAACGTCACAACGCCGACATGGCCTCAGTCGACACTGAGGTCATGACGACAGCTCTGCATATCACCCTGATCACCGAAACCTTCCCTCCCGAGATCAACGGCGTGGCTAATACCCTTGGTCGCCTGTGCGACGGTTTGCGCGCGCGCGGGCATCAGGTGGAATTGGTGCGACCGCGCCAAGGGTGTGATCAGTCGGCGGGCAGTGACGACGAATTGCTGCTGTGCCGAGGCTGGCCGCTGCCGGGATATCCCGGCCTGCAATGGGGTCAGTCGTCGATGCACAAGCTGCTCAGGCGCTGGAAACGCCATCGACCGGATGTGTTGTATATCGCCACGGAGGGGCCGCTCGGGTTGTCGGCATTGCGCGCTGCGCGGCGCTTGGGGATTTCGGTGGTCAGCGGTTTTCACACCAATTTTCAGCAGTATTCCAGCCAGTACGGGCTCGGTTTGCTGACGCGCCTGCTGACCCACTATCTGCGCTGGTTTCACAATCGCTCGAACCTGACCCTTGTGCCCAGCGTCAGCCAACGCCTGGAGCTGGAGCGCAGGCAGTTCGAGCGTCTGGCGCTGCTGTCCCGGGGCGTCGACAGTCAGTTGTTTCACCCGGCCAAACGCCTGGATGCGTTGCGTGCGCAATGGGGGCTTGGCGAGAAGGACATTGCCATTATTCATGTCGGACGTCTGGCGTCGGAGAAAAACCTGTGTTTGCTCAAGCGCTGCTTCGACGCACTCAAGGCGAATTATCCACAACGCACCCTGAAGCTGATCGTGGTGGGCGATGGTCCGCAACGCCTGTCCATGGAAAGCGAAATGCCCGATGCGATTTTCTGTGGCACCCAACGGGGTGAGGCCCTGGCCAGCCACTATGCGTCAGGGGATGTGTTTCTGTTTCCGAGCCTGACTGAAACCTTCGGCAACGTCGTGCTTGAGGCACTGGCCTCCGGGTTGGGCGTGGTGGCTTACGATCAGGCTGCGGCGGCACAACACATTCGCCATGGCTATAACGGTGTATTGGCGATGCCGGGGGATGAAGCAGCGTTCTGCGACGCGGCGGCATGGATGCTGGAACAGGATGAAACCTTGCGCTGCATGCGGCTCAATGCGCGCCAGCATGCCAGCCGGCAGGGTTGGGCGGCAATTATCGAGCAGTTCGAGGGGCAGTTGCGGGGGGCTTGTGTGGGGGAGTTGGTGGTGCCGAATGCACCGACTTTACCCTGAATCCATTTTGACCTTGAGGGCCTCATCGCGGGCAAGCCCACTCCCACAGGTTCTGCGGTGTACACAAAACCTGTGGGAGCG
>DATMUG010000307.1:0-25712 GCA_035563915.1 Pseudomonas sp. | reverse complement strand
GATCACGGTCGTCAGTCCGCCAGGATCGAAAGATCGCAGCCTTCGGCAGCGACTGCATTTGACTGGGTAAATCCGCGATCTTGCGGCGGCTGTAGAACCGCCATCGCTGGCAAGCCAGCTCCCACAGTTGAACTGTGTTGCGCGCAAAATCTGAGTCTGGCCACGCACGCCTGTGGCGAGCGAGCTTGCTCGCGTTGGGCTGCGAAGCGGCCCTGTGATCAGGCGATGTGGTTTTGGGCCGGGACACCACATCAGCCGGTTTTACGACTGCTGCGCAGCCGAGCGGGAGCAAGCTCCCTCGCCACAAAGGCTGGGGCACGTTCCGAGGTTAATCACGGTCGTCAGTCCGCCAGGATCGAAAGATCGCAGCCTTCGGCAGCTCCTACAGGGGATTGAGGTACATCAGCAAGAAATGGGTCGGCTGTCAGGCCGCCATCGCTGGCAAGCCAGCTCCCACAGGGGACGGTGTACACCTGACCCGCTCCTCACCACTCTACAGGCCGAGCGTCAGCTCGCCTGCAAGCTTTTGATCTTGATCCACCCGCCCCTTCGGCAGGCTGAGTGGAGGTGTTCATCCGGGGATTGGCGCGTAGCGCCGTTCGACGCAGTCGAACTCATCGCATGTAGGTGCCAGCGAAGCCAACCGGAGGGCGATGCCCCCGGATGAATGCCGGAGCGAAGGAACGCCGAGCCTCAGCGAGGGGCCGGACGCTTGGGGCGAGCGTTTTTTTGCTTACTTTTTTGAGGCGTTTGTCAAAAAAGTGATTCGCCGTAAGGGCGAAACCATAGGTGGCCGTTACCGAAGAATTGGATATGTACTCAGTCTAAAAAATCCAGGTCGGCTGTCAGGCCGCCTTCGCGGGCAAGCCCGCTCCCACAGGGTTCGTGTACTTCCAGAGCCCCAAGGTCGGCCCGCAGGCCGCCCAGGCTCACTCTTCCTCAGGCATGACCTTGTTCTGAGTCAGGTACCGATCCAGCGTTTCATTCTGCTCGGTCCCGGCAGTATCCCCGGCCACCTGCCACAAACGCCGCTCGATCCCCTGCGCCAGCAGATGCCCCACCGCCGCTTCGATCGCCGATAGCACGCACAGTTGCGCCGGTTCGTTGGTGGTGTAGCCGACCTCGGCTTCCAGCAACTTCTTGAACTCGATGAACTTGAACACCCCGGCACTGCGGGCCACGGAGTAGATGGTCTTGCTGGTCATGACGTTGGCCAGCACCTGGCCGCTGCGCACGTCCACCGCCCGCAGGTTGATCGTGACCTGGTCTACGCGATACTCCCGGGAGATGTCGATGCCCAGGTAACGCGCCCCTTCCCCACCGCTCTTCACGTTGGTGTCGTAGGCGATGATCCCGCCTTCGAGCATCATGTTCGCCGCTTGCAGCGGTGGCAGTTCAGCCTGGATGTTCACCGGTGTATTGGGTTTCTTTTGCGAGGCGCGGATGATCTTGCGTTCGGTCAGCAGGTTCTGCAGCCCTTCACGCTCAAGCACCACGAACCAGCCGCTGGCCTGCATGGCGTCCATCAGCATGCTGGCCGCACCCTGGGTGACGCTGGTGGAGAACGAGCTGGCCGGGGTCGGCTTGTACTGGCCGGTCTGGTCGCGGAAGCCGTACACCACCGCCATCAAGCGGCCCTTGGGCCGTGGCATGTTGATCAGGTCGTAGTAGGTCGAGGCCCTGGGGGTCAGAGTCGGGATTTTCGAGTCCTGCTCGGCCGGCAAAGGCTCGCGCAGAGAACACCCTTGTAATGCCGCCAACATCAGCCCTAGCGCAATTATTTTTTTCATGTCCTTAACTCCCCATCGACCCGATCCCTATCAGTTCAGGCCGTTAACCTTGATTTCCGAAAGCTCACCGGTAGCTCGGTCGGTCACTTCAATCGTCAACTGCCCTGAGTCGTCGACGACATTGACGATGAACGCATCCGTGGAAAGGCTTCCCGTGTTGCCGTTATTGATGTTGTCCAGCAACTGCCCCAGCAGCCGCGATTGAAGCTGTGCGGTGAAGCGGTCCAGCGCCGACGTCGCCGTCGCCGAGGTGCGGTCTTTCAAATCCGGGTCGTCGTAGTCGTTCTGCGCCTGGGCGTTGTTGAGCAGCCAGGTGCCGTTCAACGGGTTGCCGCCGAAGGATGGGTTGACGGGGGTATAGACCAGCTCGGTGGCCTGCACCAGTGCACAACCGCCAAGCCCCAGCAGGCAAAAACCGGCGTGCCGCAACATCGTTTTTGGTTTCATAGTTCGTCCCTCTCAAGGTCCGTGGTGTCCTGCAACAAGGCTTCCAGCTTGCGTTGGGCAATCTGCCCGCGTACCCAGTCGGCGGCGTTGTAGGCGTCGTCCTTGAGCTCCACGGTGTTCGGCGGCAGGAAGCGCCGATAAACCAAACGCTGTTGATATTCCACGGTCACCAGGCTGCCCCAGCGAGCCGATGGCCGTTCGCGTACCACCAGGTTGAAATCCATCGGGCTGGTGGCCCGCAGGCGTTCACTGAACGAGTAGTAAAAGTCGTGGCCGATATGCGAGATCGTGTCATCGATGATGAACCCGAGCATTTCGTCCTCTTCGCCGGCCGAAGCCGCGCCTGCGCTCAACACCAGCATCAGCGCCAGGCAAAAGCGCTTCATGGCTGCAACGCCTGCGGTGCGGTGGACTGGCCCTTGACCGGTCCCGAAGCGCCGTCGGTAAAGGCTTTCTCGGCCACGAATTGCCAGTCCTTGTAGCTGGTCATGCCGTTGAAGTCCGACCACTGGGCCGGGAAGTCCACCTGTTTGAGCGGCTTGTCGGTGTTGCTGCTGGCGATGCCGGTGATGCGCCCGTCGAAACCGCGCATCAGGAACCACTCACCGCCCCCCATTGGGTCCGGATAGAGCTGGCGCAGATGATGTTTGGCACTGGGAAAACGCTCGTCCTGCAACAGGTCGACGAGCTCTTTCGGGTACTGGGCCAAACCAGGCGAACTCCGGTAATAGCTGCGCAGCGCCTGGGCGTACTGGGTGCCGACCCAGAGCAACTGGCGTTCGCGGTCACGGCGCGCGGAGGTGGCCCACAACTCGCCGGCACTGGCCAGGCCCATGCCCATCACCACGATCAATAGCAGCACACCCAGGTAGGTGAAGCCGCCCTGCGCTGTCGGTTTACCACTCGGAATACAGGCTGCCATCACGCGCCCTCCCCGTGGCCCCGCTCTTGATATCCGCCACGCCGCCGGCAACGCCTTCAGGCGGTGGCACCATGACCCAGGTGTCCTTGCGTTCGGCAATCGGGTCCATCGGCGGGTTGCGCAGGTAACGCAGCTCCACCAGTTGATCGAGTGAATCGGGGTAACGCCCGGTGTCGCCGTAGTAGTGATCCAGTGCTTCACGCATGGCCGACAGGCTCTGGCGCAGCGTGGTCTCCTTGGAGGCCTCCAGGCTGTTGAAGTAGCGTGGCAAGGCAATGGTCATCAGCGTTGCGATGATTGCCATGACCACCATCAGTTCGAGCAGGGTAAAACCCTTTTGCCGGCGCATTTTCTCACCACTCCCGATACGCGATGCCGTTGAGGCCTTTGCCACGGGCCTTGGAGTAGACGTCGAAGACGTCCTGGCCATCCCGTGGGTTTTCAGCCGAACTGTCATAGGAGCGCAGGCCCCAACCACCCTCGTCGTCACGCTTGACCGTCGCCAGTGGATCGTGGGGAATGCGCCGCAGGAAGTAGAACTTGGCGCCCTTGGCACTGCGCACATCACGCACCCCTTCGACCAGCACTTTCAGGTTGGGCGGATAGCCGTTGCTGTCGAGCGTCTTCTCGATATAGCCCGCATCGAAGGCCCGTTTGTAGGCGTCGATGGCATCGCGGATCTGGTACAGCGCAGTGCGCAGATCCTGCTCCTTGCCCCGGCGCACCACGGTCTCGGTCAGCGGCGCGGCCATGCCGGCCAGCAGGCCGATCAGGGCCAGCGTCACCACGACTTCGATCAGGGTGAAACCGCGTTGCGAGGCGTTCATGATCAAGGTTTCCCGACGCTGATTTCGACGTTGGTGTTGGGGTTGACGCTGGTGTTGGTGGCAATCGGCCGATCCAGGTGCTCAGTCTGTACCGTCGACTGCAGGCTGCGATCCGGCGCCTGGATGTGCATGCTGGTTTCCGTGCCGGTGGTGAACTCCATGTCCGACGGGCTCTGGTACGGCAGGTTGCGCACCACCCGCGGGGTGATCGACAACACCAGTTCCGATTTGCCCACGGTGTCCTTGTTGCTGCCGAACAACCGGCCCAGACCTGGAATATCGCCAAGGCCCGGGATCTTGTTGCCGGTGGCGCCATGGTCGTTACGCATCAGGCCGGCAAGGATCTGGGTTTCGCCATCGTGCAGACGCAGGGTGGTCTGCGCGTTGCGGGTATCGACCTGTACCGGGATGGTGCCCTGGCGGGTCGGTTCCAGCGGCGTGGCGTTACTCACTTCCAAAGCGACCTTGATCGCCACTTCGTTGTTCAGGTGCACGGTGGGCTGCACTTCCAGTTTCAGACCGACATCCAGGTAAGTCACGCTTTCGGTGATCACCGGTCCCTGGGTCGACGGCACCGAGGTGGCGCTGATGATCGGCACACGCTGACCGATGTGGATACGCGCCTGTTCACGGTTGCTCACGCGGATCACGGGGCTTGCCAGGGTGTTGATGTCGTTGTCCTGGGCGTTGATCTTGGCCTGCGGCGAGGGCGAGATGGTGATGCGGCTGGAGTCGATGCCTTTGAGCTGGTCGAGCAGGGTCACCGCCGAACCGTCGCTGTTGACCACACCGAAGGTGTTCGGCCATTGCAGGCCAAGGTCGAGGATGCGCTGGGTGGCGACTTCCATCACTTCCACTTCCAGCACCACTTCAGGGTTGGACTGGTCTTGCGATTGCAGGAGCTTTTCGGCCATGCGCACGGCATCGCCGGTGTCGCGCATGGTCAGGGTGTTGAGGCGTTCATCGACGAACACGTCGCGGGTCTTGAGCATGGTCTTGACCATGTTCAGGGCGGTGTTGGCATCGATGCTGGTCAGGTAGAAGGTGCGCATCACCAGCTCTTGATAATCCTTGAGCTTCTGCGGTGAATCCGGGTAGATCAGCAGCGTGTTTTCGTTCACCACTTTCTGGTGCAGCTGGTTCTGTTGCAGCAGCAATTCCACGGCGTCTTCGATGCGCACATCACGCACGAAGATGGTGGCTTTCATGTCCGGACGCAGGTCCTTGTCGAAGATGAAGTTCAGGCCTGCCACCTGAGACAGCACTTCGAAGATGGTTTTAAGGTTGGCATCGCGAAATTCCAGGGTCACCGGCTTGTCCAGGCGGGTGCGCAGCTGCGGGTACTGAACCACGTTGCGGCTCTGCACCAGGCGGATATTGCTTTGCAGTTCCAGGGCGCCTTCGTTGTTGGGGTCCAGTTCCAGAATCTGTTTGACCTGACGGTCGGCCCCGTAGATGTCGCCGCGACGCAGGTCGCCGCGGGCCAGTTCGAGTTTTTCGTCGAGGCTGCGCATGTGATCGAGCTGCTGGATGGCGTCCTGGGCCCGACGGTTGTGCGGTTCGATGGTCAATACCCGGCCATAGGTCAGGCGGGCGGTGGCGAAATCCCGTTGGGTGCGGGCCATGTCAGCCTGGGCCAGCAGCGCCGTCACCGCACGGGCACGTCCGCTGGTCAGCGCCAGGTGCAGTTCGGTGTCGCGCGGGTTCTCCCGAATCCCCTCCTCGATGCGAGCCAGGCCAGCTTCGTACTGACCCGACTCCATCAGGGTAGTGCCTTCATCCTTGGCGACCTGCGCCGAGCTGCAAGCGGCCAACCCGGCACACAGGCACATGCTCATCAACAGACGGGATTTGTTCATTGCGCGCTCCCTACAGACAGAGTCTGGGACAAATGCAGAGGCAGATAGACCAGGCTCAGTTCCATGTCGGAAATCCGCTCGATCTTCCATGTTTTGTCGATTACATCCCCTTTGCGCACGACATAAATCTTCTCGCCGTTCTGCAGGAACACCTGCAGGTCGGTACGGTCATCCATCCTGCCGATGAACTGGAACGGCATGGCGGGTGCAGTGGGGACCTGCACCACGGGGGCTACGTTGACGGGTTGTTCGGTGACGGTCGCCAGGGTCGGTGCCGCCTTCCAGCTGCGGGCGGCGAACAGATCGCCCGCCGGGCTCAGGTCCTTGATCGCCGCTGGCGCCGCGGCGGCTTTAGCGGCCGGCAACTTGCCGTCGCTGGTGGTGCCCTTGGCGGACGTGGCCACGGCGGCCACTTCGACACCGGCGTCGTCGCCCGGTGTGAAGTAATCGGAGAACCAGGTCAGCGCTGCCGCCGCACCCAGGAACGCCACCCAACCTACTGCTCGTTTGTTGTTCATCATGACCTCGACAGGTAAAGGGTCATGCGGATCCGTCCGTTAAGGTCGGTGTCGGCGATTTTCTTGCGCTGCAACTCGAGGTCTTCCACCACCACGGCCGGCAACTGGGCGAGCAAGGCGTGCATGAAGCGCCGCAGTTGCGGGTAGCTGCCACGTACCGGCAGCAGAATCTGATAACGGGCCAGGTGGGTCTTGGGGTCGATACCCAGGGAATACTCGCCCCGCGAAAGGGTGATGCGTTCCTGGGCGGCCAGGGCGTAGATCTTGTCGATGGCGACGGTGGCCTGAGGCTGCGCCGGCAACTTGCTGCGGAAATCATCAAGCTGACGCTGCGGTACCACGGGAGCGGCCACCGTGCCGTCTTCAACCTTGGCCAGGTACTCGCGGGCTTCGCGGGTCTGCTGGCTGAGGCTTTGCAGCGATTGCCAGTCCGGCAGCAAGCCGGCCAGGCCGTAGACCACCGCCACCACGATCAGGGCCATGCCGGCCAGGCCAGGCACACCCAGGCTTTGCAGGTATTCACGGACGATCAATTTAGGGATTTGCATCGCCAATCTCCCAGGTAGCCGACAGATTGAAACGCACCGGTTGCTCCGGCACGTTGGTCACGATTTCGTGGCTCAGCAGCGACACATCGGACAGCTCATCGGTGGCCTCCAGACGCTGGTGGAAATCGAGCATGGCTTCCAGGTCCCGCGCTTCGGCGCTGATGCGCACCTGGCCCTTGCGCGCATCCGGGGTCAGGGCCAGCAGGGCGATGTTGTCGCGGGGCATGGCTTCGAGCGTGGCGAACAGGCGTTCCCAAGGGCGGCGCAGTTGCTGCGAGACCTTGCGCATTTCCGCCAGGTTCTGCGCCTGTTCGCGGGTTTCCGCCGGGCTCAGGGCGACTTTGCTGCTGGTGCCGGTGCCGGTGCCGGTGTCACCGCTGAGCACACGCTGGGTGGTCTGCAAGTGGCCTTGTTGCAGTTCGGCCTCCCCGCTCAGGTGTTGCGCAATCACCATGCAGGTCAGCGCCAGCACCACACCGCCGGCCAGCAGGCTCCAGCCCAATGGGGTCGAACGGCTGCGAGGTTGAAAGTCGAGCGTCAGGGCGCGCATATCAGGCCACCGCCCGAGACATGACGTACAGGCAATCGTGTACGGATGTCCGGTCCTCTTCGAGGGTCCGCAGGTGCACACCGTGGATGTCCGGGTGCGATTCGATGCGCGCCGGAGCGTGCAGGTAAACGTTCAGCGGGCGCTCGCTGGTGGAAGCCAGCAATTGACTTTCCCGGCCGATCAGCGCGGTCAGCGCGGCATCGCTGTCGTTGCTGCCCACCGAGCGCACCGAGGTCCAGCGCCCTTCGCGAGCCACCAGCAACACACTGCGCACCGGCTCGGCGACCACGAACAGAAAGTCCCCGGCCTCGAAACTCTTGTCAAAGTGATTGAAGGCCGCCATCAGGTACGGCTGCACCGACCGCAGGCGCAGGCTGCGAGCGCTGGCGAGGCTGCGCAGGCGGTCCAGCAGGTCTTGTGGCAACGCGGTGGCGATCCGATCGTAGCCGGCAGGTTCAGCCGACAGCACCAGGCTCCAGGGCTGGTTCGCCACCCCGTAGAGGTCTTCGAAGCACAGCTGGGCGAAGCCGCGCAGTTCGTCGGGGCTGCTGATCTGCTCGCTCCAGGGCACCAGGCAGAACCGACTGAAGTGGCCGGAGATCACCACGGTCAGTTCGGAACCTGCGCGGACATGTTCGCCCAGCAGGCGGTCAAGGGTTTCCAGGGCCACGGTCCAGGCTCCGAAGCCTTCGTCGATGTAGCCGACGCTGCCCAGCCACAGGGTATGGCTGCCCTGACGCTTGCCCAGGCCGACACCATTTGCGCCGATGACGGCGACATAACGCTCACGAGATAAAAGTGACACGATTGATCTCCTCGAGAGTGGTCCGACCTTGTTGCACCAGTTCCAGCGCGGATTCGCGCAGCAGGCGCAAGCCACGTTTGCAGGCATGGGCCTTGATTTTCGAAATCGGCTGGCGCTCGACGATCATTTGCCGCAGTTCGTCGTCCAGATGCAGCAGTTCGGCAATGGCGCTACGGCCGCGATAACCGGTGCCGCGGCAATGACCGCAGCCCTTGCCATGCACAAAGTGGTAGTGGCCGACCTGCTGCGGATCCAGACCTGAGGCCTCCAGCTCTTCTTCGCTCGGGGTGTAGGGCGCGCTGCACGTGGCGCAGACCAGGCGAATCAGGCGCTGGGCCAGCACGGCATTGAGGGCGGAGACGAGGCTGTAGGGGTCAATTTCCATCTGGGTGAAACGGCCGATCACGTCGAACACGTTGTTGGCGTGGATCGTGGTGAACACCAGGTGACCGGTGAGTGCCGATTGCACGGCGATCTGCGCGGTGTCCGGGTCACGGATCTCACCGACCATGATCTTGTCCGGGTCGTGACGCAGGATCGAGCGCAGGCCGCGGGCGAAGGTCAGGCCTTTCTTTTCGTTGACCGGGATTTGCAGCACGCCCGGCAATTGATATTCCACCGGGTCTTCGATCGTGATGATCTTGTCCACGCCATGGTTGATCTCGGTGATCATCGCGTAGAGCGTGGTGGTCTTGCCGCTACCGGTGGGGCCGGTCACCAGCACCATGCCGTAGGGTTCGGCGGCCAGGCGGCGCAGCTGACGCAGGGTTTCCTCTTCGAAGCCCAGGGCCTGCAACTGCACGCCGCAGACCTTGTCGGCCAGGTCCTGTTTGTCGAGCACCCGCAGCACCGCGTCCTCGCCAAAAATGCTCGGCATGATCGACACCCGGAAGTCGATCTGCCGGCCGTTGATGCCGATCTTGAAGCGACCATCCTGAGGCACGCGTTTTTCGCCGATGTCCAGTTCGGCCATGACCTTGACCCGGGAAATCACCTGCTCGGCGAACTCGCTGCCCTGGATCTTGCTGATGTTGTTGAGCACGCCATCGATGCGGTACTTGATCACCAGGCCACTGCCGGTAGTGCCCAGGTGGATATCGCTGGCGTGCATTTTCAGGGCGTCGTAGAGGGTCGAGTTGACCAGCTTGACCACCACGCTCGAGTCTTCGCTGATGCTGGTCAGCGACAGGGTTTGCAGGTTGTCGATTTCGGTATTGGCATCCGATTGCGCGTTGAGCGATTCAACCGCGTGGAAGCTCTCTTCGTGGCGTGCCAGGTAGGCCTTGAGATCGTCCGAGTGCACCAGGTACAGCGGCGCGCCGTGCAGGCAATCGTCGATCCAGGCCAGGCGGGCCGTGTCGAAGGGGTCGGCAAACACGCCGATAACCGCGTCGCCGTGACGCAGCAGGCTGAATTCGCGCTTGAGGCATTGGGCCAGGGTGACCCGGTCGAACACCGGGGTGGCTTGAAACAGGCTGTCGGTGTCGAGCACCGGATAATGCAGGGTGGCGCCCAGGCACTGAATGAACGGCATGGGGGCCAGTTCGCACAGATCGGCAAGGGCATCGAGAACGCGTTCGCCAGAACTGGCGGCCAGGATACGCGCCTGGGCTAATTGTTCACTGGTAAACCGGGTCGGTACGCAGTCCAGCGGCACAGCATCGACGACAAGTGATAGACGGTCCATGGCTTGCTCTCCAACGCCCGGGGCTTTGAGCCCTGTCGGCGCGGCGAGCGATTGCGGCGGGTGCCTTAACCTCTTGTCGCGCCATTACTCCCCGGTGAGCAGTTGTTCGTCGTCTGGCGCTTTGGTGGTCGTCGAATTTCGTCGGCGATCCGCGAGCACCCAACTACCGTCGTACAACTGCAGCGGGAAACTTTCGGTCCTGCTCTGGCGTCGTTCGACGAACCCCTCGGAAGGGCTCACATTCGCGTTGGGTTCGCGCTGCACCCCAAGAAGATCACAGACTGCACGGGCCAATTCCGCCAACGGAAAGGGTTTGAACAGGATATGGCTGACTCCCAGTTGCCGGGCCCTTTCGCAAACCTCTGCGGTGGGGTGCCCCGTAATCAGCACAAAGTGGCAATTTCTGTTCTGGCGGACGGCATCGAGCACCTGAAAGCCTTCCATATCGGGCAAGCGGTAATCGAACACCATCACATCAGGTGAAAAGGTTTCGGCTTCGCCGATGGCCGTTTCACCGTTGTGAGCTATCCGGACGTCCAGCGCTTGCGCCTGCAAATAACCCTGCAGGTTTTCCGCCAGCAGCTGTTCGTCTTCAACAACCAGTACTTTTTTGTTTAACAAGGTGGACTCCTTGAAACCGCAGGTCCGAATACCGAACCTGGCCAGAGTGCGCGCCTTGATAGGTCTTACGCACACTTCATGCCAGGCTGAGCGCCGGTAATTTTAAGTCTTCATGTCCTTGAATTTACTGACAATGCCTTTTCGTCCACGTACCCCATTCCCCAAAATCGGGGGAAACCGAACGGGTGCGGATTGAAGCCATTCCCCACTTTTGGGGGGCAATCCTTCATTCGTCGTCGATCCGTTCGATCCGATTGCCGGCACGCAACTGCGCCAGAACCTGTAGACGCGCCTGGACCTGTTTCTGTCGGGCAAGGTACGCCCGTACCATTTCAAGTCCCTGCTCGTCTGTGACATCGCTTGCCTCCATTCGGTTCTCTAAGTAGATCAAGTGCCAACCGACCGCCGTGCGCACCGGCTCGCTGATCGCCCCCGGTTTCAGGGCAAAAGCCGCTGCCTCGAACTCAGGCATCATGCGTCCCCGGGGGAAGTAGCCCAGCTCGCCACCCTGACTGGCGGACACGTCTTCGGAAGACTCGCGGGCGACGCTGGCGAAATCGGCACCCTGTCCGATTTTTTTACGGATTATCTCCAAGCGTAGTCTTGCTGCCGCCTCAGTGGAAGCCTCCGCTCCCTGAGGCACCTTGATCAGGATATGCCTGACCTGAACCTGCTCGGGCTGGTTCATCTCGCCACGGTGCTCTTCGAAGAACGCCCGCACCTCTTTTTCGTCCGGTACACCGGTCTTGCTGATCTGGGCCTGGTTGAGCTCGGCGTACACCTGCTGGGCCGCCAGTTCACGGCGGGTGTAGTCGCTATAAGAGGCTTCATCAAAGCCCGCGTCTTCCAGGCGCCGGGCAAACACTTGCGCCCCGCCCATGGCCTGACGGGTCTGGTCGACCTGGCTTTGCACGGTGGCATCGCTGATCTGCACCCCGCGCTTTTGGGCTTCCTGCCACAGCAGTTCCTTATCGATCAGGGCATCGAGCGCCGCCCTGCGCAGCTTTTTGTAGGCCGTGGGGTTGCGGATGCTGGCCACCGCCCGCCCCTGATCTTCCAGGTACTCGGCGAAATAGCGCTCCAGGCGCATCTGGGTGATTTCCTTGCCATTGACCTTTGCCGCAATCGGCTCATTGCCGCTGAACGCCGCAGGCACCCACAACGTCAACAGGACCAGCAAAGTGTTGAGCTTCATGTTCGACCTCCGGTCAAGGCATGGCGGTAATGGGTTTGTAAGGGGCGACCAGATAAAAGCGCTGATCGGACAAGTCGACGGTGACCACATGGGCGCCACTCAGTCCCAGGCGACGGCCCGGTCCGAAGGTGATCAGCGGGGTCAGGCCGGTGTCGAAGTCATGCAGGTTCTCCAGGGCGCTCACCAGTTTTTCCCGGCTGGCATCGCGCCCGGCCTGCTTCATCCCTTCACTGAGCAGCATCATTGAGCTGTAGGCGCCGACCTGCAGCACCGCATGCTCCCCGCCCAGGCGCTGGCGTTCGCGCAACTGGGTCAGGGCCATGCGCCCGGCCTGGGTCCAGTCGCCGGGCACGAACGGATACGCCAGGAACACCCGCCGGGAAAAGCCGCTGGGCACCTGCAGCAAATCACCGGCCACCTGGTTCGACGCGGCAAACAGGTAAGGCACCTGCCCCGCCGTCTGCAAGCGCTCGGCCATGCGGCTGAAACCGCCACTGCTGCCCAGGTAGAACACCGAGCGCGAGCCCAATGGCAAATCGTCCTGCGCCGACTGATAGGTTTGCAGGCGCACTTTCTGCCAGGCGTTGTCTTGCAGGTACTGGGCGAGCTTTTGCGCCGCCTGCCGCTGACCAGGTTCATCCGGATAGGCGATCAACGTCGGCCCCTGCAGCACCCGCAGGCTGGCGGCGGCGTAATTGGCCAGGGCGATCATCTGTTCACGCAAGCCCGGCAGCGGTTCGAATATCTGCCGGCTGACCTGGGCAGTGCCCTGCAACGACAGTGGCCCGATCAGCGGCACGCCGGCCTGATCCAGGCGGGTAGCCAGTTCCGCGTCCAGCGCGGGCACCAGCGGCGCAATCAGGGCGAACACCTGCTCCTGTTCGATCAGTTGATTGAGCGCCTTTTCGGCGCTGGCCCGGTCCGGTCCCGGATCGAGAATGGTCAGGCGCAACTGTCGGCCATGAATCCCGCCCGCCTCATTGATGCGCGCCACACTGCCGCGCAGCACCGCCGCCACCGTGGCGCCCTCCTCGCTCAACGGTCCAGCGCTGGG
The DNA here is from genome assembly GCA_035563915.1 of Pseudomonas sp. Classification (GTDB taxonomy): domain Bacteria; phylum Pseudomonadota; class Gammaproteobacteria; order Pseudomonadales; family Pseudomonadaceae; genus Aquipseudomonas. Next base: position 12,889 of record DATMUG010000307.1, on the reverse strand, counting down.
CAACAAAGTGCCCAGGTGCAGGCTGTCGGGACCGAGGCCCGGATCGCGGTCATCGGCCAGGCGCTTGAGGTACGCCGTGAGGTTGCGTTGATCGTTCATTGACAGCACGAAGCGCGGCATCGCCGGGTCAAGGTGATTGTTGGCCGGATCGCGCCCCTCCTGCACCGCTCTGGCGAACGTGCTGTCGGTATAGGCGGGATAGGTGCGCCCATTGATCTGTTGCTGACCATAGGTGCTGGTCAGCCGCGACCAGCTCAGCTCCGGCGGACGCACCCCGCCTTCCGGACGCCCCAGGCCATCGGCGCCATGGCAGTTGGCGCACGGCAGGCTGGTGGCTGGCAGCAACATGCCCGCCGCCCCGATGCGCGCCATGATGGGCTCACCGCTGGCCGACACCCCCTCGCGGTACAGGCGCTTGCCGGCACTTTCGCTGGGGGTCAGCGTCAGCGCCTGGGCAGTCAGGCCAACGTTTGCGAGGAGCATCAGACCGAGGATGAAGGCGTTTTTCATGGCGCGGACTCAGCGACCGGCCACGGGCATTGTCAGCAACTGCAAGCGCTGGGCAATGGCGGCGGCCGGGGCATCGGGACGGATCTTGCTCCAGCGCTTGTTGGCGACATCGCCAACGATCAGTTGGGTTGAATGCTGTTCCGGAGTCGGCACGATCTGGCCGATGCGGCTCAATACAAGGTCCATTTGTGCCTTGTCGCCGGTAAGAAAAAGCCAGTGGGGGCCATCGACGCCCTGCTTCAAGGTGTAAGCCTTGAGTACCGCCGGTGTATCGCGAAGCGGATCACTGGTAAGGGAGATAAAGGTGACACCGTCCGCCTTGTCGCCCAACACTTCACGCACTTGCTTGAGCTTCTGGGTGATCAACGGGCAGGCGTCGTTGCAACTGGTGAAAATCACATTGAGCAGCACCACGCGGTTTTGCAGGGCGTCGCTGTAGAACCGCAGGGTGTTGCCGTTCTGGTCCTGAAGAGGCGTATCGGTGAACCAGGTTTTTGCATCGCGGGTGCCGCCCGCCGGTTGAGCGGCGGGTGCGGGCACCACCGCGGGTGCGGACTCTTCATGCCCTTCATGCGCGAAGGCCGCCCCACCGAAGAGGCACAAGCACAGGCTCAGGGTGATCCGGTTCAGTGCCTTCATGGCTGCTGCTCCATGGCGATGGCCGTGTGCTTGGCGTGGACGTTGCGTTCGCCGCTGAGTTTCTCCACCTGCCGGCTGAGCACCGCCGGGTCGGTGAAGCCGTAATAACGGGTCCAGTGGCGGCTGTTGCCATCGCCCACCAGGATCAACGGTTGATGGTTCTTGAAGTCACCGCTGAAACTGCCCAGGCCCTTGAGGGTTTCGTTGACCGACTGCGGCGTACCGGTAAGCCAGCTCCAGCCCGGTCCCTTCTGGAAGGTGCGGGCGTACTCGTTCAGGCGCTTGGCGTCGTCGCGCTGCGGGTCGATGCTGATCGACACCAACTGCACTTCTTTGCCAACCCGTGCCCCCAGCTTCTGCTGCACCTTGCCCATGATCGACGACACCACCGGGCAGACCGTGGTGCAGCTGGTGTAGATGAAGCTCATGACCACGATCTTGTCGCTGACCAGGTCCTTTTCCAGGCTCACGCTCTTGCCGTTCTGGTCCACCAGTGTCACGTCGGCGAACTTGACCTGGGCGGTCTCGGAGGTGGCGCTTTTGGCCGACATGTCATGGCCGGCATGTTCATCCGCCGAGTGAGCCAGGGCCTGGCCGATACCGACGGCCAACAGGCAGAGTGTCAGCAGTCCACGATGTGCAAATCGGTTCATGTCGATGTCCTCTTCAATGAGCGGCGTCGGGCAGTACCCGCACGCTGGCAAACGTCTGGTCGCCGAAGGTCGCGCCAAGGGACGGGGCACGCACGTGCACGTACCAGGCACCTTTCTGGTCAAGGGTCACCGGGGCTTCGTACACGCCGTCGCCGACGTCCCGCGCCGCGACCAGTTGTGGCCGCGAACTGGGCGCCAGGAAGTAGCGAACCTGTACGTCCTTGACCCCGCTGCGGCTGGTCTTCTGTTTGCCCTGGACGATGCGGAAACGCACGGTGTAGGGACTGCCCAGTGCAGCGGTGGAGCGCTCGAGCATGAATTCCACTGTCGGCGCGCCTGCGGTTTTCACCGAACTATTGTCGGCTTCCACCACGGTGCTGAAGCAATGGACGATGCTCGGTTGATTGAGCAGGAACGCCACGTCGAAACGCCCCGCCGGCGGCAGTTTGATACGCGCGCTGTACAGACCTGGCTCGACCTCGCGCAGGCTGCGGTCGATGACCATCGCCGCCCGTGCCACTTGCCCGCGATTGGCATAGCCGGACATGGGCGCGTTCATGCCTTCGGCGTAGAAGTAGGTGGTGTTGTCCACCGGGTTGACCACATACACCGAGTTTTCGTCCCGCGACACCGCCAGGCTCGAGGCCAGCGGCAGGTCACCGGCCAGGCGTGGCGACTGGGTACCCGCCTCGAAACCCTGAGTGATCGGTTTGCGCCCTTCACCCAGCGACGCCAGGTTGATCATCGTCACCTTGGACGACGCCAGCCCACGAACATAGGCGTAGGCCTTGGTGAACACCACCTGATAGGGTTCGGCGGACACGTCCAGATCATGGATGAGCCCATCGGTCGCCGCATCGATCACCGACGCCTGATTCTCCAGGGTGTTGAGCACGATGCCAAAGCGACCGTCAGCGCTGAAGCCCATCGGGCCCAGGCCCTGCTTGAGTTTGATCACCCGCCGCACGGTCTGGCTCGCGGCGTCGACCACCGTGACCGTGCCATCACGACCATCGGCCACATAGGCGGCGCCGGACAGCGGCGAATAGACCACCGACAGCGGATTCGAACCGGTCTTGAGCTGTTTGATCACGTTCAGGCTGGCGATGTCGATGATGCTCAGGGTGCCGTCATCGCGGTTGGTGACGAAGGCGAAGCGGCTGTCCTTGCTGAAGGCGATTTCGTGATGGCCAACGCCGGTCGGCAAGTGCTTGAGGGTTTTGAGGCTGATGCTGTCGATCACCGTGACCCCGGATTGCTCGGCGGTCTTGGCGTTGTTGCCGACCCACAGCAGGCGCTCGTCCGGTTGCAGGGCCACACGCACCGGGTTGCTGCCGGCCGCCACCGAATCGACCACCTTGAACTGTTCGCTGTCGATCACCGCGACTTCGTCAGCGGTCGGCATCGACACGAATACCCGTTTGTTGTCCCTGGGCGTGACCCAATCCATTGGCGGTTGCTTGATGTCGATCCGGGCCATGGTGCTGGTGATACCGCCCACCGACACCGAGGGGTCGACCACCATGACGCTGGCGTCGCGGTTCATCACCAGCAGGAAATAGCTGTTGAGGTCCAGCAGCGGCCGCGCGCCGATGTTCGACCGCAGAAAGGTACTGACCCGGGACTTGCAGCTCTTATCGCGGCCCTGGGCCTGATCGGCGGCGCTGACCTCGGGATCGATCCAGGCACCGGGGGCAACGCCCGCCAGTGGCTGGCCCGATGCCTTGTCGGTGACACGGAAACGCACATCGGCAAATTCGCCTTCGCGCAGCACCCCGTCCTTGGCCAGCGGCCGCACATCGAGCGCCACCGCCACGCCGTCACGCTCAAGGGTCTGACCGGTCCAGGTGTTGGGCAGGGACACTTCGCTGAGCAGGGTCGGCGGCGTCGTGCGCGATACCCCCAGCCAGATCAGCGCCGCCCCGACCGCGAGCGCGCAACTGGCGAATTTGATGGTCCTGTTCATGCCACTTCTCCCCTTCAGATCCATGTCCGCTCACCGCGAAGTAATGCACACCTGTGTGGCGAGGGAGCTTGCTCCCGCCGGGCTGCGTAGCGGCCCCAAAACATTTGCAGTCAATGCAGATTTTGTGAGTGCTGCGCACTCAAGCGGGAGCAAGCTCCCTCACCACAAATACCCGTCATTCGTTCCTTCTCAATCCGGCCTCGCAGCTACGGCACCGGCGCCGGTTCAGGCTCGTTGGTCACCCGCAGCAAGCCCCACAACCCGGAAATGTTGCCGTAGGCACCGTAGTCGCGGAACAGGTAATCCCCCGGTATCGCGTTGACCCCGCCTGCGCTGGGCAGCATGAAGCTGAAGTGCGCCGCCGGCAGTACGCTTTCGTGGGCGCCGATGTACATCGACATCGGGTTGTAGCCGAACTTCACCGAACCCACGCCCGGGGTACTCATCGGGTAGCCACCGGTATCGCTCTTCTCCGACAGGAACGGGTTGTTCGACCAGACGTGCCCGTCCAGCTGGAAGGTGCTGCCACGACTGCCACCGGTGGGCATCAGGATGTGGGTACGGAATGGCTGTCCGGGCTTGGCGTACAGCACCGGCGTTTGTGGGTCCCCGCCCACCAGCGCGTTGCTGAAGGCCATGTGCGCGTTCGCCATGTCGCCGTAGCCTGCACCGTCGGCGTGACCGAACGGTGCATCCGGTGCCAGGCCGAAGCGATACCACAGAGGTTCGGTCTTGTAGTTGATGGCCATGCTGGAGTTGTCCTGCGGATCGGTCGGCACGCCGAAGCCTTCGGCGGCAATCCCTTCCACCGGCCGCCCATTGGCCCAACGGGTGTTCAACGCTTTCTGCCAGACCATCACAAAGTCGCGGTAAGCGGTTTGCCCCGGTGCCGTGACGGTGGCGTTGACCTTGCGCGTATCTTCAACCCAGGTAGCGCCCGCCGGCACGATGCTCATCGCCCCCGCCAGACCTTTTTGCGACTGCTTGATCACGTCGGCCGGGGTGATGTTCAAGCCGCCGAACTCCACCGCCGTGGCGTTGATGTTGTCGACATTGCGCCCCAGCTGGGTGATCGGTTTGCCTTCACGCTCCAGGTGCCCGGCGTAGTACTGGTAGGTACGGGTCGGGTAGGCGCCGCTGTTGCCGACCCGTGGTGGTACGGTCTGGATCGGGTTGGCGCCGACGTTGGTGCCGTCGGATTTGGTGATGTCGTACGCCAGCAATTGCGCGTGCAGACCCACATGGCTGGACGGCCGCATCAAGTTGTTGCTGAAGGTGGTCGAGCCGGTGCCGCTGTTGCGGTCGCGCTTGACCATGCCTTGCATCACCGCGGTCTGGGTCAGGTCCGGCATCACGCTCGGCAGACGGTTTTCCAGGGTGATGTTGATGCAATCGCCAGCCGCCGCGCGCAATACCAGTGGTTCGACAGGCACACCGGGTTTGAGCTTGCCGGTGGTCGGGTCGAGGTCGGCCTTGCGCACATACAGGATCGCGGTCGGGTCATGCAGCGGCCCGCTTTGCCCGCCGATGGTGATGGTTTCACCGTCTTCAGGGTCGGTCACGGTGACCTGTGGAATGCTCACGGTGCGCGAGTTGAGCACCAGGGTGCCGCCCGCCGGGTTCAGCGGTCCGCCCACGTGCTGGCCGATACCGGCCGGATCGCCGATGGACAGGCCCAGCGGATTGGTCAGGATGTCGTTGGCCAATGCCGCCACCACTTCATAGTTGCGCTGCGGGGTCGGCCGGGTACCGATGCCGGTGGGGTTGGCACCGATCCGAGGGCAAACGCCATCGAACGCCACGGTGTTGCGCATGCCGGTGGGCCTTGCGTTGTTCGGCAAGGCGAACAGGTCGTTGCGCTGCGCGGTGTAGTTGCGCATCACGCCCCAGATCCCGCTCCAGTAGCCTTCGATCGAAGCGTCCATGGAGTACAGGTAGTCACCCGTGGTCGCCGCCGAACTGGACAGCATCGAGACCGGTGCAATGAAGCCCATCTGCTCGGAGATCCCGATCATCTGCGAGGCGCGCCAGCCGGAGTTGGAGCTGTTGCCGAAGCCGGAACCGCTTTGCAGCCATTTCACGCCGTGCAGGGTGACGTTGTGTTCCTCCTCGTGTCCGCCGGCATGCACCCGCAGCCGCACGTTGTCACCGGTGTAGGTGCGCAGCATCGGGGTGAACGGATCGCCCGCTTCCGCGCCGCCGGTGTTGATGTGGGGCGGGAACAGCGTGGTGCCGCCGGTGGGGCCGGTGGCCGCGGTGATCAGGTTCGGCGCCAGGTTCATCGCCGGGATCGCACGGTCGGTACGGCTTTGCATGGCGTACGCCAGATCGCCGCCCAGGCCGTCGGCCTGCATGCCGCGCTTGCCGTCCGGGCCGACCTTGTTCGGGTCGTACACCCGCAGGGCCAGCGGTTCGTTGCGGTAATTGACCACGAACATGCCAGGGTCATCCACCGAGATCGCCTGTGGGCAGGGTCGGGTCGGGCAGCCTGGAACCATGCCGCCCTGAACTTCGAGAACGCCGTCCAGCAAGGTGCTGGCGTTGTTGCGCACCGGCGGGTTGATCGCGTAGCGGAAGCTGTCCGCGGTGGCCGGGAAGGCTTGTGGGTTCGGCACGCCGTTGGGGCCTGCACCGACGTAGACACCGGCTTCATAGGCATGCTGGAAGTCGCTGTACTCGAGGAAGAACTCACGGAAGCTGTCGTTCTTGCCGTCGCCGTCCAGGTCACCGGTGGAAATCACCGCTTGCCAGGAAGTCGGCCCGCCGTCCTGCCGCGCACCGCTGTACAACGGCTCGCCGGTTTCGGCATGGAACCAGGTCGAACCTGCCGGTTCAGCCAGCACGGTGGCATAGAGGCCAATCTGCTGGTGAGTCGATGGGCCGAGGTGGTCGTGGGTGAAGATGGTGCCCAGGCCACGGTCCACGCCTTTGGCGTTGACCACAGGGTCCACGAACCAGCGTTGCATGGCCGTGCGCGCGCCGACCCAGTCGGCCCGGCCGTACTGGCCGAAGAACGGGTGGTTCTTGGCTTTCGGACAAGCCGGGGTGCCGTCGCGTGGGTCCGTGTCCTGGCACTGGTTGTATTCGCGGATGGCGTGGATGCGCTCTTGCACGGCACCTGGAGAAAGCACGCCGTCTTCGTAGTTCCAGCCGTTGGCCGAACCGTCGGCCGAGGTCAGGTCCCATTTAGGCAGGTGAATATGCTGGCCGATCACGTCGGTCGGCGTACGCACTTGATAGTCGTCCATTTCATAGGTGGCCGGTACCAGGTTGGTTTGCTGGTACTGCACGCAATCGAAGGTGTTCATGCGCATCACCAGAGGCTCTGGCGGACGCTGCTTGGTGATCACCGGCCAGGCGTCTTCCCACAGCGCCAGGATGCGCGCTTGCGGGAAGTGGTAGCCGACCTTGTTGTACACCGCATCGAACTGGATGTTGGCCGCTTTGTAGATCCGTGGGCGGTCGGCGGTGAAGGTCGAGGAACCGGTAAACGACATGCCGTCGATCCGCTCGCCGCTGGCGAACTCACCGGTGCCGGCACTGCTGGTCAGGCGTTTTTGCCGGTCATCCATGCAGGGTTCGTAGTACGGCGCGCCGGCCACCGGCAAGGCGCCGTTGGTGCGGAAGTTGCGCGGCACGATCTGGTTGCCCGGCAGCAAGGCATAGCTTGGGTGGTCTTTCTTGGCATGGAAGGCCATGGCCGCCTGTTCGACTTCGGTGCCCTCTTCCGGCAGGTAAAGCGGCTTGGCGCGCGTCACTTCCTTGGAGAAATCCAGGGATGTGGTCACAGTGGTGGCCTCACCGCCGGCGGAGAAACCGTCCAGGGAATGGCGACCCAGACCTCCGTCCCAACCACCGGACTGATTCGGGTCGAGGTTGGCCCACAGGGCTTTGCCCGAAGCCTTGAGACTCTGGGCCTTGGCCGCGTCGAGCATGTCCAGCGGCGGAGTCGGTGGGCGCTGGCCGACCGAAGTTTCCATGCCGCCGATCCAGAAGGGATAGCCAGGGTTTTTCAGAGTGCCGTCGGCATTGCGGTTGGCCTCGCTGCGATCGACCAATGCAAGCGAGCCGATGGCTTGAGGCCCGCCACTCTGATGTTCGCCATCATCGCCAGCTTCATGCCCATCGTCGTCATTGGCGGCCACCAGGGTTTCGCCGATTTTCGGCACGATCGCCACTTTGCCAGGCATCGGCGGCATGGCTTTGCCGGGTAGCGGAACGACTGCCGGGATTGGCGTGCCGGCGACAATTTCGCCATCGGGCAAGGCCCGCGCACCGGTTGCCGGTTTGCCGCTGCGCAGGGCATAGGGTTCGCTGTGGTAGCCGTCGCTGCCCTGCTGGGAAACTTCAAGTCGGGTGCCTTCTTCGAACACATCGTGCACCCGCCACATGGCCCACATGCCCTGGGCAAAGTGCGGATAGAAGTGGCAGTGATAGATCGCATCGCCCGCTACCCGGTTGCGGTTGCCCGAGCCGCCGTTGGCGATTTCATAGGTGTAGCCGGCACCCGGCCCGATGCCTTGGGCATCGACATAATCGGAGTTGTCGTCATTGGGGTTGAACAGCCACTGGTGACCATGCAAGTGGAAGATGTGCTGTTCATGGCCGTTGTGGGTGTTGCGGAATTTGACGAAGTCACCGATGTAGCTGTGGTTGACGTTCGACGGCTCCGACGGGTACAGCGCCATGGTCGCCTTGACCCCGACCTGATCGGCGGTCGGCGTCTGGCCGGGGGTGATGCCTTCCAGGCCGGCGTTGGCCGGTACATCCACCAGCATCGCTACGTCGCCCACGGTGTGGGAGCTGAGGAAGAACTCTTCATAGGCGCAAGACAGGCAATCGTGCATCGGCCCGACGCCCAGACGGTTGGCGACCACCTCGGCGCCCATGCCGCCGGAGCCGTAGTTGATCATGAAGGAATCGCGGGTCGGCTCCAGCACGTGGGCCATCACCGGGTCGGCCCAGTACGCCGGGAAGGCCTGGGTCGCAGCGGTCTCATCCTGGAACTGCGAGGCGAAATCGCGGAACGGCTCCAGACGGTTAGGAATTGCCGGGTTGCGTTTGCCCACGGCTTCCAGCGCATAGGTCGCGGCCGGGAAGCTGCCATCGGCATTGCTGCCCATCACGATCGCATCGCTCTCGCTGGAGATGATTTCGGTGCCATCGACCATGCTGATGATCATCGAACCGGCCTTGCCTTCACGGATCCACGGCTCGCGTTGCGGGTAGCGTGCCTGGTAGTCGACGATCGGCTGACCGGCCGGCGTGCGGCCAGTGCTGGCCAGGCGCATTTCTTCTTCGGTCACGGTGTTGCGATAGCTGCGAGCGCCCTTGGGCAGTACCACGACCTGTCCGAACAGACCGTTGGCGACGTTACCGGCCGCCCCCTCCCCACCAAAGGTCGCACCACGGCTGCTGACGGCGAAGACGCCTTCGCGTTCGGCGTACAAGGTGTAGGAACGGGTGGCGCCGGGCAGGATCAGCGTGTTGGCGTTGCGGCCGGTGAACGACGAGATGTCATCGATGCTGTTGACGGCTTGCAGGCCGTTGACTTGAAAGCCGACATGGCGATCAGCGACCTGCTCGTCGACCTTGAATTGATCGTTGTTGCCAACTTCGATGCCCTCTTCCTCGCCTTCCTCCTGGCCGCCCTCGTGGGAGCCGGGGTTGGCCTGATAGGCCAGCAGGTTCTGCAGATTGATGGTCAGGCACTCGCCGGCAGCGACCCGCAGTACCAGCGGACGCGGACGCTTGTCAGGGCGCAGCGAAACCTTGCCCGGTACCGCCGCGCCGCCCTGGGCCAGCGAGACATTATGATCGTCGACCACATCGCGACGCAGGGCGTACATCATGCCGTTGACGTTCTGTGCCCCCAGGCGGTTGAACATCAGCGGCTGGTCCAGCGCCACGACGTTGGCCACCAGGTTGCGCTCACAGCGCGCAGCCGCTTCCGCGAATTCAATGCCGAACACCGATGCGGCTAATAGCAACCAGGGGAGAATGTTTGGAGCATGGTGTATTCCGATCATGATCACGGGCCTCGAAGTGGGTGCTCAAGGGAATAATTCTCGACAAGTCGCCTTGAGCAATCCGCATGCCATAAAAATTTCACATATTTTTCAGATAGTTAGCCTTGCCACTTAAATCGACGGGGGAAATCCCCCACTTTTTCCCCACTTTTTCACCGGGGCGACCCTCCCCCAATGTTGGGGAAAACCCGCCCCGGTTTTTCGCTCACAAGGGCGCGTCCGCCGACAGGCCTTGCAGGCGCCGGTACTGGTTCAACACGCTGGGCACATAACGCTGGGTTTCGGCGAACGGGGGGATCACGCCGCCGCGGCTGAGGACGGCCTGGGGGCCGGCGTTGTAGGCGGCCACGGCCAGAGCGATGTCGTTGTCGAACATCGTCATCAGGCGCTTGAGGTAGCGTGCGCCACCCTGGATGTTGGCCTTGGGGTCGTAGACGTCGGAGACGCCCAGCTCGCGGGCGGTGTCGGGCATCAACTGCATCAGGCCACCGGCTCCCTTGGGCGACACCGCACTGGGGTTGTAGCCGGACTCGTTCTGGATCACCGCGTGCAGCAGCGCTGCGGGCAAATGATTGGCCTCGGCCGCCTTCGAGACCAGCTCGGCATAGGGCCTGGCGGCAATCATCTGCGGCTGCTGATCAAGGCTGACCACCGCGGCTTCGGGCTCGCGAATGACCTTTTGGTAGTGGCGGCCTGGGCGGTGCACGTTGGACAAAACGAAGTTGCCTTTGGCGTCTGTCGAGATGAAGACATCGGCCTGTACGCCGCCACCCAGCAAGGTCAAGCCGAGCAATCCCGCGGTGAGAATTTTCATTGTTCTACCTCCCCTGCCCGGTCCTGAAAAATGGGGCAAATGCCCCAGTGACCGGTCGTTTGTCAGGCATACGCAAGCACTGTGCCGAAAGCGCAAAGGGCCGTAGTACGGGGGGTTCAGGGGCACGCCTGAGCCATTGCCAGTGCTGTGCATGGCAATTGCATAAGCCCCATTACATAAATCAGCTGCGACCCTTCCTGCCGACTAAGTGAGGTCATCATGAAACAGCGACTGTCTTTCGCCCCGCGTGGTTGTTCGCCACGAGCCTATTCACCACGAATCCAGTCACCACGAACTCAACGCGGGTTCACCCTGCTCGAACTGTTGGTGGTGCTGGTGGTGCTCGGGCTGTTGGCCGGCATCGTCGCGCCCAAGTACTTCGCGCAACTGGGCCGCTCCGAAGTGAAAGTGGCCAAGGCGCAAATAGAAGGCCTGGGCAAGGCCCTGGATCTGTACCGCCTGGAAGTCGGTCATTACCCGTCCACCGAACAGGGCTTGCAGGCGCTGGTCACCGCGCCCAGCGACGAAGCCCACTGGACCGGCCCGTACTTGCAGAAAAAACTGCCGCTGGACCCCTGGGGCCGTGCCTACACCTACCGCTACCCTGGTGAACACAGCGAGTACGACCTGCTGTCCCTGGGCAAGGACGGACAGGCCGGCGGTGAAGGTGAAAACGCCGAAGTTTCCAACTGGCAATAACGGACATGGCGACCATGCGTTTTCACCTCAAAGCAGTCGGCAAGGCCGGTGTGGTTTCGATGACCGTCGAAGCGCCGGGTCATAGCGAAGCCCGGCGCATTGCCGAGGACCAGGGCCTGCGGGTGGTCAGCCTGCGCGCCGAACGACATTGGCGGGCCATGGGCCTCAAGCAGCGCGAAACCTTCAACCTGGTGTTGTTCAGCCAGGAACTGACCACCCTGCTCAATGCCGGCCTGCCGTTGATCGATGCGCTGGAAAGCCTGGCGGAAAAGGAAAGTGCCCCCCAGGCCCGCAAGACCCTGAGCGAACTGGTGCGCCTGCTGTATGAAGGCAAATCGTTCTCCCAGGCCCTGGGCCAGCTGTCGGCGGTGTTCCCGCCGCTGTATGTGGCGCTGGTGCAGTCCAGCGAAAAAACCGGTGCCGTGGGCGATGCCCTGGGTCGCTATGTCAGCTATCGACAACGCATGGACGAGGTTCGCCAGAAGATCGTCAGCGCTTCGATCTACCCCATGCTCTTGTTGATCGTCGGCGGTGGCGTGGTGCTGTTCCTGATGGGCTATGTCGTGCCGCGTTTCAGTCTGGTGTTCGAAGGACTGGGGGAAAACCTGCCGTGGATGTCGCAGATTCTGATGAGCAGCGGCATGTTCCTGCACGCCCACCAGGGCGAATTCTTCGGTGCCTTTGCAGCCTTCGTCGTCAGCATCGCCCTGCTCCAGCGCCAACCGTCCTTTCGCCGAGGCGTGGACCGAGTGATCGAGAAAGTCCCGGCGGTACACCAGCGCATCTTCATGTACGAACTGGCGCGCTTCTACCGGTCCCTGGGGATTTTGCTGCAAGGGGGTATTCCCCTGGTCACCGCCATGGGCATGGTGCGCAACTTGCTGACGCCCGCCTCCCGCGCACGCCTGGACCAGGCCTGCGAACGGGTACGCGAAGGGCAATCGCTGTCGGCTGCGCTTGAGCTCAATCACCTGGTGACCCCGGTGTCCCTGCGCCTGCTACGGGCTGGCGAACAGTCCGGCAACCTGGGACAAATGATGGAACGTAGCGCCGACTTCTATGACGAAGAAATCAGCCGCTGGATCGAATGGTTCGTGCGGCTGTTCGAACCCTTGCTCATGACCTTCATCGGCTTGCTCATCGGCGTGATCGTGATCCTGATGTACATCCCGATTTTCGAACTGGCCTCGAGCATTCACTGACCCCGTCGAACGGGGCCCGCTGCACCGTTGCACTGTATCCACGTTCAATCCCGAAGAAGTAAACGGAGAACGACATGCACTTGAACAAGCTTTTACTTGCAGTAGCTATTGGCGCGGTTTTGTCCGCGTCGACCGTAATGATTCCGGACAGCCTGTCGGATATGTCGACTGCCCATGCCAGAGAGGGAGGCAGTGGTGGTGGCGGTGGGGGCGGCGGCCACGGCGGTGGCGGCGGTGGCGGTAGTGGTGGTGGCGGCGGCGGCGGGGGTGGCATGGGCGGTGGCATGGGGAATGCCGGCGGCATGGGCAATATGGGCGGAATGGGCGGCCCCAGCCAGACCGGGATCGACGCCCGTTCCGGTTCGATGGGTCCAATG
>DATMUG010000306.1:0-4185 GCA_035563915.1 Pseudomonas sp. | reverse complement strand
GTGTGTCAGTCAAATAGATTGATCTGACACTCCGCCTTCGCGAGCAAGCCCGCTCCCACAGTTTTTTTGCGTTGCCAGTGATGGCGCTTAGGCGTTCCCGGCCAGCTTCATCCGCGCCGCCTGGGTGAAGTCCAGCATCCGCTTGAGCGGCCGGATGGCCTGAGGAATGAGCGCCGGATCGACAAAGATCTCATTCGCCCCCTCCTTCAAGCTCTTGAGCGTGCGCTCAAGGGTGTTCATCGCCATCCAAGGGCAATGCGCGCAACTGCGGCATGCCGCGCCATTACCGGCAGTAGGCGCCTCGATAAACACCTTGTCCGGGCACAACTGCTGCATCTTGTAGAAGATGCCACGGTCGGTCGCAACGATCAGGGTCTTGTTCGGCAATGTCTGTGCCGCCGCGATCAACTGACTGGTAGAACCCACGGCATCCGCCAGCTCGATCACCGAGGTCGGCGACTCAGGATGCACCAGGATCGCCGCATCGGGGTACAGCGCCTTCATGTCTTCAAGCTGCTTGGACTTGAACTCCTCGTGAACGATGCAGGCACCGTCCCACAACAACATATCGGCACCGGTCTGGCGCTGAATGTAGGTACCCAAATGCTTGTCAGGGCCCCAGATGATGGTTTCGCCGTTGTCCATCAGGCTTTCGACGATTTCCAGCGCGCAGCTCGATGTCACCACCCAGTCGGCCCGGGCCTTGACCGCCGCCGAGGTGTTGGCATAAACCACCACCGTGCGCTCGGGATGCTGATCGCAGAACGCGGAAAACTCGTCGACCGGGCAGCCCAGGTCCAGCGAGCATGTCGCCTCGAGCGTCGGCATCAGAATGCGTTTTTCAGGGTTGAGGATCTTGGCTGTCTCACCCATGAATTTGACCCCGGCAACCACCACGGTCTTGGCCGGGTGAGCATTGCCGAAACGGGCCATCTCCAGAGAATCGGAGACGCAGCCACCGGTTTCTTCGGCCAGAGCCTGAATGATCGGATCGCAATAGAAGTGGGCAACCAGCACCGCATCCTGAGCCTTGAGCTCGGCAGCGATGGCGGCACGGTAATAGGCTTCCTCGTCGGCTGTCAGCGGCTTGGGCTGCTTGGCGTCGAGGTGGGCTTGAACCAGAAGGCGTTCGGAAATCTGCGTCATGTTCGCAAGACCTGCAGGCGCATTCGCGCGAAAGTCGAGTATACACCCGGCTCCGGACCCATCTGGGTACCGCCGGGAAAGTGAGTATTCATCAGGCACGGACAGCGTTGAAGCTGCGCAAGGCTACAGAATATCCCGAGGATGCAAAAGATGATTCTGACCTGCGTCGTGCAGTGCTGCCCAGGAACCGGGCGGACTCAAATCGCGGGCAAAAAAAAATCCGGAAATCCTCACTTTCGTGGGCCTTCCAGACTTTTAAAACAGCTTGAAAATGGTGGGTCGTGTGGGATTCGAACCTACGACCAATTGGTTAAAAGCCAACTGCTCTACCAACTGAGCTAACGACCCGCTGTGTGGTGGCGCGTATAATACTGATTTTTAAGGACTATTCAACACCTATTTTAAAAAAAATCAAAAATAAGGTGTTGGGTCGCTGATACCGGCCGCCGAGAAGCCTTCCGCACGCAGTCGGCAGCTGTCGCATTTACCGCATGCACGGCCATTATCGTCGGCCTGATAGCAGGAAACCGTCAGGCCGTAATCGACCCCAAGCTTGGAGCCCGCCTGAATGATCTGCGCCTTGCTGAGGTTTTGCAGCGGCGCCTGAATACGGAAGCCATTGCCTTCCACTCCAGCCTTGGTCGACAGATTGGCCATGCGCTCGAACGACTCGATGAACTCGGGACGGCAATCCGGGTAACCGGAGTAATCCACTGCATTGACACCGATGAAGATGTCGCGCGCGCCCAGTACTTCCGCCCAACCCAGTGCCAGGGACAAGAACACCGTGTTACGTGCCGGGACGTAAGTGACCGGAATACCTTCCCCCGGTGTTTCCGGCACATTGATGCTGCTGTCTGTCAGCGCCGAGCCGCCCATGCCATTCAGGTTAAGACCGATCACCTTGTGCTCGACCACACCCAGATCCCGAGCGACACGTTCGGCGGCATACAGCTCGGCGTGTGAGCGCTGACCATAGTCGAAGCTCATGGTGTAGCAGCTGTAGCCTTGGGCGCGAGCCATAGCCACGACAGTGGCCGAGTCCAGGCCACCGGACAGCAGGATGACCGCACGTTTTTCCGTAGTGTTCAATTGTTCCGTCATTTCAGCGCCCCGGCTCATCATTCCAAAGATATTTATGCAGCTGCAGTTGCAGGCGCACCGGCAAATTGTCCGCGACTACCCAGTCGGCCAGATCCCGAGCATTGAGGTCGTGATGGCTTGGTGAGAACAGAACCTCACCCGCGCGCTTGTCCAGACCATATTGAATCAGCTTGGAAACAGACCACTCATAGTCTTCCCGCGAGCAGATGACAAATTTCACCTGATCGTTCGGTGTGAGCAGTTCAATATTTTCGTAGCGATTGCGGTGTGCTTCTTTCGACCCAGGGGTTTTCAAGTCGACAACGCGACTGACCCGCGCATCAACCGCCGAGATATCAATGGAGCCACTGGTTTCCAGTGAGACCTCATAACCGGCATCGCACAACCGCTTGAGCAATGGAATGGCATTGGGTTGCGCCAGGGGCTCGCCACCCGTGACGCACACATAACGCGGTCGAAAACCGGCTACCTGTTCGAGGATATCGTCGAGCGTGCGAATGGTGCCGCCAGTGAAGGCGTAGGCGCTGTCACAGTATTGGCAACGCAACGGACAACCGGTCAGGCGCACAAAAACAGTGGGCAGGCCGGCAGTCCGAGTTTCACCCTGCAACGAGTAGAAAACTTCGGTGATTCTCAATGTGTCTTGCATAGTCGCCACGGGCGTAACAGCTAAACAGGCTGTCCGCCTCCGTCAGGCACTTCAAGGAACCCCGGCAATGCGCAGATCCCAAAAAGCGTGTTTCAGAAAAAGGGGGTGAATTCTAACGAAAAAACCCGCGACAAGCGCGGGTTTCTTTGGAAAGGGTCAAGCAGGTTTACATTTTCTGCAGATCGCGCTGCGCCAGCTGAGCGGCGGAAGTTCCCGGATATTGGGAAACCACCTGCTGCAGAATGCCTTTGACCCGATCGGTATGACCGAGGCGACGCTCTACATCAGCAAGCTTGTACAGTGAATCAGGCACTTTGGCGTGCTTGGGATAGAGCTGCGAAACCTTGGCAAATGCTTGACCTGCACCTTGCAGATCGCCCTTGGCCAGGTTCACTTCGCCTAACCAGTACTGGGCATTACCCGCGTACTGGCTGTTGGGGTACTTACGCAGGAATGCGGCAAAAGCCTGGCTGGCCTTGTCGAAATCCTTGGCCTTGATCAGGTCGAAGGCTGCATCGTAGTAAAGCTTTTCCTTCGCCGGATCTGCCGGTTCGCTGCCCGCTGCTGGTGCCTGAGCGGCTGCCGCCCCCGCGGCTGCGCCTGTACCTGCTGCAGCACCGGGGGCGTTCAGATCGCCACCGGTAGAAGAATTCTCTGGAGTCGCGGCTGGTGCAACGCCGGATCCAATACGCCGATCAAGATCCTGGTATCGCTCCAGGTTTTCCTGCTTCATGCGCGCTACATCATTTTGCAGAACTTCGATCACGCCTTGTTGGCGCTCGATCTGTTCCTGCATTTGCTGGAGCTGGTTGAACAGCTGGCCCTGTGCCGAGACAGGGGCCGAAACCCCTCCCCCGGCATAGGCGCCGTTCGTACCGTAACCCGCAGGCGGATAACTGCTCCCGCTATTGCCGGAGTCATTATCGACCACAGGAACCGCAGCCCACGCCGAAAGCGACGCGAGGCTGAGAGCCAGAACAGTTACAGCACGACGGCACGTTCGCATGGCGAATTACTTACGCAGTTCGACGCGACGGTTTTGAGCCCAGGACTGCTCGTCGTTGCCGGTAGCAACTGGACGCTCTTCGCCGTAGGAAACCAGTTCCAGCTGAGCTGGGGAAACACCTTGCAGTACCAGGTAGCGTTGAACGGCTTTCGCACGACGCTCGCCCAGTGCCATGTTGTACTCACGAGTACCACGTTCGTCGGTGTTGCCTTCCAGAACAACGCGAGCGCCGTTTGCTTTCAGGTCTTTGGCGTGAACGTCCAGAGCGCGCATGGCTTCT
>DATMUG010000305.1:0-18406 GCA_035563915.1 Pseudomonas sp. | reverse complement strand
GGAGCTGCCGAAGGCTGCGATCTTTTTGTTTTCTGACACGACACATCTATACAACCGCCCTACAATCCCTCCTTTGTTAGCTGCCTAAGCAAGGATTCCGCATGCAAGCTGCCAACCCGCGTCGCGGGTACATACTGGGCCTGAGTGCCTACATCATCTGGGGACTTTTCCCGCTCTACTTCAAGGCCATCGCCAGCGTGCCCGCCGTGGAAATCATCATCCACCGGGTGCTGTGGTCGGCGCTGTTCGGCGCCCTGTTGCTGATGGTCTGGAAGCACCCTGGCTGGTGGCGCGAGTTGCGCGAGAACCCGCGCCGCCTGGCGATCCTCGCCTTGAGCGGGACCTTGATCGCGGCCAACTGGCTGACCTATGTCTGGTCGGTAAACAACGGCCGCATGCTCGAAGCCAGCCTCGGCTATTACATCAACCCCCTGGTGAATGTGCTGCTGGGCATGCTGATCCTCGGCGAGCGGCTGCGGCGCATGCAGTGGATTGCGGTGGCTCTGGCGGCCATTGGCGTGGCGCAGCAGGTCTGGCAGGTTGGCAGCCTGCCATGGGTATCGCTGGTCTTGGCACTGAGCTTCGGTTTCTACGGGCTGATCCGCAAGCAGGCACCGGTCAAGGCTCTGCCGGGCCTGGTCGTGGAAACCTGGATGCTGGTGCCCATCGCCCTGGCGTGGTTGCTGTTCAATCCGACAGCCCACAGCGCTCAGGCCGAATTCTGGAGCACCTCCGAAGCTTGGTGGCTGGTGGCGGCGGGACCGGTCACGCTAGTGCCGCTGGTGTGTTTCAACGCGGCCGCGCGGCATCTGCCTTACACCACCCTGGGCTTCCTTCAGTACCTGGCGCCGACCCTGGTGTTGCTACAAGCCGTGCTGCTGTTTGGCGAGCATTTGTCCTCCAGTACCCTGGTGGCGTTTATCTTCATCTGGGCAGGTCTGGCGGTTTACAGCATCGATGCGTGGATAAGTCTGCGCAGCCGTAGCTGATCAAAAAACAATCAACCCTCTAAAGGCCACGGTTCACGTGGCCTGCATCGTTCCTTCCCAAGGTTATCCACAGCGTGATCCCCGGCGTTTGTGCGCAAGTCACTGAATGTTGGCGTTTTTTTGATCAACTCGCGCCAAGCCACGGTTGGCGTGGCCTGGCGGGTAGTCTCTACAGGTTATCCACAGGCCGGTGCACGTTTAAACTGGATAACCCGATCAGGGTTCACTGCGCAGCACCAACTCCACCATCAGGTCGTCGGCCAGGGTTTCCAGGCGCGTTTGCAACACGTCCAGGGACAGCGTCAGCGGCACTGCGAGAATCGCTTCGGCATGAAACAGTGGCTCGCTGCTCATCGGCGCCGGCCGTACTTCGGTCACCAATCGCTCCAGATTGACTCCCTGCTCGCTCAGCAACCGAGTGATATCCCGCACGATCCCTGGCCGATCATTGCCCACCAGCTCCATGGCAATCGGTTTCCAGGTGCAGGATTGTTCGATGCTGCTTTCGGCGATCAACACGCGGATGCCGTGGGTCGACAGCCCCTGCAGGGCATCCACCAGCGAATCGTAGCCTTCAGCCGGAACCCCCACCCGAAGAATCCCGGCAAATTGCCCGGCCATGCGCGACATCCGGCTTTCCAGCCAGTTGCCGCCCTGCTCGGCAATGCATTGGGCAATGCGCTCAACCTGCCCGGGCTTGTCCGGGGCGAAAACCGTGAGTACGAGGTGGTCCATGGCGCAGCCCTCTGGTCGTGTCTTTTGTTATGGAAAACAAAGTATAGGCAAGGGGATAGATTCAGCGCGGCGCTGCTTTTTGTGGCGAGGAGCTTGCTTCCGCTGGGGCGCGAAGCGGCCCCATGCTTATCCGGAAAGATCGCATTGGCTGATTTTGCGACGGCTTCGCCGGCGGACGGGAGCAAGCTCCCTCGCCACAAGAGCAGTGCTCATCCGCAGCGCGCCAAAGTTTATGTGTACAACTTTGAGATTTAACTGGAACAATCATCCGGTTTTTTGAGAACATCCAGCACCGCGCCGTGACCGCAATGCGTCACAGGGTCGCAGAACGACGTAATTAGTCTAATTTTCACAACCGCAATTCATCATGTAGTATGCCTCGGCGCGCACTACATAACGTTGGATCGATGTCTGCCAAAGGCACGTTCGCAACCCTGAAAGCCCTGTCAGCAAGGCCCCAAGCCGTTGATTGGTCCCACCCCAGCCGCCTGAAAATGGCATGTACTGGTAGAGGGGTTTGTGGTTTAAATGGCCGAAGGCTTCATTGTTAAATTGAAGAGCTGAAAAGCGAATTAGCTGAGCAGAGTGAGGCAAGCAATGACTGAACACGTTCAAGTCGGTGGCCTGCAGGTCGCCAAAGTCCTGTTCGACTTCGTGAACAACGAAGCCATTCCCGGAACCGGCCTCACCGCCGATCAATTCTGGGCCGGTGCCGACAAGGTCATCCATGACCTGGCGCCGAAGAACAAAGCCCTACTCGCCAAACGCGATGATTTCCAGGCTCGTATCGATGGCTGGCACCAACAGCGTGCCGGTCAGGCGCACGACGCCTTGGCTTATAAAGCCTTCCTGCAAGACATCGGTTATCTGCTGCCAGAAGCGGCGGATTTCCAGGCGACGACGCAAAACGTCGATGAAGAAATCGCCCGCATGGCCGGTCCACAGCTCGTGGTACCGGTGATGAACGCCCGCTTCGCGCTCAATGCTTCGAACGCCCGCTGGGGTTCGCTGTACGACGCGCTCTACGGCACCGACGCCATCAGCGAAGCTGACGGCGCGGAAAAAGGCAAAGGCTACAACAAGGTTCGCGGCGACAAGGTCATCGCCTTCGCCCGCGCCTTCCTCGACGAAGCCGCGCCATTGGCCGCCGGTTCCCACGTCGATTCCACCGCCTACAAAATCGTTGACGGCAAACTGGTGGTCGCCCTCAAAGGTGGCAGCAACACTGGCCTGCGCAACGACGCCCAACTGATCGGCTTCCAGGGCGATGCCTCGGCACCGACCGCCGTCCTGCTGAAAAACAACGGCCTGCATTTCGAAATCCAGGTCGATGCCAGCACCCCGGTCGGCCAGACCGACGCTGCCGGCGTCAAAGACATCCTGATGGAAGCAGCGCTGACCACCATCATGGACTGCGAAGACTCCGTCGCCGCTGTGGATGCCGACGACAAGGTGGTGATCTACCGCAACTGGCTTGGCCTGATGAAGGGCGACCTGTCGGAAGAAGTCGCCAAGGGCGGCAAGACCTTCACCCGTACCATGAACGCCGACCGCACCTACACCGCGGTCGACGGCAGCGAACTGAAGCTGCACGGTCGCTCGCTGCTGTTCGTGCGCAACGTCGGTCACCTGATGACCATCGACGCGATTCTCGACAAGCACGGCAACGAAGTGCCCGAAGGCATCCTCGACGGTCTGGTGACTGTCCTGGCGGCGATGCACAACCTCAACGGCAACACGTCGCGCAAAAACACCCGCACCGGTTCGGTCTACATCGTTAAACCGAAAATGCACGGCCCTGAAGAAGCCGCGTTCACCAACGAGCTTTTCGGGTGCATCGAAGACGTGCTGGGCCTGCCACGCAACACCCTCAAGGTCGGGATCATGGACGAGGAGCGCCGCACCACGGTCAACCTCAAGGCCTGCATCAAGGCGGCGAGCGAGCGTGTCGTGTTCATCAACACCGGTTTCCTCGACCGCACGGGCGACGAAATCCACACCTCCATGGAAGCCGGCCCGATGGTGCGCAAGGCCGACATGAAGGCGGAAAAATGGATCGGCGCCTACGAGAATTCCAACGTCGATATCGGCTTGAGCACCGGCCTGCAAGGTCGTGCACAGATCGGTAAAGGCATGTGGGCGATGCCCGACCTGATGGCAGCGATGCTGGAACAGAAAATCGCTCACCCGATGGCCGGCGCCAACACCGCCTGGGTGCCTTCGCCAACCGCCGCCGCCCTGCACGCGCTGCACTACCACAAGGTCGACGTGTTCGCCCGTCAGGCCGAACTGGCCAAGCGTGCCCACGCCTCGGTGGACGACATCCTGACCATCCCACTGGCGGTGAACCCGCAGTGGACCGCCGAACAGATCAAGAACGAACTGGACAACAACAGCCAGGGCATCCTTGGTTATGTCGTGCGCTGGATCGACCAGGGCGTCGGCTGTTCGAAAGTGCCGGACATCAACGACATCGGCCTGATGGAAGACCGTGCCACGCTGCGTATCTCCAGCCAGCACATCGCCAACTGGCTGCGCCATGGCATCGTCACCGAAGAGCAAGTGATGGAAAGCCTCAAGCGCATGGCGCCGGTGGTAGACCGCCAGAACGCCAACGACCCGCTGTACCGCCCGCTGGCACCGAACTTCGACAGCAACATCGCCTTCCAGGCGGCAGTCGAACTGGTGATCGAAGGCACCAAACAGCCGAACGGCTACACCGAGCCGGTCCTGCACCGTCGTCGTCGCGAGTTCAAGGCTGCCAATGGCCTGTAACTGAGCGTTGATGCCGGACATGAAAAAGCCCTGATCGAAAGATCAGGGCTTTTTTATTTAGCGCTGCTTCTGTGGCGAGGGAGCTTGCTCCCGCTCGGCTGCAAAGCAGTCGTAAAGTCAGCGAATGAGATTTGACTGGAAGTCTGCGAAGGGCCGCTTCGCGCCCCAGCGGGAGCAAGCTCCCTCGCCACAAAAGCCCTCAGAGCTACAAATCCATCCCCAACTCATGCTTGACCAACCCCAGCAACTTGCCGGTATCGATAGGTTTGAGCAGAAAGTCCACCACGCTCAAATGCATCGCCGCGATGGCGTCTTTCACGTCGGCGTCGCCGGAGACAATGATGATCGGCATCGCCGCCCGCACGGACTCGCGAACCTGGCGGATCAGATCCAGGCCATCGACGTTGCCCATCCGCAGATCGGTAATCACCAGGCCGATCGAAGGTTTCTCTTCCAGCATCTTGAGCGCGGATTCACCACTGGCCGCGGTCATGCAACGTATGCCATCCAGGGCGAGGATCTCTGACAGTAACTCCCGGGCATCCTTGTCGTCGTCAACGATCAGCACCCGCTGCGGCGGCAGGTCGGGTTCCAGCATGACGGCACTGAGCGCTTCGCGCTCGGCGTCACTCAAAATATCGTGGTCGGACATGGCGTTCTCTACATGTTCAATACAATTCCCTAGCACAGTGGTGAGACATCGCTAAGCAGACCTTCAATGTGCGCTTCGTCGGATATTTTTCCAATAGCCGGCTTGAGCGAATTTTCCTGCATTTAAGTAGGGATCTTCCGACATTCCATCTCACATATTGCCTACCTAGACTTACGTCCAATGGGCACCCCGAGCGCAGGAGCCGACCATGGGTGAGTCATCCGACAACAACAAATCCAAAAAAGACTGCGGTAATGGTTATGAGTAAAGCGGACGCCTTCACACAGGCAGGGAAAACCGCGGTGTTGCAGAACATCCAGGGCACTTTGCAATTCCTTCAGCGCTTCCCGCCCTTCAACCAGATGGAACACGCCCATCTGGCCTATCTGGTTGAGCAATGTCAGCTGCGTTTTTATGCCCCCGGCGAGAGCATCATCAAGCCCGCCGACGGCCCGGTTGAACACTTCTACATCGTCAAGCAGGGCCGGGTGGTGGGCGAGCGCCCGCATTCGGCCAAGGGCGGCACCGAAACCACCTTTGAAATCACCACCGGCGAATGTTTCCCCCTCGCCGCGTTGCTGGGCGAACGCGCGACCCGCACCGAGCACCTGGCCGCCGAAGATACCTTTTGCCTACAGCTGAACAAGCTGGCGTTCATCAAGCTCTTCGCCATTTCCCACACCTTCCGTGATTTCGCCCTACGCGGCGTGAGCAGTCTGCTCGATCAGGTCAACCAGCAAGTCCAGCAAAAAGCCGTGGAAACCCTGGGCACCCAGTATTCGCTCAATACCCGTCTGGGCGATTTGGCCATGCGCCATCCGGTGACGTGCGGCCCCGCCACCCCCCTGCGTGAAGCCGTGACGCTGATGCATGAGCAACAGGTCGGCAGCATTGTGGTGGTCAACGAACACAAGTCGCCGCTGGGGATTTTCACCCTGCGCGACCTGCGTCAGGTGGTGGCCAACGGCACGGGTGACTTCGCCGAGGCCATCGAGCGGCACATGACCCAGGCACCGTTTTACCTGTCCCCGGATCACAGCGCGTTCGATGCGGCGATTGCCATGACCGAGCGGCACATCGCCCACGTCTGCCTGGTCAAGGATCAGCGCCTGTGCGGCGTGGTTTCCGAGCGCGACCTGTTTTCCCTGCAACGGGTCGATCTGGTGCACCTGGCCCGCACCATCCGCAGCGCCCAGCGAGTGGAAAACCTGGTGGCCATCCGTGGCGAGATCGGTCAACTGGTGGAGCGCATGCTCGCCCACGGCGCCTCTTCGACCCAGATCACCCACATCATCACCCTGCTCAACGACCACACGGTATGCCGGGTGATCGAACTGACCCTGGCCGAAAAAGGCGATCCCGGCGTGCCGTTCAGCTGGCTGTGCTTCGGTAGCGAAGGCCGCCGTGAGCAGACGCTGCACACCGACCAGGACAACGGCATTCTGTTCGAAGCCCGGGACGCGGCCCACGCGGCGGAGATTCGTGGAAAGCTGCTGCCCATCGCCCACCAGATCAATCTGAGCCTGGCGCAGTGTGGCTTCACTTTGTGCAAGGGCAACATCATGGCCGGCAACCCCGAGCTGTGCCTGTCACGGGTCGAATGGGCCCGGCGTTTTGCCGCGTTCATCCGCGAGGCGACGCCGGAAAATCTGCTGGGTTCGAGCATCTATTTCGATTTGCGCGTGGTCTGGGGCAGTGAGCAAGGCTGTGAACAACTGCGGCGCGGGATTCTCGACCAGGTCGGCGACAACCGCCTGTTCCAGCGCATGATGGCCGAGAATGCGCTGCGCAATCGCCCGCCAGTAGGACGTTTCCGCGAGTTCGTACTGACGCGCAAGAATGGCGACAAGGCCACCCTCGACTTGAAGACCCAGGGCCTGGCCCCTTTCGTCGACGGCGCCCGTTTGCTGGCCCTGGCCCACGGTATCGAAGCCAATAACACGCTGGAGCGTTTTCGTCGGCTGGTGGATAAAGAAGTCATCGAACCGCTCGATGGCGCCGCGTACGAAGAGGCCTATCACTTCATCCAGCAAACCCGCATGCAGCAGCACCAACTCCAGACCCGCGAGAATCTGCCCTATTCCAACCGGGTCGATCCGGACAGCCTCAATCATCTGGACCGGCGCATCCTGCGTGAATCCCTGCGCCAGGCCCAGCGCCTGCAAAGCAGTCTGGCATTGCGGTACCAGCTATGAGCCTGTTTTCCTGGCTACGCCCCGCCGGCCCGAGCCTGTCCGGCGAGCTGCAACAACGCCTGCAACGCTTGCCAGCGACCACCGCACTCAGCGAATGCAGCCTGCGCGAACAGCGCTGGGTCGTGCTTGATCTGGAAACCACCGGGCTGAACATGAACAAGGACCGGGTGTTGTCCATCGGGGCGGTGGTGATCGAAGATGGCGCCATCGATTTCAGCCAGCAGTTCGAACGCACCCTGCAATGCGCCGAGCTCAAACTCAGCCCCAGCGTGCTGATTCATGGCCTGGGACCCAGTGCGATTGCCAATGGCAGTGATCCGGCGCACGCGTTGCTCGAGTTCATGGAGTTCGTCGGTGACAGCCCGCTGCTGGCTTTTCATGCGCCTTTCGACCAGCACATGCTTGGCCGCGCACTGAAGGATCACCTGGGCTACAAGTTGCAGCATGCCTTTCTGGACGTGGCGGACATCGCCCCGCTGCTCTGCCCCCAGGCCAACATCCGCGAGGCGGGGCTGGACGAGTGGATCGACTGGTTCAAGTTGCAGGTTTTCGAACGCCACAACGCCAGCGCCGACGCCCTGGCCACAGCGGAACTGGCGCTGATCCTGTTCAGCCGGGCACGGCAGCAGCAAATTCATAGCCCCTTGAATCTGCAGCAGCGGTTGAGCCAGTGGCGGCGGCGGCAGCAAACCCCGTCTTTTTAGCCTTCACACCCAACTCTTGTGGCGAGGGAGCTTGCTCCCGCTGGGGCGCGCAGCGGCCCTCTGCTGTTGCTGCACACACCGCATTTGCTGATTTTGCGACTGCTGCGCAGCCGAGCGGGAGCAAGCTCCCTCGCCACAAAACTGTTTCCCAAATCAGAAACCACCCGACCAACGCCAATTGCTTTACCTCCCCCGCCTCTGACACAATCGCGAACAATTCTCGTTGGTTAACCTTTCCCAATCGGTGATGGTGCGTGTCGTCAATCCCAAGCCCTCAAAGTGAGCTCGTCGGTGCGTTATATCGCGACCATCGCGGTTGGCTATTGGCCTGGCTTCGTCGCAATGTCGCCTGCCCGCAACGGGCCGAGGACCTGAGCCAGGACACCTTCGTACGCTTGCTGGGCCGTGAGGACCTCAAGGAACCACGCGAACCCCGGGCCTTTCTGGTGGCGATCGCCAAAGGGCTGCTGTTCGACCATTTCCGCCGCGCCGCGCTGGAACAGGCTTACCTGGCCGAACTGATGCTGATTCCCGAAGCCGAACAACCGTCGGTGGAAGAGCAGCAAATGATCCTCGAAGACCTGAAAAACATCGATCGCCTGCTCGGCAAACTGTCGAGCAAGGCCCGGGCGGCTTTCCTCTATAACCGCCTGGACGGCCTCAACCATGGGGAAATCGCCGAACGCCTGGGCGTTTCCGTTCCGCGCGTGCGCCAGTACCTGGCCCAGGGCATCCGTCAGTGCTACATCGCGTTGTACGGTGAACCGACATGAGCCCGGCCAGTTCCCAACCGGTGTCGGCGCGGGTGCTCGATGCCGCCATTGCCTGGCAATTGTCCCTGGACTCGGCCAACCCGGTGGAACGCGAAGAATTCGCCAAATGGCACGCCGCCCACGAGGAACACGCTCGCGCCTGGCGCCAGCTGGGCATGCTCGACCAGCGATTCAGCGTTGCCAGCGGACCGGCCCGCACCGCCCTGTTGCAATCGCGTGAAGGCATTCGCCGCCGGGTGCGCAAGCTGGGCAGTGGCGTGGCCAGCATGGTCGCGGTGATTGGCCTGGCGTTGTTTGCTGGCGAGCGCTATCTGCCAGTGGATTACTGGCTGGCCGACCAGCGCACCGCCACCGGCGAGCAACGCACCATTCGCCTGACCGACGGCACGCTGATCAACCTCAACACCCACAGCGCCCTGGATGTGCGCTTCGACGAGAAGCAGCGGCTGATCGTGCTGCAGGAAGGGGAAATCCTCGTCGAAACCGGTCACGGCGATATCCGGCCATTTATCGTCCAAACCCGCGAAGGCCGCATGCGTGCGCTGGGTACGCGGTTTCTGGTCAAGCGTGAAGCGCAAGGTACGCGCCTGAGCGTGCTGCAATCGGCGGTGGCTGCCCATCCGGAATCGAACCGGGAAGAACGGATTCTGCGCGAAGGCCAGCAGGTGCTGATCCGCAACGACGGCCTCGGCCCGATTCTGGCCGTGAACCTCGGCGCGGACGCCTGGATCCGGGGAATGCTGGTGGTGGACAACACGCGGCTGGAAGATCTGGTGCACGAACTCGGTCGTTATCGTCGCGGACACCTGGGCGTGGCGCCTGAGGTCGCTGACCTGCGCATCACCGGCAGCTTCCCGCTCAAGGACACCAACGTGGCCCTCAATGCCCTGCTGCCGACCTTGCCGGTGCAGCTCGAACAGCACACGCCGTGGTGGGTGACGGTGGCTGCCAAGTCCGAGGCCAAACCCTGAAACCTGCATAAAACCCTGTGGCGAGGGCGCTTGCTCCCGCTGGGCAGCGAAGCGGCCCCCTCCATTTCTCCCGTTAAAGGGTAATCGCTGATATTGCGACTGCTGCGCAGCCGAGCGGGAGCAAGCTCCCTCGCCACAAACGCACTGATTGAGCCAAATCGATAACCACAGAAAAACTGAATCGAAATTATTTTCATCCAGCCCTATCACTTTTCCAATTTCGTCCGGCACCTAGGCAATTGAGAAGTATTCACTTTCAGGAGCCGCTGTATGTCCCGTTCGCTAGACACCTTGTTGCGCCCCAGTTTGCTGGCGGTCGCCATTGCCCTTTGCACCCCTGTGGTCAGCAGTCAACTGATTGCCGCCGAACAGGCGTCCAGCGTTCGTGCCTACAACCTGCCGGCCGCGCCGTTGGCCAGCACCCTGAACCAGATCGCCAGCCAGGCTGGCCTCGCGTTGTCGTTGAACCCTTCGCTGGCGGCGGGCAAGACCTCCGCTCCGGTCAACGGCCAGTTCGATGCCGCCGGCGCATTGCGTGAAGCGTTGCGGGGTACCGGTCTGCAACTGGAGCAGAGCGAAACCGGCACCTACACCCTGGTGGCCGTACCAGAAGGCACGCTGTCGTTGGCGGCGACCAGCGTGATCGGTGTCGAAAACACCGAAAGCGCCTGGGGCCCGGTGGAAGGTTACGTGGCCAAGCGCACCGCTGCCGGTACCAAGACCGACACCGCTCTGGTTGAAGTCCCTCGCTCGATTTCGGTCGTGACCCGCGAGCAAATGGACGATCGCAACGTGCACACCCTCGACGCCGCCGTGCGCTACCTGCCGGGCACCACCGGCGCCAGCTTCGGCAGCGACACCCGTGCCGACTGGTTGCGCGTACGCGGTTTCGAGCCGACCCAATTCCTCGATGGCCTGCCCCTGCCCAAGGGCGTCTATGCCAACCCGAAGCAGGAAACCTGGAACCTCGATCGCCTGGCCGTGCTGCGCGGACCGGCCTCGTCCGTCTATGGCCAGACCCCGCCGGGTGGCTTGCTGGACATGGTCAGCCGCCGTCCAAGCGCCGAATCGAGCAATGAAATCCAGCTGCAATACGGCAGCGACAACCATCGCCAGATCAACTTCGCCAGCACCGGCAAGATCGACGATGAAGGCCAGTTCCTCTACGGCCTCAGCGGTGTGGTGCGCGATGGCGGCACGCCCATCGACCATATCGACGACAAGCGCTACAACATCGCGCCGAGCCTGACCTGGAACATCGACGACGACACTCGTCTGACCCTGCTGACCCAATTCACCCGTGACGATACCGGCATCACCAGCCAGTTCCGTCCGATCCAGGGCACCAAGATCCATTCGCCACTGGGTGACATTTCCCATCACAAGAACCTGGGCGATCCCGACTGGGAGTTCTACGACCGCACTTACTACGCGCTGGGCTACGCCTTTGAACATCGCCTGGACGATGTCTGGCAGTTCCGCCAGAACCTGCGCTACACCAAGTCGGACCTGTCCTTCCAGGCCCTGACCCCCGGTGCCTATCCGTTCACCCAGGTCGATGCCGACGGTAACGTGGGGCGTACCAGCACCACCACCGACGAGGACATCAGCCAGTTCGCCGTGGACAACAACCTGCAGGGTGACTTCGACACCGGCGACATCCGCCACACCCTGCTGATCGGCCTCGACCACCAGCGCACCAACACCAACTACACCTCGATCTTCGGGGACGGCCGGACCACCAACGTCAACAACCCGATCTATGGCCTGCCCATCGTGCGTCCGCCACGCTCGCAAGCCTTCTACGACTACGACCAGAAGACCTACCAGACCGGCCTGTACGTGCAGGACCAGATGGCCCTGGATCAATGGCGCCTGACCCTGGGGGGGCGTGAGGACTGGGTGCATACCAGCACCAGGTTCTTCAACAAGGGCGATGCCACCAACACCGACCGCAACAAGAACTTCAGCGGCAACGCAGCGATCAGCTACGTGTTCGACAACGGCTTCGTGCCCTACCTGTCCTACGCCGAATCCTTCCAGCCGGCGAGCAACGCCGATACCTCCACCACCGAATCGTTCAAGCCGACCGAAGGCAATCAGTGGGAACTGGGTATCAAGTACCAGCCACCTGGCAGCGACACGTTGCTGACCGCCGCGGTGTATGACCTGACCCAGAAAAATGTCTCGGTCACCAACAACATCGGCGGCATTCCGGTCACCAGCCAGACCGGCGAAGTGAAGGTCAAGGGTCTGGAACTGGAAGCGGTTTCCGACGTGACTGAAAACCTCAAGCTGACGGCCGCCTACACCCTGGCCAAATCCGAAGTGCAAGACGGCGCGTTCAAAGGCAACCGCCTGCAACTGATGCCTAACCAGACCGCTTCGATGTGGGCCGACTACACCTGGCACAACGGCGTGCTGGACGGTTTCGGCATTGGTGGCGGCGTTCGCTATACCGGCAACACCTACGGCGACCAGGCCAACACCGAACTGGGCAAGGCTGACGCCTATACCGTGTTCGATGCGGCGGTTCACTACGACCTCGGCCGCCTCGACAACAGCCTCAAAGGTGCGTCGCTGGCCGTCAACGCCACCAACCTGTTCGACAAGGACTACCTCTCCACTTGCGACAGCTTCTACTGCTACTACGGTGATGAGCGCAGTGTCGTCGCCAGCGCCACCTACAAGTGGTAACCGCCTGACCTGACACGCCCGGTACCCAGGCCGTCCTTCGAGGACGGCTTTGGTATTTCTGGAGGCTATGAAATGAAAAGTAAAACAATTCGCCGCTGGTCCTTCGTCCACACCTGGACCAGCCTGATTTGCACGGTGTTTTTGCTGCTGCTGGCGCTGACCGGCTTGCCGTTGATATTCCACCACGAGATCGACCACCTGCTGGGCGATGCACCACAAGTGAAGGAATTGCCGGCGGACACCCCGCGCCTGAACTTGCAGCAGTTGGTAGAGGCGGCGCAGAAACATCGCCCTGGCGAGGCCCTGCAGTATTTCGGCTTCGAAGACGATGAACCCAATGCCGTGCTGACCATCATGGCGGCGACCCCGGGTAGCGAGCCGAACTCGTCCCACACCTTCATGCTCGATGCCCGGACCGGTGAAGCGCTGGAAACGCCCTCGGCCAACGGCGGCTTCATGCTGACCATGCTGCGCCTGCACGTGGACATGTTCGCCGGGCTGCCGGGCAAATTGTGGCTGGCGTTCATGGGGCTGCTGTTTGTCGTCGCGATTGTGTCCGGCATGGTGTTGTACCTGCCGTTCATGCGTCGCTTGAAGTTCGCCACCGTGCGTCAGGACAAATCCACGCGCCTGCGCTGGCTCGACCTGCACAATCTGATCGGCGTGGTGACCTTGACCTGGGCCCTGGTGGTCGGCGTGACCGGCGTGATCAGCGCCTGCGCGGACCTGCTGATCGCCGCGTGGCGCAACGACAGCCTGAGCGCGATGGTCGCGCCGTACCGCGATGCGCCACCGCTGACGCAACTCGCACCGGCCACGCGCTTGCTCGACATCGCCAGCGACGTTGCACCGGGCATGCAGCCCGATTTCATCGCCTTCCCCGGCACGCGGTTTTCCAGCGAACACCATTACGCGGTGTTCATGAAAGGCAGCACCCACCTGACCTCGCACCTGCTGACGCCCGTACTGATCGATGCCAGCACCCTGCACGTCACCGCCGTGGCCGAGCGGCCGTGGTACATGGACGCCATGGGCATGTCGCAACCGCTGCACTTCGGTGACTACGGCGGCATGCCGATGAAAATTCTCTGGGCAACCCTGGATGGGCTGACCATCGTCGTGCTCGGCAGCGGGGTTTACCTGTGGGTGGTGCGGCGCAGGGTGGCGAAACCCGTACTGGAAAACGTGGAGAGCGTGGCATGAAACCCAGACAGTCGAACTTCTGGAAGGTCTTTGGCACGCCCACGGTCATTGCCCTGTTCACCGCGGCCGGACTGTTCGCCGCGCTGCTCGGCGATGGCATCTGGGACGCCCTGAGCTGGCTGGGCCTGGGCATCCCCGCCGTCCTTGCCCTGCGCGGTCTGCTGCAACGCCGCTAAACCCTGTGGGAGCGGGCTTGCTCGCGAAGACGTCATCACATCCAACATGAAGGGTGACTGACACACCGGATTCGCGGGCAAGCCCGCTCCCACAGGGTCCACGGACAACAAAAATCCCGCAGTCATACGATGACACCCCGCTCCACCCGTCGCCTCAACCTGCAAATTCTCTGACATATCTGTTGACACTTTCCCCATTGCACTCCTATAAAGACGCATGTTGTACGACAACCTACAACAAATGCGGCACCAACAATAAATCCAAAAAATGATGGTGAAGTGATGAAAGTCAAA
The DNA here is from genome assembly GCA_035563915.1 of Pseudomonas sp. Lineage (GTDB taxonomy): Bacteria > Pseudomonadota > Gammaproteobacteria > Pseudomonadales > Pseudomonadaceae > Aquipseudomonas. The sequence continues at coordinate 4,242 of DATMUG010000305.1, read as the reverse complement.
GGCATCCGCTGGTGGATGGTCGGCCTGGTGACGGCCGGCCTGATGGTCAACTACCTGGCTCGCAATACCCTCTCAGTGGCCGCACCGACCCTGATGAGCGAAATGAACATCACCACCGAGCAGTACTCGCACATCGTCGTCGCGTGGCAGGTCTGCTATGCGCTGATGCAACCGGTAGCGGGCTACATCATCGATGCCATCGGCACCAAAATGGGCTTCGCGATCTTTGCCTTTGCCTGGTCGGTTGCCTGCGCGCTCGCGGCACTGGCATCGGGCTGGCAGGGGTTGGCGTTCGTCCGTGGCCTGCTCGGCCTGACGGAGGCCGCCGGGTTGCCGGCAGCGGTCAAGACGTCCACCGAATGGTTCCCCGCCAAAGAGCGCTCGGTGGCCATCGGCTGGTTCAACATCGGTTCGTCGATCGGCGCGGTACTGGCGCCGCCCCTGGTGGTCTGGGCCATTCTGCACAGCGGCTGGGAACTGGCGTTCCTGATCGTCGGCGGCATGGGCGTGGCCTGGACCTTCCTGTGGATGGTTTTCTATAAGCACCCTCGCGACCAAAAGCGCCTGAGTGACGAAGAACGGGACTACATCCTCAGCGGCCAGGAAGATCACTTCAAAGACACCACCAAGAAGAAAGGCAGCTGGAAGAAGATCATCGGCAGCCGCAACTTCTACGCCATCGCCAGCGCGCGGATGCTCTCCGAGCCCGCCTGGCAGACCTTCAACGCGTGGATTCCGCTGTACCTGATGACCGAGCGCCACATGAACATCAAGGAAATTGCGATGTTCGCCTGGCTGCCGTTCCTCGCTGCCGACCTGGGTTGCGTGCTGGGCGGCTACCTGAGCCCGTTCTTCCACAAGTACTGCAACGTGTCGCTGTTCACCTCGCGCAAAATGGTCCTGCTGTTCGGCGCCTCGTGCATGATCGGCCCGGCCTGCATCGGCCTGGTCGCCAGCCCGTACACCGCCATTGCGCTGTTGTGCATCGGCGGTTTCGCTCACCAGACCCTGTCCGGCGCGCTGTATGCGATCACCTCGGACTCCTTCGGCAAGAATGAAGTGGCCACCGCCACCGGCATGGGCGGGATGTTCGGCTACCTCGGCGCCGCCGCCTTCACCCTGGTGTTTGGCGTGATGGTGACCAAGATCGGTTACAGCCCGTTGTTCGTGGTCCTGGCGATCTTCGACATCGTCGCGGCATTCATCGTCTGGACCGTGGCCCGTGAACTCAAGCAACAACCGGCCGCGTCGAACCTGCAGGCTGCGGTACCCGCCAGCTAACACACGGACCCTGTGGGAGCGGGCTTGCTCGCGAAGACGTCGTCACATCCAGCATCCATGGTGACTGACACACCGCCTTCGCGAGCAAGCCCGCTCCCACAAGTCCCATTTGAGCGATCGATTCAACACGCTATGCTGCCTCGACACCGCCACCGACCGAGACGCTGCCATGTCCGCTCCAAGCATGACCCTGTACCACAATTCCCTCTCCCCCTTCGTCCGCAAAGTCATGGTGCTGCTGCACGAAACCGGTCAACAGGACCGCGTGGCCCTGCAGAACTGCGTACTCACGCCGGTTGATCCAGACCAGACGCTGATCGACGACAACCCCCTGAGCAAAATCCCCGCCCTGCGCCTGGCTGACGGCAACGTCATCCACGACAGCCGGGTGATCCTCGACTACCTCGACCAGCAGCACGTCGGCAACCCGCTGATCCCCCGCGAAGGCTCCGCCCGCTGGCGCCGCCTGACCCTGGCCTCCATGGCCGACGGCATCATGGACGCCGCCGTCCTCACTCGCTACGAAGTCGCCCTGCGCGCCCCGGAAAAACACTGGGACCAGTGGCTCGACGCCCAACGCGACAAAATCCGCCGCACCCTGGCCCTGCTGGAAAAAGACGCGATTGCCGAACTGACCAGCCATTTCGACGTGGCGGCCATCAGCGTGGCCTGTGCGTTGGGTTACCTGGATTTGCGTCATCCGGATCTGGAGTGGCGCGAGGCGAATCCGCAGTTGGCGGCATGGTATTTCGAAGTGAGCCAGCGGCCTTCGATGATTGCGACGATGCCGAAGGTTTGAGTTTGGCAAGGGCCAAGGACTAGCAGTTCTGATAGTGGGCAAACGCTGAAGAAACTCCGACACTGAAACCGTCCCTTTTTGGACCCCGTCCGGAGATCAGCCAATGCCTACTCAAACTCGCAAAACAATCTTGTTAGCAACTGATCGGCAGAACTCGGTGTTGAACGCCGTAGGCGAAACCGGGATTGATGCCATTCCCTACTCTGTTTACGGCCACAGCCCACTGGATGCTTCTCAGAGTCGGCTTCGATTTATCGGGGAATTCCAAGAGTTAAGGACAGGCTTTTACCCGCTGGGTAATGGTTACCGAATGTATAGCCCGGTATTAATGCGCTTCATCAGTCCAGACAGCTACCTCTTCAGTCCATTCGGAGTAGGTTGGTTGAATACCTATGTGTACTGTGAGGCAGATCCAATAAATAATTTTGACCTTACCGGACGTTTCAAACTACCTGTCATATTCCAACGCTTGCGACGGTTCGTTCAAAACACATTCAACCCTGCGAGCAGGTCACCCAACAAAGCCACCAAAAGCAGGCCTGATAATCGAAGGGGCTCTTCCGATACTTACGCGAGTGTCGGGTCAACCAGTAGCGAGAAGAGTTTCTCCTCAGGTTACGAAACTATCAGATCCGTTGCGCGCGATACTCCAGACCCCTTTAGCATCGGTCCCTCTCACTCTGTTCGCAAACCCAACCCAATATTTACCGAAATCCAGGGGGTCACAGTCGATAGAAGGTTTTATCCGAGCAGGAAGCTATCAATTCGGGAATGGCAAGCCGCGCAAGTCAACATAACCGACCCGCAGCTGGATAAATTCGCACAATTACCCTGGGCTGGTTCCACAGTGCATTCACCGGAACGCTTGGAGATACGAAACCTAGGTATACGAAGGGAAAACCGACTGCTTGCTACCGAAAATGTGCACCGCCGCCCCTCGAATCTTCCTTCTTGGGTTAAACACTGAAAGCCAACTATCCAAAACTCAGCTTCTGCGCATGACGAACTGGAAGCAAACTGGTGATATTAATCGCCAGTTGTTTTCCCAAACCCCGATCCTCCCTCAAGCCTACTGACCCACTCACCCCACCGCTCCCATATCAAACCCCAACGGCTTCCCCGCCTTCTGCCCAACCCCATACCAATCCAGCTTGCGCGTCAGCAACTTAAACACACTCAACACCCCGAACAGCAACAACGAGCCCATCAACAACGAATAATCCTCAACACTCAACAAGCCATAAAGCACGCTGCGCAGCACGTGGCAGACATAGAACCCGACCAACGACACACAGGCGCCCGCAGACAGCAAATACGCCAGTGTAAAGCCGCACCCTGGCCCTGCTGGAAAAAGATGCGATTGCCGAACTGACCAGCCATTTCGACGTAGCGGCGATCAGCGTGGCCTGTGCGTTGGGGTACCTGGATTTGCGTCATCCGCATCTGGAATGGCGTACGGCGTGTCCGCAATTGGCGGCGTGGTATTTCGAGGTGAGCCAACGGCCTTCGATGTTGGCGACGATGCCCAAGGTTTAATGCTGCAAAAGACTAGCAGTTCTGATAGTGGGCAAACGCTGAAGAAACTCCGACACTGAAACCGTCCCTTTTTGGACCCCGTCCGGAGATCAGCCAATGCCTACTCAAACTCGCAAAACAATCCTGCTGGCAACCGATCAAGGAAACTCGATATTTATTGCCCAAGACGAAAATGAGGCTCAGTCCAGTGCCTATACACCCTATGGTCATCAACCACTGGCAAGTAACAGGCTCAGCCTGCTCGGCTTTAATGGTGAACTGCTTGACCCACGGACTCAGCAATATCCCTTAGGGAAGGGATATCGTTCGTACAACCCTGTGTTAATGCGCTTTATGTCCCCGGACAGTCTAAGCCCCTATGGGGCGGGTGGGCGTAATGCTTATGCGTATTGTGAGGTGGATCCGGTGAATCAGATCGATTCTACTGGGCACTTTGGCTTCTTCAAAGCCCTCGGAAAGGTATTGGGCTTTCGGTCAAATACCGCTCACAAGAAAGCAGAAATAATCAATACCAGCGTCAAGAATGACGTCGGTAACTACCCAATTAAAAAATCTAGCTTCTTTAGACCCGAACATGATCGGCATGGTGGTTTTGGTAAAGCAAACCTGACAGGTGTCCACGCAAC
>DATMUG010000304.1:0-6281 GCA_035563915.1 Pseudomonas sp. | reverse complement strand
GTTCCTTGTGGGAGCGGGCTTGCCCGCGATGGCGGCATAACAGGCACTGGAAGAATCAAGGTGTGCAGGATATACGCCCCCGCACACCACTGAGTAAAACCCTTACACAATTTCACACAGCACCAACAAAGCTTCACCGCTACCCTGCCCGCCGCCCAGTAGCATGCTGGGGCCAACACTGGGGTAATTCATGTCAAATCATCTGCTTGCCAGGCTCAGCCTTTTGACGCTGGCATTGACGCTGAGCGCCTGCGACAAGGCCTCCACCGCCGAAGAACAGGCGCCATTGGCGACCGTGCGCATCGAAACCATCCAGGCCCATCCCCTGTCGATCAGCAGCGAGCTGAGCGGGCGCATCGTCGCGCCGCGCATCGCCGAAGTCCGTGCACGGGTCGCCGGCGTGGTCCTGCAGCGCACTTTCCGCGAAGGCAGCGACGTGAAACAGGGCGATGTGCTGTTCCGCATCGATCCGGCGCCGCTCAAGGCGGATCTGGACAGCGCCGAAGCCGCGTTGCGCAAGGCCGAGGCCAATGCTTTCCAGGCCAGACTTCAGGAGCAGCGCTACGCCCAGCTGATCGACGACAAGGCCATCAGCGCCCAGGAATACGACAATGCCCGGGCACTGGCGCGCCAGACCGTCGCCGAAGTCGCCGCCAACAAGGCCGCCGTGGAGCGGGCGAAACTCAACCTCGGTTACGCCACGGTCACCGCACCGATTTCCGGGCGCATTGGCCGCGCGCTGGTCACCGAAGGCGCCTTGGTCGGGCAGAACGAAACCACGCCGCTGGCGCTGATCCAGCAACTGAACCCGATCCACGCCGACCTGACCCAGTCGACCCGCGAGCTCAACGACCTGCGCCGCGCCTTCCGTTCCGGCCAGCTGGAAGCCGTCGGCCAGGGTCAGGCCAAGGCCACGCTGATCCAGGACGACGGCAGCCTTTATCCGCTGCCGGGCAAGCTGCTGTTCACCGACATCACGGTCGATCCCGGCACCGGCCAGATCATCCTGCGCAGCGAATTCCCCAACCCCGACCTCGACCTGCTGCCCGGCAGTTTCGTGCGGGTGCGCCTGGAGCAAGCGGTGAACCAGCAAGGCATCAGCGTGCCGCAACGGGCGATCCAGCGCGACAGCGCCGGCATTGCGCAGGTACTGCTGCTCGACGACGAACAGCGGGTCGGCCAGCAACCGGTCGAACTGGGCGCGGTGCAGAACGACCGCTGGGTCGTCACCGGTGGTTTGAAGCCCGGCGATCGCATCGTCATCGAAGGCCTGCAACACGCCAAACCCGGCGAGAAAGTGCAGATCGACGGCACCCCTCTTCCACTCGCCCAGATTTCTGGCCAGTAAGCAGGACGCTTGTTTATGCCGCAGTTCTTTATCGACCGCCCGGTGTTCGCCTGGGTGGTCGCCCTGTTCATCCTGCTGGCCGGTGCGTTGGCCATTCCGCAACTGCCGGTGGCGCAATACCCCGACGTCGCGCCGCCGCAAATCGAAATCTATGCCGTGTACCCCGGCGCCTCCGCGCAGACCGTGGACGAGAGCGTGGTCAGCCTGATCGAGGAAGAGCTCAACGGCGCGGATCATCTGTTGTATTTCGAATCGCAAAGCAGCCTCGGCAGCGCGACGATCAAAGCCACGTTTCAGCCGGGCACCGACCCGGAAATGGCCCAGGTGGATGTGCAGAACCGCCTGAAAGTCGTGGAGTCGCGCCTGCCGCAAGCGGTGAACCAACAAGGTTTGCAGGTGGAAAAAGTCTCCGCCGGTTTCCTGCTGCTGATCACCCTGACCTCCACCGACGGCAAGCTCGATGACGTGGCGCTCAGTGATTACCTGGCGCGCAACGTGATGAATGAGATCAAGCGTCTGGATGGCGTCGGCAAGGCGCAGTTGTATGGCGCCGAGCGCGCAATGCGTATCTGGATCGACCCGCAGAAACTGATCGGCTTCAACCTGACCCCGGCGGACGTCAACGCCGCCATCGTCGCGCAAAACGCCCAGATCTCGGCGGGCAGCATCGGCGATTTGCCGACCCGCAACACCCAGGAAATCACCGCGTCCATTCTGGTCAAAGGCCAGCTTTCGACGCCGGAAGAGTTCGCCGACATCGTGCTCAAGGCCAACCCCGATGGCTCCACCGTACGCATCGGCGATGTGGCGCGCGTGGAGATCGGCAGCCAGGAGTATCAGTTCGGCACGCGCCTGAACGGTAAACCGTCCACCGCTGTCGGTGTGCAACTGTCGCCGGGCGCCAACGCGCTGAGCACCGCGACCCTTGTGCGGGCGAAGATGGATGAGCTGGCGCGCTACTTCCCGGCCAATGTGGAATACAAGATTCCCTACGACACCTCGCCCTTCGTCAAGGTCTCGATTACCAAGGTGGTTTACACGCTCCTTGAAGCAATGGTGCTGGTGTTCGCGGTGATGTTCCTGTTCCTGCAGAACATCCGCTACACACTGATCCCGACCCTGGTGGTGCCGGTGGCGTTGATGGGCACCTTCGCCACCATGCTGGCCCTGGGTTTCTCGATCAACGTGCTGACCATGTTCGGCATGGTCTTGGCCATCGGCATTCTGGTGGACGACGCGATTGTGGTGGTGGAGAACGTCGAGCGGATCATGGCCACCGAAGGCCTGTCGCCCAAAGACGCCACCCGCAAGGCCATGAAGCAGATCACCGGGGCGATCATCGGCATCACCCTGGTGCTGGTGGCGGTGTTCATTCCGATGGCGTTCATGCAGGGTTCGGTGGGGGTCATTTACCGCCAGTTTTCGTTGTCGATGGCGACCTCGATCCTGTTCTCCGCGTTTCTTGCCCTGACCCTGACCCCGGCGCTCTGCGCGACGCTGCTCAAGCCGATTGCCAAAGGCATGCATCACGAAAAAACCGGTTTCTTCGGTGGGTTCAACCGGCGCTTCGAGCAACTGACCGAGCGTTATCAGGGCTGGGTGGCCCATGCACTGAAACGCAGCGCTCGTTACCTGTTGATCTACGGGGTGCTGCTGGTGGGCCTGGGGTTGTGTTTCAGCCGTCTGCCCTCCTCGTTCCTGCCGGTGGAGGATCAGGGCTACACCATCACCGACATTCAGCTGCCACCGGGCGCGAGCAAGAATCGCACGGTGCAGGTGGTCGAGCAGATCGAAGCGCACAACGCCACGGAACCGGGCGTGGGTGACAGCACGGTGATTCTCGGTTTCAGCTTCTCCGGCAACGGACAGAATGCGGCTTTGGCCTTCACCACCTTGAAAGACTGGTCGCAGCGCGGCAGCGAAGACTCGGCCAGTTCCATCGCCGACCGCGCCAACATTGCCCTGAGCCAAATCAAGGATGCCGTGACCTTCGCCGTGCTGCCGCCACCGGTGGACGGTCTTGGCACCTCCAGTGGCTTCGAGTTCCGCCTGCAGGACCGTGGCGGCCTCGGCCATGCCACGCTGATGCAGGCACGTACCGAGTTGCTGGAAGCCGCCGAGAAAAGCCCGATTCTGATGAACGTGCGCGAAAGCGCGCTGGCCGAAGCGCCGCAGGTGCAACTGATCGTCGACCGCAAACAGGCGAACGCCCAGGGGGTTTCGTTTGCCGACATCGGTAGCCTGCTGTCGACGGCTGTGGGTTCGAGCTACATCAACGACTTTCCCAATCAGGGGCGCATGCAACGGGTGGTGGTCCAGGCTGAAGGCGATCAGCGAGGCCAGGTGGACGATCTGCTGAAAATGCATGTGCGTAACAACGAGGGGAAAATGGTCCCGCTGTCCGCCTTCGTCCAGGCCAAATGGACCCTGGGCCCGGCGCAGTTGACCCGCTACAACGGCTACCCGGCGATCAGCATTTCCGGCGAGCCGAAACCGGGGCACAGCACCGGTGAGGCCATGGCGGAAATCGAGCGTTTGGTGGCGCTGGGGCCGGCAGGTTTGGGGCAGGAATGGACCGGTCTGTCGTTGCAGGAACGCTTGTCCGGCAGTCAGGCGCCGCTCCTGCTGGGGCTGTCGCTGCTGATCGTGTTCCTGTGTCTGGCGGCGTTGTATGAAAGCTGGTCGATTCCGACCTCGGTATTGCTGGTGGTGCCTCTGGGCGTGCTCGGAGCGGTGCTGGCGGTGACCTTGCGCGGCATGCCCAACGACGTGTTCTTCAAGGTCGGCCTGATCACCATCATTGGCCTGTCGGCGAAGAACGCAATCCTGATCATCGAGTTCGCCAAGAGTCTGGTCGACGAAGGCCACGACCTGATCGACGCCACCCTGCAAGCAGCACGCCTGCGGTTGCGGCCCATCGTCATGACTTCCCTGGCCTTCATCCTCGGCGTGGTGCCACTGGCCATCGCCACCGGCGCCAGCTCGGCGAGCCAGCAGGCCATCGGCACCGGGGTGATTGGCGGGATGATCACTGCGACCTTGGCGGTGGTGTTTGTGCCGGTGTTTTTTGTGGTGGTAATGAAGCTGGTGGGCACGCGGCACAAAAAAAACTGACCTCCACCTGTAGGAGCTGTCGAAGGCTGCGATCTTTTGCTCTTGACCTAAAAAACAGGATCAAAAGATCGCAGCCTTCGGCAGCTCCTACAAAAGCGGGATGGTGTGAGCTATGGTGCAGCGACGTACTACAAAGTGAGCCCCCATGCCCTACCTCACCCACACCCACCCTCGCCTGTCCGCCGCCACCACACTGGGCATCGCCGCTGGCATCCTGATTCCCGCCGATTCAATCATCAGCAAAATCCTCATCGGCTGGAATATCGGGGTCTGGACCTACCTGATCCTGATGCTCTGGCTCACCGTGCGATCCAAGGCCACGGACGTGAAGCGCATCGCCGAGATCGAGGACGAAAATGCCGGGCTGGTACTGTTCGTGGTGTGCATCGCCGCCCTCGCCAGCCTGGCCACCATCACCTTCGAACTGGCCGGCAGCAAAGACCTGGAAACCACCCGCAAGCTGATGCACTACGGGTTCACCGCATTGACCGTATTCGGCTCATGGCTGCTGATCGGCGTGATCTTCAGCGTGCACTACGCCCGTCTGTTCTACACCTGGAACGGCAAGGACCCGGCCCTGCGTTTTGCCGAGGGCTTGACCACGCCCAACTACTGGGATTTCTTGTACTTCTCGTTCACCCTCAGCGTGGCGGTGCAAACGTCGGATGTCGGTGTGGCGACGCGGGAGTTGCGCAAGATCGTGTTGGCGCAGTCGTTGATCGGGTTTCTGTTCAATACGGCTATTCTCGGGTTTTCGATCAATATTGCCGCCGGATTATTTAGCTGACTTCCAGAAAATGATTAACGTCGCAATGTCTTGACTGTAAGAGTGGCTGGTTCCGAATAACGGCCAGACGCGTCGTGACACCAGATATTTATATAATAGGTATTGAAAGACTTGAGCCCGCTGAATATAACCCCCTCCATAAGAAGGACAACCTCTCGGAAGGATCCATTACGATTATCTGCCTGTGATTTGTAATTGATCAGCCCGATTGCTTCATCCGGCCTGTCCCAGGCAAGCACTATTTTTGAATGAGTCACCTCTAATACCCGGACGTTCTTGGGTGGGTCCAAAACCGGCGTCGTTACAGTAATCGGGTCGCTTGCTTCAGAACGATTACCGGAGGAGTCCAATGCCTGGACTGCGAATTTATAAGGTGTTTCAGGGATCAGTCCTGCAATAGAATAAACAGGCAAATCATCTTTAGTCTCATCGATGAGCACACCATTCTTCAGCACTTCATACTTAACCACACCTACATTATCTTCGGAGCGGCGCCACATTAAAATAATAGCCCTGCTCGATAACTTAAATGCGAAAAGCCCTGCTGGCTTACTGGGTGGAGTGATATCCAGCAATGCCGGATCCGAGATATTTCCGGCAATGCTTCTGGCCCGCACCTCAAAATCATAAACAGGCTGCCTGCTTGAATATTTCATATGATACGTAAGGCCGCGAACTTCTGTAACAAACTGGCCATTGTGGGTAAGCAAATAATCAAATGCAGGTATGGGACCGGAAGGAGCCTTCCAGCTTAATGTAACTCCGTCTGCTGTCATTTCACTTACATGGAGGTGCGTAGGAGCATCTGGGCTTTGAAGAATCTCAAAATAGCTCTTCTCCGAGAGTGTACCGTTTGCACCTATAGCCTGTACGCTAACTGTTCCGGAATGTCGAAAATTAAATTCGTAGGGCGACCGGGATACTTCCACGGCAACAAAAGCCGAGCTCGACACGTTAAAACCCAATGCATTCGGACACAGATCGCAAGTATCATAGGGCTCGTCCCAGTACAAGATGGCCGTCGTGGAAGAT
>DATMUG010000303.1:0-12642 GCA_035563915.1 Pseudomonas sp. | reverse complement strand
CCCGCTCGACTGCGCAGCAGTCGCAAAATCTTCTCTGTGATGGAGATTTTGGGGCCGCTGCGCAACCAGCGGGAGCAAGCTCCCTCGCCACAAAAGCAATTGCCTTCCAAGTTCTGACACAGAAGACATTCAGACGAGATTAGCGCTTACCAACAACTCCTCCAGCGCCAACAAATCCGGAACCTTGGCCACCTGATCCGCCACCTGCACCGCCGCCCTTTCCAGCGCACACAACGGCACGTCCACATAGCTCAACTGACTGTCGAGTTTGTATGAACGCGGAATCCCCTGGACCAGCATCGCAATGAACTTCAGCTCAGGCCGACCACCCAGGGCATTGAGGATGACGATGCGTGCGCGTTCGCCGATGACGATTTTCTGGCCGCAGGCCGATTCGAAACTGAGCAGGGGAATCTGCCGGTTGCGCCAGAGCACTCGCCCGAGGTACCAGGGTGGCGTATCGAGATCGAACGCGGCGCTCTGGTAGTCGATCAGTTCGGCCACCGCGACGTTGGGCAGGATCAGGTTGCGGTCGGCCAGGGGCAGCAGCAGGCCGGTGAGGTTGATGCTGCGCTGGTTGAGGCGCCGCTCATGCATGGGTTTTGCTCCATAGGGCAATGCTTTCGAGCAGGACCGTTTCCTGGTACGGCTTGCCGAGGTAGTCGTTGACGCCGATGGCCATGGCCCGGTCGCGGTGTTTCTGGCCGGTGCGGGAGGTGATCATGATGATGGGCAGGTGCCGCAAGCGTTCGTCGCTGCGCACTTGGGTCGCCACTTCGAAGCCGTCCATGCGCGGCATTTCGATGTCCAGCAGCATGATGTCCGGCAGGTGTTCTTCGAGCAGCAACATGGCGTCGACACCGTCCTTGGCCGTCAGCACGTTCATGCCGTGGCGTTCGAGCAAACGGCTGGTGACCTTGCGCACGGTGACCGAGTCGTCGACCACCATGACCAGCAACGGCCGCTGTGGCTCGACCTCGACTTCGTGACTCGCTGGACGCTGCGGCAAATGGATTTGCATCGCGCGGATCGGCGCCAGCAAATCGAGAATCAGCACCACTCGGCCATCCCCCAAAATCGTCGCCCCGGACACGCCCTGCACCGCCGCGAACTGCGGGCCGAGGCTCTTGACCACGATCTCGCGGGTGCCGGCCATGGCGTCGACCTGCACCGCGATATGGCGCTCGTTGCATTGCACCAGCAGCACCGGTAACGGCAGGCTCTGGCCCAGCAGTTTCGGCCGTGGACTGGTTTTCAGCAGCTCGCCCAGATAGCACAGCTCATAGCGCTGCCCGCCATATTCATAACTGGGTGGATCAAGGCGAAAATGCCCTTCAAGCTCGTTGGGCAACACACGAACGATGCCGTCGATGGTATTGAGCGGGATCGCGTACTGGTCCTCCCCACACTGCACCATCAACGCCCGGTTGACCGACACGGTGAACGGCAGGCGGATACGGAAATGCACGCCCTGCCCCGGCACCGAGTCGATGCTCATGCTGCCGCCCAGTTGCCGCACCTCTTCGTGCACCACGTCCATGCCCACACCGCGCCCGGAGATCTGGGTGATTTTCTCAGCGGTGGAAAACCCCGGTTGCAGGATGAACTGCAACACATCGTGGTCACTGATATCGCTATGCGGGTCGAGCAGGCCGCGCTTGATCGCCTTGCGCCGTACCGCGTCCAGCGGCACGCCAGCGCCATCGTCGCGGATGTCGAAAATGATGTCGCCGCCTTCGCGCAACAGGTCGAGGGTGATCCGCCCTTGCGCCGGTTTGCCCGCTGCGATCCGCGCCTCGGCAGACTCAAGGCCGTGGTCCACGGCATTGCGCAACATGTGCTCCAGCGGCGCCGCCATGCGCTCAAGCACGTTGCGATCCATTTCGCCTTCGGCGTTGCCGACGATGAATTCAACGTCTTTATTCAACTCCTCGGACACCTGGCGAACAATGCGCCTCAAGCGCGGCAGCATCCGTTCGAACGGCACCATGCGCGTGCGCATCAGGCCTTCCTGCAATTCGGTGTTGATGCGGCCCTGCTGTTGCAACAGGTTTTCCGCGTCCTGATTACGCCGGTCGAGGGTTTCCTTGAGATCAAGCAAGTCGGAGGCGGATTCGAACAAGGCCCGCGACAGTTGCTGCAGCTGCGAGTGACGGTCCATCTCCAACGGGTCGAACTCTTCGTAACCCAGGCGCTCGGCATCCTGCTGGCGGCTGAGAATCCGGCCCTGAGTTTCGGTGTCGAGGCGACGCAGCTGGTCACGCATGCGCTCGATGGTGGTTTCCATCTCGTTCAGGGCGACTTGCGCATCACTGACCTGCTGTTCGATCCGCCCACGGAAGATCGAGGTTTCGCCGGCCAGATTGACCAGGTCGTCGAGCAGTTCGGCTGAGACCTTGACCATGTCGGCGCCGGGGTCCGCTGGTTGCAGCGGGGTTTCGGACTTAACCACCGGGGGCAGAGTGATCGCTGCCGGCGCTTGAGTGACAGTCGGATGGCTGAAGTTGCGGATCGCATCAAGCAAGCGGTCCGCCGGTGGCAACGGCTCCCCGGCGCGGGCCGCGTCGAGCATCTGAGCGAGTCGGTCATGGCTGCGTTGCAGCAATTCGAACAGCGCACCGGTGGGTTTGAGCAGGCCGGTGGACAAGCCTTCGTAGAGAAATTCCAGCTCGTGGGCCAGATCGCCAATGGGGGTGATTTCCACCATGCGCGCACCGCCCTTGAGGGTGTGCAGGTCGCGCAGCAGAGTTTCCACTTCCTGGCGGTTCGAAGGTTCGGCCTGCCAACGCACCAGCGCCGCCCCGGAGCTTTCGATGATGTCGAAACCTTCTTCGAGGAAGATCTCCAGCAAATCGCTGTCGTGATGAGGTGAGTCGTCGGCTACCGGCTCAGTTGCTTCGGCGGGGCTGCCATGACCGTGGCGAAAGGCGTGAATGGCCTCGATCAGTTCACCCGGATCGTCCAGCGACTGGTGGTTCTGCAACTGCTCAAGCTGCTGCGCCAAATGGTCATGACTGTGCTGCAGCAATTGCGCCAGCGCTTCACTGTAGGTGTAGCGGCGGTCCACCAGGCCTTCATAGAGGCCTTCCAATTCATGGGCCAAGTCACCGACCGGCTCGACCTCGGCCATCCGCGCACCGCCCTTGAGGGTATGCAAGTCCCGTTGCAGGGATGACAGGGGCGCGGCGTTTTGCGGCTCGCTCAGCCAGCGATGCAAGGCCTGGCTGGCGCTGTCGAGGATGTCTACCGCCTCTTCGAGGAAGATCGAGACGATCTCCTCATCCAGCTCATGGTCATCTCCTGTAGGAGCGAGCTTGCTCGCGATGGATTCATAGGCGCCGCGTTTATCCAGGGATAGCGCGTCATCGTTGACGTCCATCGCGAGCAAGCTCGCTCCTACAGCGTCAGGGTGAGGTGTGTTTTCGAGTTCGGCGGTGGCCTCGGACAGTTCACGGATGCTCAGGGAGCGGCTGCCATCACTGCGAATCAGGCCCATGGCCGATGGGTCGAGGCTTTCATTGAGCAAGCCTTGCAGGGCTCGCACCCGGTCCGGGCGCGGGCTGACGTCCTGGCCCGCGGCCAGTTCGTCGAGCATGTCGATCAGCGCTTCGTGGGCACTTTGCGCTTCCTGGAAAAACATTTCGCTGACCGCCAGGCTGCTTTCTTCCACAGCACCGTAGAGGTCGAGCAGCGCTTCGCAGAGTTCATCCACCGAGTGCAGGTCGGCCAGATGCGCGCCTTCGCCCAGGGTGGTCAATTCGTCCAGCAGCGCACTGAGTTCCTGGCGCTCGCCAGGGTGCTGCTGCCAACGTTGCAACAGGCTTTCGGCGTCCAGCAGGATGTCCATGCCCTGGGCCAGAAAGTTGTTGATCAATTGCGGGTCGCGCTTGACCCGCGGGGCACTGCTGGGCACATCCAGGAGGCTTTGCAGCCGTTCGGCGAGCAACGCCCGGGCCCGTTCAATCAGGTCGCGCGCATGGGGAATCTCGGCCAGCGGATCTTTTTTCAGCTGGCGCAAGCCAAGGCGAAACAGGCCTTCGGCTTCCAGCAACACTTCGACTTCATCCAGGTCCAGAGGGATCTGGTGCGCCTTGTACTCCCGGGCCAGTTGATCCAGCGGCACGGCCAGTTCGACGATGGGCAAGACCCCGGCCATCGAAGCACTGCCCTTGAGGGTGTGCAGGGCACGCAGCAACGCGTCACTGGCCTGCAATGGCACATGTTCGGCGGCCTCATCGAGGAAGCGATTGAGGCTGCTCAAATGGGTTTCGGCTTCCTTGCGGAAAATTTCCAGCAGCAACGGATCAAGCGCCGAGACGTCCTGCGTGTCCTCGTCGGATAACGGCTCCTCGCCGTTGGCCAGCGCATGGGCGCGGGCGGCCAACTGATCGACATCGCTGCGCTGACGCTGGGCATGGGCGGCGTATTCGGCCACCAGTTCCGGGAGCAGACGCAGCACATCACCGATCAGTTGCTGCACCGTGGCGCCCGGTTCGACGCTGCCTTCCAGCACGCGGTTGAGCAGGTTTTCCACCGTCCAGGCCAGTTCGCCGATCACCAGCGCGCGGACCATCCGGCCACTGCCCTTGAGGGTATGGAAGGCGCGACGCAGTTCACTCAGGGCCGAACGATTGTCGGGGTTGATCGACCAGCGTGGCAGGTACTCGCGAAGGATTTCCAGCACCTCGTCGGTTTCTTCGAGGAACACTTCGCGCAATTCATCGTCCACCGGTTCCTCGTCGACCGGTGGCGGCAAGAGACTGCCCGGCGTGGTCCTGGCCGGAGGGTTGAGGGCGGATACGGGACTGGCCAATACATCGGCCAGGCTCCGGGCGACGGCCGAGGCGTCCTGCTCCTGCTGGAGTTGCAGGGTCTGCGCTTCGCTGGGACTGAGTACATCCTCCAGCACCGGCACCTGCTGTTCGCGGGGCTGTTCGTGAGGGAAGAAGCCGAGTGACGCCAGGCTTTGCTCGGTGATGTCGAGCAACTGCTCGCCAGGTGCCTCCGGGTCATCGTTGAGGCGTTCAAGGTAATACTCAAGGCTGGCAATGACGTCGGCCAGGCTGTCCAGTTCCTGCCAGTCGGGCTGGCCAGGGTCGAGCAGCAGATGCTCGCGGATAAAGTGATTGCAGGTCTCCACCAGGCTCGCCGCACGGCTCAGGGGAATCATCGCCAGCGCGCCGCGCACCTGGGTCAGCAAGGCCGGCAGGGACTGCAAATGCTGTCGGTCCCAATCGGCGTCGATGTAGTCGACGATCATGTCCTTGGCCTGTTGCAGGCAGATGCGTGCTTCCTTGATCACGATCTGATGGATCTGCGTCAGGTCGGTGGTCGGCAGGCGGCCTTCCTCCTGGCTCTCGGGTTCCACGGTACCGACCATGCCGGCCAGCGTCGCTTCGACGTAGAGCAAGGCACCGGCGACGTCCATCAGGGTCGCGTCATCGGGGGTGCGCTGACCCTGGGCAAGGCTCAACACCACCGCCAGCTGGTCGATGATGACCTTGCGCGGTTGACCGAAGCCCAGCACCGCCAGGGTGTCGGCGATTTGCCGCAAAGGCGCGAGCAGGCTGTCGAGATCCGTGGCGTGTTGCCGGTCACTGCGCACGAACAGGTCCAGGCGCTCCTTGACCCGCACCAGCTCTTCGCACAATGCCGCCAATACCGAACGCATGGCGTCGCGGTCGGGGCCGGCCAGGCGTGCACGCTCCTCATCGACCATCGCGCTGTCGGGCAGCGCGTCGTCCAACCCGTAGCGATCTTTCATGGTCAGCATCTGCCCCGTGGGATGTTCGGCCTTGGCGATGTAGAACAGCAAACTCTTGAGCAGATCCGCCGGCGCCGGTTGATTGATGGCGGGCATGCCTTGTTCGAGCAGGCGCTTGAGTTCCTTGTCGGCGTCCTTGAACAGGCTGCGCAACGCCGGACTGTTGGCGATCGCGCCGTCGCGCATGCCTTCGACCAGCGCCGAGGCGACCTGCCACAGCGGGCTCAACGGCGCGTTGCCGCACAGGGTTTCGAGGCGGGAAAAAACCTTGGTCAGATAGCCGAGGTTGGTGTCGTCATCCTGCTCACGGAGTAATCCGACCAGGGCCATTTGCAGCATCTGCCGCAACTTGCGCAGCACGTTGGGCAAGTCCGCCGGCTCCAGCTGCGCCAGGGTCTCGGCGTCCAGCGGGGGCAAGTCCGGCAGTTGCGGGCTGAACAGGCTGGTTTCCGACAACAGGCTTTCGCCACGGGCGCTGCGCAGGTCATTGATCAATGGCAGCACCACCAGCGGCAAGTCACGGCGCGCGCCCTGCACCCGGTCGAGGTAAATCGGCAATTGCCCAAGGGCTTGCAGCATCAGGTGCAGCGCTTCGTCACGATGGCTGACGCGGTCGTTCTGCAGGGCGACGATCAGGTGCTCCATCTCTTCGGCGAGCAGGGCCGCGCCGTAGAATTCGACCATCTGCAAACTGCCGTGAACCTGATGGATGCACGCCAGGCAATCGCTCAGGGCGTGCGTCGCCTGCGGGTCATCAAGCTGGATTTCGATCGCGTGATGAGCCTGCTTCAGCGTTTCGGCAATCTCGCCCTTGACCCATTCGAGGGCCACATAGTCGTGCCGATCACCCATAACCACTCCACTTTTCGCTTCATTCACGTTGCAGGCGCCCTTGGGCGGTTCAAGCGTTGTCCGCCACCTGAGCCTTGGTCGCCGGCAAGGTGAAACCGGATACCGAACGCCGCAGCTGGCTGGCCATTTTCGCCAGGTTGCCGATGCTCTCGGCAGTGGCGGTGGAACCGGACGAGGTTTGTGAAGTGATCTGCTGGATCACGTTCATCGTCAGGGAAATCTGGCCGGCAGACGACGTCTGTTGCTGTGCGGCATTGGAAATGCTCTGGATCAACGCCGCGAGGGTTTTGGAAACGCCTTCGATTTCTTCCAGGGCCACACCGGCATCCTGCGCCAGCCGCGCGCCGCGCACCACTTCGGTGGTGGTCTGCTCCATGGAAATCACCGCTTCGTTGGTGTCGGTCTGAATCGCCCGCACCAGCGTCTCGATCTGCCGGGTGGCGGCCGAGGAACGCTCCGCCAGACGTTGCACTTCGTCGGCAACCACGGCAAAACCGCGCCCGGCATCGCCGGCCATGGAGGCCTGGATCGCCGCATTGAGGGCGAGGATGTTGGTCTGATCGGCAATGTCATCGATCAGGCTGACGATGTCGCCGATTTCCTGGGAAGACTCGCCCAGGCGCTTGATCCGCTTGGCGGTGTCCTGGATCTGCTCACGAATGTTGTCCATGCCGTGGATGGTGTTGTGCACCACCTCATTGCCCTTGTTGGCGATTTCCACCGAGCGTTCGGCTACCGCCGAAGATTCAGCGGCGTTGGCCGACACCTGATCGATGGACTCGGCCATGTCGTTGATCGCGGTGGAGGCTTCGGAAATCTGCTGCGCCTGGTGCTCCGAGGCCTGCGCCAGGTGCATGGCGGTGGCCTGGGTTTCCTGCACGGCGGCGGCGACCTGCCCGGCGGTCAGGTTGATGGTCGCCACCAGGTCGCGTAGCTGGTCGACGGAATAGTTGATCGAGTCGGCGATGGTGCCCGTGAAGTCTTCGGTCACCGAGGCGGTCACGGTCAGGTCGCCGTCGGCCAAATCTTCGATCTCATCGAGCAGACGCATGATCGCGTTCTGGTTGCGCTCGTTCTTCTCGGCGGTTTCCCGTAGCTGGCGATTGGTTTCGCGGACCATGACCAGGCCGATGAGGATGATCGACGCCAGCGCCGCCAGGCCCAGCACGTACCCGCCGATGGTGTCGGTATCGCGCCCGCCGGCGAGGTTTTCGAAACCGCTGGCCAGGTGCGAGGCCTCATCGAGCAGGGTTTGCGACAGGCTGAAGATGTTGGTGGCCGACTCGCGGACCTTGAACAGTTCAGGTGAGGTTTCGAGGATTTCATCCACGGAGCCGGAGACGAACTCGAACAGTTCGGAAATCTCCATCAGCCGCGCCCGGGCATCGCGGTCTTCGACCTGGCTGACCCGCAGTGCCACATTGCCCGAAAGCATGCCGTTGAGGACCTGGCCAAAACGCGCCGCATCGCGACCGAAAGCGTCGGCCGCCTGCTGCGAGCTTTCATCGCCGGACAACACCGTATTGACCGCCCCCAGGATGCGCTCGGCCAGCAATGATTGACGCTGGGCCATGGCCACCTGGGCGGCGGGAGCGCCGCGCTGCAAGAGGATTTCCACCACTTTTTCGTATTCGACCTGCAACTGCGGCACGGTTTCGGCCAGGGTCGCAGCGACCTGGTGCAGCGACAACACGGTCTGCTCGCTGGAGAGGATGGCGTCGGTGTTTTTCAGCAGGCGTTCCCAGTCCAGTTGCACCGCGCGCATTTCCGGACGCACGGCGGCGGGGGCCGGGGGCAGGCCGGTGGAGGGATCGCCTTTTTTCAGGTAGCTCCAGCGCTGGGCAAAATCGTTGCGCGCATCGCTGAGCAATTTGAACGCTGCGGCCTTGCCAGCGGCGGCTTCGGTGGCGTTTTTGGCAATGCGCTGGGACAGCACGCGCAGCTCGCCGGCGTGGCCGATGTACTGTTTGTCGTACGTGGCCTGGGTGTTGAGGTACGCGAAGTTGGCGAACAGCAGCATGATGAAAATGATCAGCGCGATGAACAGCGCGATGATCTGCGAACGACTGCGCGACCCTTCCATTGGCTTGCCTGTTTTAGCTTTTATCATCGGTCTTCGCCTGTTGACCCACACCTTTAGAATTCACCGAAGTACCTGTGGCGAGGGAGCTTGCTCCCGCTGGACTGCGCAGCAGGCCCCTGCTTCTCGGGTAAAGAGGGGGCCGCTTCGCAGCCCAACGGGAGCAAGCTCCCTCGCCACACAAGCTCACGCCCACAGGGTTGTGCAATATCCCCACTACACCGCGATGTTCATGAAACCTTGTGACTGCGCCAGCGCAAACGGGCTGAACACCTGCCAATCCTTTTCGCGCTTGAACCGGCCCTTGATGAACGGCGCAATCGTGCCGCGCAAGGCATCCGTCGGCTCCAGACTGTCCCGGGCAAAATGCTGCAGCCCGAACACTTCATCGACCATCAGCCCGGCGAACACATCCTCATGCTCCACCACCAACACCCGCCGTTGCCGGCGTGCCGCGCAGGATTCGTGATCGAAGAATCCGCCCAGATCCATGATCGGCAACAGACGCCCGCGCAGGTTGGCCACGCCCTTGACCCAAGGCCTGACCCCCGGCACCTGAGTGAAGCGTGGCTCGTGCAGCACTTCACTGACTTCGCTCATCGGCGCGACGTACCAGTGATCGCCCAGGCGAAAACCGATGCCGCTCCAGTGGTCCTGTCGAGTCGGCTGGGACGGCAAGTCGGCCGCCAGCAGTCGACAGCGCTGGTCGATCTGCAGCAGCAACTCGAAAGCCGTCAGCGATTCGGTCATGACCGGGCGATCAACCGTTCAATACGTTGTTCAGGGTTTTGAGCAGGGTTTCTTCGTCCACCGGCTTGGTCAGGTAATCCTTCGCGCCCTGGCGTGTGCCCCAGACCTTGTCGGTTTCCTGATCCTTGGTGGTGATGATGATGACCGGGATGTGCCCGGTTTCGGGGTCCTTGGTCAGCTGACGGGTCGCCTGGAAGCCGTTGAGGCCGGGCATGACAATGTCCATCAGCACGGCGTCGGGTTTTTCCAGGCGGGCCAGGGCCACGCCGTCCGCGCCGTTTTCGGCTTTCAATACTTCATGACCGTGCTTTTCCAGCATGCCGGTCAGTTTGTACATTTCGGTCGGCGAGTCATCGACGATCAGGATACGTGCCATGGTCTTCCCCATTCTTGTCGACGCAGGGCCCGTTGGCCGAGCGTCACTGTAGGTGTCTTACTGCGGCAAAACGGCGGCGAAGCCCGGAACATGGGCCTGGATCGCGTTCAGCAGTTCTTCCTTGCTGAAAGGCTTGGTCAAAAACTGATCGGAACCGACGATGCGCCCCTTGGCCTTGTCGAACAGGCCGTCCTTGGAGGACAGCATAATCACTGGCGTGGACTTGAATGCACTGTTGTTCTTGATCAGGGCGCAGGTCTGATAGCCATCCAGGCGCGGCATCATGATGTCGACGAAGATGATGCCAGGATGATTGTCGGCAATCTTGGCCAGGGCATCGAAACCGTCGATGGCCGTGATGACCTCACAACCCACGTTCTTGAGCAGCGTTTCGGCGGTGCGGCGAATCGTCTTCGAATCGTCGATCACCATAACCTTCAAGGCGCTGGGGTGCTGTTCCATAAATGCTCTGCCGTCGCCTTTGCGAATCTATTTGTCCATTCCCGGTAACCGGAAGGCTCGAAGCCCTTGATACTCAAGGGCCAGTACCGCTTGGCAGCCTTTTTAGCACAGTCTCCCATACCAATCTATCGGCCAACCGGTGCAGTGGTTTTTCCTTGACCGCAAACACACTCGGCGCCACTCTGACGCCACTTTTACACGCCGATCCTTTGTAGGAGCGAGCTTGCTCGCGATGGTCATCTACGATGACGCGGGCTGGCTGGACAGGCGCGGCGCTCTCGGGTTCATCGCGAGCGAGCTCGCTCCTACTGTGGTCAACATCGCCCCCATTTTCGAGGAAAGACCCCATGAGCGTTCGCGTCGGGATTGTCATGGACCCTATCGCCAGCATCTCCTATAAAAAGGATAGCTCGCTGGCCATGCTGCTGGCCGCGCAGAAGCGCGGCTGGGAGCTGTTCTACATGGAACAGCGCGACCTCTATCAGGCAGAGGGCCAGGCCCGGGCGCGCATGCGTCCACTGAAGGTATTCGCCAACCCGGAAAAATGGTTCGAGCTGGAAGCTGAACAGGACAATTTGCTCAGCGATCTGAACGTGATCCTGATGCGCAAGGATCCGCCGTTCGACATGGAGTTCGTGTATTCCACCTACTTGCTCGAACAGGCCGAAAGCGCCGGCGTGCTGGTGGTCAACAAGCCGCAGAGCCTGCGTGACTGCAACGAAAAACTGTTCGCCACGCTGTTCCCGCAGTGCACCCCGCCAACTGTAGTCAGCCGCCGCGCCGACGTTCTGCGTGAGTTCGCCGCCAAGCACGGCGACGTCATCCTCAAGCCGTTGGACGGCATGGGCGGCACGTCGATCTTCCGTCACCGTGCCGGTGATCCAAACCTGTCGGTGATCCTGGAGACCCTGACCGCCCTCGGCGCCCAGCAGATCATGGGCCAGGCCTACCTGCCGGCGATCAAGGATGGCGACAAGCGCATCCTGATGATCGACGGCGAGCCTGTGGATTACTGCCTGGCGCGTATTCCCGCCGCTGGCGAAACCCGTGGCAACCTCGCCGCCGGCGGCCGTGGCGAAGCCCGTCCGCTGACCGAGAAAGATCGCTGGATCGCCGCGCAAGTGGGCCCGACCCTGCGTGAGAAAGGCCTGCTGTTCGTGGGTCTGGACGTGATTGGCGAGCACCTGACCGAAATCAACGTCACCAGCCCGACCTGCATCCGCGAGATCGACAACGCCTTCGGCACCGACATCGGCGGCATGCTCATGGATGCGATCGAGAAGAAGCTGCACGCCAAAAAGGCGTGACAAACAGTTTGTCGCCTACCCGTTGAAGCTTGAAGCTTAAAACCAACATTGCGTTATCATGCCCGGCCTGTGAAAAACGCGATGTTGGTTTTTTTGCCATGACCCTGCCTTCCGATCTGCCTGCCGAACTCGCCCACCGTGGCGTGCGCCCGGCCGATCGCCTCGGTTTCACCCTGTTTCTGGCAGCCTTGGTGCACCTGGCGCTGCTGCTGGGCGTGGGTTTCACGATGGTCGAGCCCAAGCAAATCAGCAAAACCCTGGAAATCACCCTCGCCACCTTCAAAAGCGAAAAGAAGCCGGAAAAAGCCGACTTCCTCGCCCAGGAAAACCAGCAAGGCAGCGGCACCCTGGATAAAAAGGCCATCCCCAAGACCACCGAGGTCGCGCCTTTCCAGGACAACATGGTGCAGAAAGTCACGCCACCGCCCGCGGCCAAGCCCGAGGTGCAGGAAACCGCGCCCAAGGCTGCGGTGACCACTGTGGCGCCAAAGCCGAAAAAGGCCGCCACCAAAACCGAAGAACCCAAGCCCGTCACCAAGCCGGAAGTGGCCGCGCCAACCTTCGACAGCGAGCAGTTGTCCAGCGACATCGCCAGCCTGGAAGCGGAGCTGGCCAACGAACAACAGCTGTACGCCAAGCGCCCGCGCATTCACCGCCTCAGCGCGGCCTCGACCATGCGCGACAAGGGCGCCTGGTATAAAGACGAATGGCGCAAGAAGGTCGAGCGCATCGGCAACCTCAATTACCCGGACGAAGCCCGGCGCAAGCAGATCTACGGCAACTTGCGCCTGATGGTCTCCATCAACCGCGACGGCTCGCTGTATGAAGTACTGGTGCTGGAATCTTCCGGACAGCCGCTGCTGGACCAGGCCGCCCAGCGCATCGTGCGCCTGGCAGCGCCGTTTGCACCCTTCACTGGAGATTTGTCGGACATCGACCGGCTGGAAATCATCCGCACCTGGAAATTCGCCCGGGGCGACCGGTTGTCCAGTAACTGAGTCGATCTTTTGCCCGCTCCAGCTTGTCAGTTCGCCCCCCGAACGCCACACTA
>DATMUG010000302.1:0-5775 GCA_035563915.1 Pseudomonas sp. | reverse complement strand
CGGGTCGGTCTGTTGCATTTGTGGCTGCAGCATACCTCGGCGTCGTTGACCATCAACGAGAACGCCGATCCGGCGGTACGTCGCGACTTCGAACGATTTTTCAATCGTCTGATCCCACAAGGAACAGACGGCTATGAGCATAACGACGAAGGCCTGGACGACCTCCCGGCGCACTTCAAGGCCAGCGTGCTTGGCTGTCAGATCAGTCTGCCGATTTCGGCGGGCCGACTGGCGTTAGGGACCTGGCAAGGCGTTTATCTGGGCGAGCACCGTGATTCTGGCGGTGCCCGTAAAGTCCTCGCCACCTTGCACGGTGAGGAGGCATGAACCGCTGGTCACCAGTGGTTATTGAATTTTTCCGGCGGCCTTCGACAGATGGCTAAGCTGGGCTATAACTAATCTGCTTTTCGCAAGTCATGAGGTAGAACATGAGCGACGATGATCTGGAAAACGACGACCTCGAAGTAGGCGACGAAGACGAGGCCGAAGACGGCCTGGAAGCAGCGGCGGAAGACGTCGCTGAAGACGATGGCGGTGATGCACCCGTCCCGACCGCCAAAGGCAAGGCCAAGGCTGCGGTATCGGTCGATGAGCTGCCGAGTGTCGAAGCCAAGAACAAAGAGCGTGACGCTCTGGCCAAGGCAATGGAAGAGTTCCTGGCCCGTGGTGGCAAGGTGCAGGAAGTGGAGGCCAATGTGGTCGCCGATCCGCCCAAGAAGCCTGACAACAAGTATGGCAGCCGGCCTATCTGAGCCTGCTCCCTGCTTACTGAAAAAGCCCGCCGTCGCTGCGGGCTTTTTCATGCCTGGAACAAGGCTTTTGTGGCGAGGGAGCTTGCTCCCGCTGGGTCGCGAAGCGCCCCCAAAAGCTTTGCGTCTGCTTCGCAGCCGAGCGGGAGCAAGCTCCCTCGTCACAAAAGCTCGCACCCTCAGGGGTTAGTGTCAGGCCGAGGTCGCATTCCAGAGGGCCAACAACGCCGGCAATTCCGTCAGGCTACGAATCTCGGCATCCGGCAAGCGCTCGGCTTCCCAGGTTTTTCCCGCCGGGTTGAACCAGATCGCACGCAGCCCCGCTTGCTGTGCCCCGGCAATGTCGTCGCCCGGATGATCGCCGATATGCACCGCCCTCGCAGCGGTCACCCCTCCGCGCTGCAAGGCTTCGTGGAACAGTCGTGCATCGGGTTTGGCGATGCCGATGTCCTCGGCGCACAACGCAAACTTGAAGTAATCCGCCAGGCCCAGTCGGCGTACATCGGCGTTGCCGTTGGTGACCACGCCCAGGGCGTAGTGGTTGGCCAGCACCTCCAGGGTCGGTTGCACCTCCGGGAAGATTTCCAGCTGATGCCGGGCGTGCAGAAACACCTCGAAGCTGCGCTCGGCCAGGTCCGAAGCTTCGGCTTGGGTATAACCGGCTTCCTCCAGCGCCTGGAACAGTACGCGCCGACGCAGGGCGCTGATGCGGTGCTTGAGGCCCGGTTCGCTGATCAGAATTCGCTCGCGAATGGCCCACAAGTGTTCCACCGGAACCGCCCCCAGGCTGGGCGCATGCTCGGTCAGCCATTCACGCAAAACGGCTTCGGCGCTGACGATTACCGGGGCGGTGTCCCACAGGGTGTCATCGAGGTCGAAGGTGATGAGTTGGATCGTCATGAATCGTCGCCTTTAATGCGTTTGGCCCGTGGATGGGCACTGTCGTAGACCGAGGCCAGGTGCTGGAAATCGAGGTGGGTATAGATCTGCGTGGTCTTGATGTCCGAGTGGCCGAGCAGCTCCTGCACCGCCCGCAGGTCCTGGGAGGACTCCAGCAAATGGCTGGCGAAAGAGTGTCGCAGCATGTGCGGGTGCAGGTTCTGTCCCAGTTCACGCTCTCCGGCTGCCTTGACTCGCACCTGTATTGCCCGGGGCCCGAGTCGGCGGCCTTGCTGGCTGATGAATACCGCGTCGTCCACCGGGTTGGCCAGTGCACGCAAGGGCAACCACAACTCCAACGCTTCGCGCGCCTTCTTGCCTACGGGCAGCAGTCGGGTCTTGCTGCCCTTGCCGAGCACTTGAACCATGCCATCGGCCAGATCGAGCTGATCCAGATTCAACCCGGTCAGCTCCGACAGGCGCAGCCCGGAAGAGTAGAACAGCTCCAGAATCGCCTGATCGCGGCGCGCGAGGAAATCGTCTTCAACCCCGCCTTCCAGCAGTTGCAGCGCACGGTCGGTGTCGAGGGTTTTCGGCAGCCGGCGTTCGCCCTTGGGCGGCGCCAAGCCATTGGCCGGGTCGTGATCGCACAGGCCTTCGCGGTTCAGATAGTGATAGAGCCCGCGCACTGCCGACAGCAGCCGCGCCAGGCTGCGGGATGATTGGCCTTGGGCATGCAGACGGGCGATCAGGCTGCGCAGGCGCTGGATATCCAGTGCGGCCCAACTGCCGATGTTCTGTTTGACGCACCAGCCCAGCACTTTATCCAGATCGCGACGGTAGGCCGACAGCGTGTGCGGCGACACCTGCCGCTCACTGCGCAGGTGTTCGCAGTAAGCGTCCAGTTGTCGTTCCATGATCAGCGTACCGAGCGCAGGGAGCTGTTGATCCGTGGCAGCACGCGGCCCATGACTTCGGCGATGTAGCTCAGGAACAGCGTGCCTACCGAACTTTTGTAGTGCTGCGGGTCACGGCTGGCGATGGCCAGAATGCCGTGGACGCCCTGATGGCTGATAGCGACGACGGCGGTGGAGCCGATTTGCTTGCGCTGTTCTTCGCCGAACAGGAAGTCCAGTTCGTGCTCGCGCAGGGTGCCGCTGACGCTCTTGTCTTCCTGCAACAAGCCGCCGATGGCCACTTGGGCTTCGGCGTGAGTGACCCAGCGGCCCACCGGCATGGCGTTGTCGCCCAGCAGGATGAGGCTGACGAAGGGCACCTGGAAGTCCTGGCGAAGACTGTCTTCGACGCTCATCACCACGTCTTCCAGCGTGCTGGCGTCCATCAGGGCGAG
Organism: Pseudomonas sp.; assembly: GCA_035563915.1. Lineage (GTDB taxonomy): Bacteria > Pseudomonadota > Gammaproteobacteria > Pseudomonadales > Pseudomonadaceae > Aquipseudomonas. Next base: position 2,796 of record DATMUG010000302.1, on the reverse strand, counting down.
GATCAGGCGGCGGGTCTTTTCGAAGAGGCGATCGTTGTCGCGGGCCACGTCCATCAGGTGCGACAGACGGTGACGCAACTCGATATTGCGTTCACGCAGAATGGTCATCTGCCGTTCGACCAGGGACACGGTATCGCCGCGTCGATGGGGAATGCGCAGAGCCGGGAGCAGTTCCTCATGTTCGACGAAGAAGTCCGGATGAGCCTCCAGGTACGCGGCAATCGCCGCCGCCTCCAGGCTTTCGGACGCTGATTCGTCGGGCTGTCGGGCGGGTACCTGTGGCTTATCGGTCATGGCTTTGGCTCACTCAAAGACGCACTTGTCCTTCGTATACACGCACTGCCGGGCCGGTCATCAAGACCGGTTGGCCAGGGCCTGCCCATTCAATGGACAGACGCCCGCCAGGCAAGTCGATCAATAGCGGCGAATCCATCCACCCCTGACTGATCGCGGCCACCGCGGCGGCACAGGCGCCCGTCCCGCAGGCCTGGGTTTCCCCGGCGCCGCGCTCCCAGACGCGCAATTGCGCACGATTGCGGTCGATGACCTGGAGGAAACCGACATTGACCCGCGCCGGGAAACGCGGGTGATGTTCGATTTTAGGTCCCAGCTCATGCACCGGTGCATTGTTGATATCACTGACCCGCAGCACGGCATGGGGGTTGCCCATCGACACGGCGGCCAAATCGACCAGCGTGCCGTCGACGTCAACCTGATAAGTCAGGGCCTGCTCCGCTGCCTGAAACGGAATATCCGCCGGCACTTGGCGCGGCGCTCCCATGTTGACGCCGATCTGCCCGTCGTTGCGAACGTCCAGTTCGATGATGCCGCTTTTGGTTTCGACGCGGATCTGCTTCTTGGCCGTCAGGCGCTTGTCGAGCACAAAACGGGCGAAACAGCGGGCACCGTTGCCGCACTGTTCCACTTCCGAACCGTCGGAGTTGAAGATCCGATAGCGGAAATCCACGTCCGGGTTGCTCGGTGCTTCGACGATCAGCAACTGGTCGAAACCGATACCGGTATGCCGATCGCCCCACAGCTTGGCGTGCTTGGGCAGAATGTGCGCATGCTGGCTGACCAGGTCGAGGACCATGAAGTCATTGCCCAGGCCGTGCATCTTGGTAAAACGCAGCAGCATGGTTTTACTCCGGCAGCAGGCTTTCGCCAGCGAACAACTCGGCTACCGTTTCACGGCGACGCACTTCAAATGCCTGATCACCGTCCACCAACACTTCGGCGGCACGGCCGCGGGTGTTGTAGTTGGAGCTCATGACAAACCCGTAGGCACCCGCCGAATGCACGGCCAGCAGGTCGCCTTCTTCCAGGGCCAGCTCACGCTCCTTGGCCAGGAAGTCACCGGTCTCGCAGATCGGGCCGACGATGTCGTAGGTGCGGGCAGCGGTGTCACGCGGGCGAACGGCAGTGACGTCCATCCACGCCTGATACAGCGCCGGGCGGATCAGGTCGTTCATGGCCGCATCGACGATGGCGAAGTCTTTGTGTTCGGTGTGCTTGAGGTATTCGACCTGGGTCAGCAGCACGCCGGCGTTGGCCACGATGAAGCGGCCCGGTTCGAACACCAGCGCCAGGTCGCGACCGTCGAGGCGCTCGCGCACGGCCTTGATGTAGTCGCCGGCCAATGGCGGCTCTTCATCGCGATAGCGCACGCCCAGGCCGCCACCGAGATCGATGTGGCGCAGGTAGATGCCGCAATCGCTCAGGCGGTCGACCAGTGCCAACAGGCGGTCGAGGGCGTCGATGAAGGGAGGCAGGGTGGTCAGTTGCGAGCCGATGTGGCAGTCGACGCCGACCACTTCCAGGTTCGGCAGCTGAGCGGCGCGCACGTACACGTCTTCGGCGTCGGCGATAGCGATGCCGAACTTGTTCTCTTTGAGACCGGTGGAGATGTACGGGTGGGTGCCGGCATCGACGTCAGGGTTCACGCGCAGCGAGATCGGTGCGCGAACGCCCAGCTCGGCGGCCACCACTTGCAGGCGCTCCAGCTCGTCGGTGGATTCGACGTTGAAGCAGTGCACGCCGACTTCCAGGGCACGACGCATGTCGTCACGGGTCTTGCCGACGCCGGAGAAAACGATCTTGTCGGCGCTGCCGCCAGCGGCCAGTACGCGCTCCAGCTCGCCACGGGACACGATGTCAAAACCGGCGCCCAGTCGCGCCAGGACATTCAGTACACCCAGATTGGAGTTGGCCTTGACCGCGAAGCAGACCAGGTGCGGCATGCCGGCCAATGCATCGGCGTAAGCCAGGTATTGGGCTTCGATGTGGGCACGGGAATAAACGTAGGTCGGTGTACCAAAGCGATCGGCGATGGCAGACAGGGCAACACCTTCCGCGAACAGTTCACCGCCACGGTAGTTAAAAGCGTCCATGATGTTCCCTTATTGGTAGACGTCGTGCTTGTGCTTGGACGACTGCTTTTGCGAAGACTGGGCCTGCTGTGCAGGGTCCTGGTCTTCGTCGGGCAGGTACAGCGGGCCTTTTTGACCGCAGGCCGACACAAGGCAGGCAACCGCGAGGAGCGCAGCAAGGGAAGAGATCAGGCGCTTCATGGCGAAATCCTTGAAAATGCATTAATTGGGCCGGAGTATACCGGCGACCCGGCGGATTGCCTATGCGAGGGGGCTCCCGTCCGGCGGGGCTTGGCCGGTGCCGTAGGTTATATGCAATCTAGTGTGGGAACGGGCTTGTGTGGCGAGGGAGCTTGCTCCCGCTCGGCTGCGAAGCAGTCGCAAAGCTTTTGGGGCCGCTTCGCGCGCCAGCGGGAGCAAGCCCGCT
>DATMUG010000301.1:0-2698 GCA_035563915.1 Pseudomonas sp. | reverse complement strand
GTCCAGCGGGAGCAAGCTCCCTCGCCGCATTCTGATTTCACTCCAGAGGCTTTCATGACCGTCAGCACCCCGCTTTCCGGCGTCAATCAGCCCTTCAAAGGGATTGTGCTGATCGTTGTCGCAACCTTTCTGTTCTCCAGTCACGACGCCATCTCCAAATATCTCTCCGGGTTCTATCCGATTGTCATGGTGGTGTGGGCGCGTTATGTGGTCCACACCTTGTTGATGGCGGGGATTTTCCTGCCGCAATCCGGGCTGCGGGTGCTGCGCACGAAGCGGCCGCTGCTCCAGGTGATCCGGGCGCTGTGCCTGCTGGGTACCAGCCTGTTTTTCACCACGGGGTTGATGTACATCCCGCTGGCGGAAGCCACGTCGGTCAACTTCCTCGCGCCGGTGTTGGTCACCGCGCTGTCGGTGCCGCTGCTCAAGGAGCGGGTGACGCGGGGGCAATGGCTGGCGGTGATTTGCGGTTTCAGCGGGGTGCTGATCATCGTTCACCCCGGCGGTGATCTGTTCACCCCGGCGGTGTTGCTGCCGTTTTGCTCGGCGCTGTTTTTCTGCTTCTATCAGCTGCTGACGCGCAAGCTCAGCGAGATCGACAGCCCGACCACCAGTAACTTTTTCGCCGGGTTGTGCAACACCCTGGTGATGAGCGCGTTGGTGCCGTTCTTCTGGCAGGTGCCGACGCTGGGCCATGGCGCGATGATGCTGGCGCTGGGGGCCTGCGGAATGACTGCTCACCTGTTCCTGACCCAGGCCTTCCGCCATGCGGCGCCGGCCTTGCTGGCGCCGTTCAGTTACTGCCAGATCGTGTTTGCCGGCCTGCTGGGCTGGTGGCTGTTCTCCCATACACCGACCCTGACCACCGTGATCGGTATCGCCGTGATCTGTTGCAGTGGGCTGGCGGCGGCGTGGCAGCAGAGCCGCAAATAGAAGGTCACCGAAAAACAACTGTGGGAGCGGGCTTGCTCGCGAAGCGGAGTGTCAGTCGACATTTGTGTCGCCTGACACTCTGCTTTCGCGAGCAAGTCCGCTCCCACAAGGGGGACTGCGCCGGACTCTTACTCGGTGACGTTCGGGATCTTGCGCGGTGCCATGAAGTACATCCAGGTCAGCGCGATGAAGTACATCGCTGGAATCAGGGTGAACAGCACGGTGTAGTTGTTGTTGGTGACGGTCAGGATGTGGCCGACCAACTGGGTCATGAACATCCCGCCAATCGCCGCACACATACCACCGAAACCGAACACCGTGCTCATCATGTGCTTGGGCGTGTAGTCCATCACCAGGCTCCAGATGTTCGCGGTCCAGGCCTGGTGCGCGCCGATGGCCAGAGAAATCGCGAACACCGCCACCCACAGGTTGCTGGAGCCGGCGGCCATGATCACGCCGATGATGCAGCAGGCGAACAGGAACATGGACATCAGGCGCGCCTTGATCGGGTTGACGCCACGGCCGATGAGGAACGAAGACAGGATCCCGCCGCCAACACTGCCGAAGTCGGCGGTCATGTAGATGATGATCAGTGGAATGCCCATCTGGGTCACGTTGATGCCCAGGTTGTATTGCTGGTTCAGGAACGGCGGCAGCCAGTACAGGTAGAACCAGAACACCGGTGCAGTCATCGAGTAGGCGAGGGCGAAGGCCCAGGTGCCGCGCATGCGCAGGATTTTCGAGAAGGGCACGCGGGCCTGTTCCGGTTCGACTTCCTTCTGGATGTAGTCCAGCTCCGACTGTTTAACACTTGGGTGGTCTTCCGGATTGAAGTACTTCAGACCCCAGCACACCAGCCAGATACCGCCCAGCGCCGACATGCAAATGAACGCGGCTTGCCAGCCCCAGGCATGAAGGATCAGCGGCAGCAGCATCGGTGTGAACATCGCACCCACGTTGGTCCCGGCGTTGAAAATACCGGTGGCCACGGCGCGTTCGCCGGCCGGGAACCACAGGCGCGTGGTTTTCACACAGGCGGGGTAGTTGGCGGCTTCGGTCAGGCCGAGGATAAAGCGGCAGACCATGAAGCCGGCCGCCGAGGTGGCCAGGCCGTGGGCGCCGGTGGCCAGGCTCCAGAGCAGCACGGCGCAGAAGAAAACGCGCTTCACGCCGACCCGGTCGATCAGGCGGCCCTGCAGCACGAAGCCGATGGCGTAGCCGACCTGAAACCAGAAGTTGATGTTGGCGTAGTCCATCGCCGTCCAGCTCATTTCCTTGGCGAGGATGGGCTGCATGACGCCGAGGGCGGCGCGGTCGATGTAGTTCAGGGTGGTGGCAAAGAACACCAGCGCCAGCATGCCCCAACGGGTTTTGCCGACCGCCATGGCGCCGCGGATTTTGTCACCGATGCCGCCGGTGGCGGCACTCACGGCCGGAGCCATGCGAGAGCTTTGAGAAGGAGTCATGTAAGCCACCCGATTGTTTTTATGTGGTGTGGTGCTGCTTTGGTAACCGAACCCGATGGTTCGTGACCGGGCTCAATGTGGTGTCGATGTTGCGCAGCGGACAAAAAATCGTCAATTCGCCCAGGGCCATTTTGTTCGATAATCGAACACAAAACTAACCGGGTAGTACACTTTAAATTGCTGTGCGGGATCTGGCAGCCAATAATTCATTCCAGGTAAACGCTACCTCTGTAGGAGCTGCCGAAGGCTGCGATCTTTTGACTTTGATTTTTCAAGATCAAAAGATCGCAGCCTTCGGC
>DATMUG010000300.1:0-10626 GCA_035563915.1 Pseudomonas sp. | reverse complement strand
AGTCGCTGAAGGCGGCTCGGATCGTCTGATCGAAAGCCGCGTGGCTGAAGGTGGTTCTGACCGCCTGATTGAAAATCGCATTGCTGCCGATGGTTCTGACCGCCTGCAAGGCAACACCGTCGCCGCCGATGGCTCCGACCGTCTGCAAGGCAACACCGTCGCCTAAGCCCTTCGCTTCAGCGCAACACCCGCAAAAAGCCCGGTCTGATCAGCCGGGCTTTTTCGTGCCCGCTCTTGTGCCAATTGCACACAAGGATTGCCGTGTTGTTGAATGCTGCCGCTCTTGCAGTGAAGAACATTTCAATCACTTGAATCTTTGATCCAGACACAAGGAAGTTATCCATGCCCGGCATCAGTAACGTCGCCACCGCCTTTCGCGATTTCATGCAGTCCTGGGAGGAAGAACGCGACTATCTGCCCTCTTCCATCGGTGCCTTGGCCAATGGCTTCGAAGGCTGGTTGAAGTTCGAGTTTTACTTCTGGCTGATCCGTGCCCGTGACCTTCGCGGCCCTCACGATGGCTGGATGGGCGATGTCGGCGTCGAGTACAAGGTGGCGCTCGATCAGCGTTGGGCCGACATGGATATCCCCAAGAAGCAATGCGACATGTGGGTACGTGACCACGACGAGCAGCGCTTTCACTTCATTGAACTCAAGGCGCCTTTTGCCAATAACAATCAGGGCAAGATGTTCGAGAGTGCGGCCAAGGATTATTGGTACATGACTCGGCTCAAGGCCCAGGCGGAAAAGGTGGCGACGGGCAGTGTGATTATTCTGGGCGTGAACTTTGATGAGGCGCGCTGGGAGCGGCACCTGCAGCAGGTTGAGGAATATGCGGGGTACGTTGAACACTCTTCAAAAGACTTTGGTGTGGTGCCCGGGGTGGAAGGCTTGAGATGGGCGGTTCTGACCATGCATTACCCGCAGGTGGGTGGGTTTGTTGTGCCGAAAACCGAGACGCAGATGCTGTAAATTCCTCTCCAATGCCCCGCCCCTGTAGGAGCTGCCGAAGGCTGCGATCTTTTGATCTTTTAAAAACAAAATCAAAAGATCGCAGCCTCGCTGCACTCGACAGCTCCTACACGGCTCCTACACCGTAATCAGTTCCTGACGACATGCTCCAACACCACCTCCAATGGATGACGCAATTGCACATCCGCCTGGCGCTTGACCTGACTGCGGCACGAATAACCCGTGGCCAGCGCCTCTCCCTCTTTATCCAGCTTGTCCGCCCATGACTGCTCGAAAATGGTCCGCGAGGTGGCCTGGTTCCGTGCTTCATGGCCATAGGTACCGGACATGCCGCAGCATCCGGTCGCCTCGGTGACCAGCTTGAGGCCGAGCCGGGTAAACAGCTTTTCCCATTGCGCAGTCGCCGCCGGCGCATTGGTTTTTTCGGTGCAGTGCGCCAACAGACGGAATGTTCCTGTTGCCGCAGAGGGTCGCTCGGGCAAGGCATCGATGAGCCATTCCTGGGGCAGCAGCACCTTGGGGCAGTCATCCAGGCCCGGCACTTTTTGGTATTCCTGGCGATAGACCAGGGTCATTGCCGGGTCGAGCCCCACCAGCGGCACGCCGCAATCGGCCAGGGCCTTGAGCTGTTTGCCGTTGCGAATCGCCGCCTTGGCGAAGGCGCCGAGGAAGCCCTGCACATGCAACGGCTTGCCGTTGGCGCTGTAGGGCGCCAGGAACACGCGATAGCCCAGTTGATGCGCCAGCTGAATGAAGTTCGCCAGCAACGGCGTTTCGAAGTAGCGGGTGAAAGCGTCCTGCACCAATACCACGCTGCGCTCACGCTGGGCGGCGCTGAGCTCGCGCAGGGCCGGCACGCTGGCCACCGCGACTTTGCAGCCAGCCAAGGTGGCTTGCAGGTTATGGCGGTGGATCAACGGGCTGTCGAGCATGCCCACCTGTCGCTCCAGCAGGCGACTGACCCATTTGGAACCAATCACCGCGTTGTAAAGGCCAGGGGCGTAAGCCAGATAAGGAATGGTGAATTCCAGTGAGCCAATCAGGTAGTCGCGCAGCGGTCGCTGGTAACGACCGTGATACAGCTCCAGAAAACGCGAACGGAACTCCGGGACGTTGACCTTGACCGGGCATTGCCCCGCGCAAGACTTGCACGCCAGGCAACCGGCCATCGCCTCATAGACTTCATGGGAAAAATCGGCCTCGCCCCGGTCGCGCGACAGATTATTGCGCAACCGCGCGGGCAGCCCGCTCAACCAGGACACCTTGCCCCGCGCCGCCTGCAACACATCGATATTCGCCGCACCTTGCAGTCGCAACCATTCGCGAATCAGCGACGCCCTGCCCTTGGGCGAATGCTGGCGTTCACGGGTGGCTTTCCACGACGGGCACATCGCATCGTTGGGGTCGTAGTTGTAGCAGGCGCCGTTGCCATTGCAGTGCATGGCGGTCCCGAAACTTTGCCAGACGCGCTCGTCGATTTGCCGATCGAGATCGCCGCGCAGGGTCACTTCATTGACCTTGAGCAAGCCTTCGGCAGCGTCCGGTGGCGTGCAGATCTTGCCCGGGTTGAGCTGGTTGTAAGGATCGAAAGCCCCCTTGAGCGATTGCAGCGCCGGATACAGCTCGCCGAAGAAATCCGGCACGTATTCCGAACGCAGGCCCTTGCCGTGTTCGCCCCACAAGAGCCCGCCGTAGCGCTGTGTCAACTCGGCCACCGCATCGGAAATCGGCTTGACCAGCGCGGCCTGGGCCGGGTCTTTCATGTCCAGTGCAGGACGCACGTGCAGCACGCCGGCATCGACGTGGCCAAACATGCCGTAGGTCAGGCCATGGCCGTCGAGCAAGGCACGGAACTCCGCGATGTAGTCGGCCAGACGCTCAGGCGGTACCGCCGTGTCCTCGACGAAAGGCTGCGGGCGAATTTCGCCCTCAACGTTGCCCAACAGCCCCACCGAACGTTTACGCATGCCGTACACGCGCCCCACGGCAGCGGCGCCTTCGGCCAGGGTGTGGCCCAGCCGCTCGATCGTGGTATCGACCCGCAAATGCTCGACAAACGCCGCCACGCGAGCGTTCACCTCTGCCACCTCATCACCGCAGAACTCCACCAGATTGATGCCCAGGGTCGGGCGCCCGGCATCGCTGGGGAAGTACTCGGCGACGCTGTGCCAGACGATGTCTTGCATCGCCAGCATCAACACCCTGGAGTCCACGGTTTCGATCGACAGCGGTTTGTGCGCCAGCAACGCGTTGGCATCGAGCAGCGCATCCATGAAGCTGCTGTAGCGCACGTTCACCAGCACCGAATATTTCGGAATCGGCAACACATTGAGCTTGGCCTCGACGATGTAGCCCAGTGAACCTTCGGCACCGCACAGCACGCTGTTGAGATTGAAACGCCCCTGCTCATCGCGCAGGTGCGCCAGGTCGTAACCGGTCAGGCAGCGGTTGAGTTTGGGGAACACTGACTCGATCAGTTCGGCCTGGGTCTCCTGAATGTGCCGCGCCACCCGGTAGACCTCGCCGATGCGACCGGATTGCGCGCACGCCGCTTGTAACTCGCTGTCGGACAAAGGCTGGCTGTGCAGGCGCTCGCCGCCGAGCAGCACACTGTCCAGTTCCAGCACATGGTCGCGGGTCTTGCCGTACGTGCAACTGCCCTGGCCGCTGGCGTCGGTGTTGATCATGCCGCCGACGGTGGCACGGTTGGAGGTCGACAACTCTGGAGCGAAGAACAGGCCGTGGGGCTTGAGCGCGGCGTTGAGCTGGTCCTTGACCACACCCGCCTGCACCCGCACCCAGCGTTCGGCGACGTTGATTTCAAGGATGCGGTTCATGTGTCGCGACAGGTCGACCACGATGCCATCGGTCAGTGACTGTCCGTTGGTGCCCGTGCCACCGCCCCGTGGGGTCAGTTTGATCTGCCGAAAACGCGGTTCGGCCATCAGGGTCGCGATGCGCGCAATGTCATCGGCGTCCAGCGGGAACACGGCCGCTTGCGGCAGGCGCTGATAAATCGAGTTGTCCGTCGCCAGCACCGTGCGGGTCGCGTAGTCGGCACTGACCTGGCCCTGAAAGCCGCTGGCACTCAGGGCTTGAAGAAATTCCGGGTAGAGGGCCGCGGGTGCAACGGCGGGCAAGCGCGCGATCATTGAAGTCTGTTGGGGGGTCGAACTCATCATGGAAAAATCAAAACTCTTGTCGCCAGCACATTAATGGGCCAGTCTGGATTCGTCGGCTTTGCCAATGATCCCGCGGGCTCTGGCACCAGACAAACGGATATTCCTGCCGCTATCGATGACTTTTACGAATGAATTACCGCCACCTCACGCCTTCGATGTCGTTACTGCTGGCCTTTGAAGCCGCCGCCCGCCATGAAAGCTACACCCGTGCCGCCACGGAACTGTCCCTGACCCAAAGCGCCGTGAGCCGCCAGGTTCAGGCGCTGGAGCAGCAACTGGGCCTGAGCCTGTTTCGCCGCGAAGGCCGACAAGTGCAGCTGACCGACGTCGGTCGCCTGTATCAGCGGGAATTGAGTGAAGCCCTCGGCCGTATTCGCAGCGCCACGTTGCAGGCCATGGCCTATCAGTCAGGGCATGGCACCCTGCGCCTGGCCACCCTGCCCACGTTCGGCTCGAAATGGCTGTTGCCGCGCCTGCATGACTTCTACAAGACCCACCCCGGCATGCTGGTGCACATCAATTCGCGCATCGATGCCATCGACTTCGAAACCAGCGGCATTGACGCGGCAATCGTCGTCGGCGCCAGCGACCTGCCGGGGCTGATCAGCCATCGCCTGCATACCGAAGAACTGATGGTGATTATTTCGCCGGAAACAGCCGGGCTTCATGCCGACTGGACGCCAGCGGACATTGGCAGCCAGACGTTGCTCAACGTCGCCAGCAACGCCACCGTCTGGGGCGAATGGTTCAGCCACCACGGCCTGCCGCATCGACTGATGCGCCTGGGACCGAGTTTCGAACTCACCTCGCATCTGATCCAGGCCGTCAGGGCCGGCATCGGCATCGGCCTGGTGCCACGCATTCTGGTGGCCGACGAACTGGCCGCGGGCGAACTGATCAGCCTCGACCTGCCCTTTGCCAGTCAGCGCAGTTACTACCTCACGTACCCGCCGCGCAACGAAATGCTGCCCTCGCTCGTCGCGTTCCGTACCTGGTTGCTGGAGCAGATCTGAATGGCATCACCGAATCGGCCAGCGCTGACTATGCTTTGGCGCACGGGCAGCTCCCTGCGAAGTGGTACGCTGCGCGCCGTTCTGTCACCCATCACATGGAAAGCCGGCCTATGAATCCACTTCACTCGCTTACCCGCGCCTTTGCCCTGGCATCGCTGGTGACCACCGCCAGCGTTGCAGTCCATGCACAGGAAATACCGCTCAACAGCGAAGCCTCGAGTGAACACTTTCAAACGCAAGTCCTGGCGGTCGATTCGACCAGGCACCAGGTCACCATTGAAGGCCTGGACAAGCGCCCGGTGCCCTTCCAGCTCACCGATCAGGCCAAGGCGCTGCACAATCTGAAAGTCGGCGACAAGGTGGACCTTCGCGTGACCCGTTCGATCGATTACGTGCTCGACACCGACGTCAATGGCGCGCCGGCGGTCAGCAATGACACCTGGGTCAACCGCGCTTCCCCCGACAACCTTCCGGGCGGCGAGATGTACCGCACCGTCAAGGTCACGTTGAAGATCACTCGCGTCGATGTGACGAACCATCAGGTGGTCCTGCTGCATCCGGACGGGACTGAGCAGACCGTCACCGTGGTGGACCCCAAGGTTCAGGCGCACCTGAAGGACTTCCGGGCGGGGCAGACGGTCGATGCCATTCATACCGAAGTGCTGAAGGTTGAAACCTCGCGCTAGTCACCCCTGTAGGAGCTGCCGAAGGCTGCGATCTTTTGATTTTGCCTTTTAAAAGATCGCAGCCTCGTTGCACTCGACAGCTCCTACACAGCTCCTGGGCAGGCCAGCAATTGGCTGATCCAGCGGACCTGGCGTGCGATGTCCTGCACGGTTTCCTCGGGCACAGACTGCCGAGCCTTGGCGAAGTTGTTCAAGGTCTTCTGCTTCTGGCGCAGTCGACGCTGCCATTTGTCCAGGAATGCCGGGCTGCGGGCCTGTATTTGCAGCGGTCCGAAGTACAGCTCTTCGGCCGTGTACGTCACCGGTTCCGTGCGTTCGGCGACGATGATTTCGTAGTCGAAACGGTTCTCCCGCAGCACTTCTTCAAAGAGGATGCGGTAGCCATTGTCCATCAGCCATTGGCGCAAGGGCTGCTCGCCGCCGTTGGGTTGCAGGATCAACCGCTCCTGCCCGCTCAGGCGCGCCTTGCCACTGTCGAGGATGTCGCGGATGGTCTCCCCGCCCATGCCGCACAGGCTGATCGCGGTGATGCCGTCGCTTGACTCGATGGCCGCAAGGCCGTTGGCCAGGCGCACGGTGATCTGCTGCTCCAGGCCGTTTTCGCGCACCGTGCGGGCAGCGGCGTGGAACGGCGTCAAGGCCACTTCTCCCGCCACCGCCGCCGTGATGACGCCACGGTGTATCAGCGCCACCGGCAGATAACCGTGATCGGAGCCGATGTCGGCCAGCCGTGCCCCGGCCGGCACCTGCGCGGCCACCCGTTCCAGGCGCCGGGACAATGTCTGTTCGTTCAACTGCAACCCCTCACTACCGCTAACGTCCGGCACCCAAGGCCGAATCGGGGGGCGATTTTGTCGGGCATTGAGGGGCATTTCAAATTTATGCGACCGGAACCATGAAAATGACCCACGGCGCGCCTTTTGCGGGAGCTGTCGAGTGCAACGAGGTTGCGATCTTTTGATCTTTAAAAAGCACAATCAAAAGATCGCAGCCTGCGGCAGCGCCTACAGAAAGCGCCCTTACCCTGGCGTTGCGGGCAGGTCGCGAACCTTAGCGGGCGCTCTGGTCCAGCGACTGACCGAGCCAGTCTTCGAAGTGGAGCGACCCCAGAAGCGCGTTCCGGCCGGGTGTCAGCGTTTGATCGTCGAGCAAGGCACCGAAATAGCGCGCATGAACGTCCGCCACCACTTTTCGGGCGTCCCCCGTCATGCGCAGGAAACGTCGGATCAGCTCATCGAGCGGTATCGCCTCGGGGCCAGCGACTTCCACGATGCCGTTGACCGGCGGTTGCAGGGTTATGTCGGTCAATGCCGCGGCCACGTCATCGGAGGCTATGGGCTGGATCAACGCCGGCGAAAGGAAGATCTGCTCGCCGACCGTGGACGATTGCGCAATGCCGTCGACAAATTCGAAGAATTGCGTGGCCCGCAGGACGGTATAGGGCACGGCCGATGCATCGATCATCTGTTCCTGGGCAATTTTGGCCCGAAAGTAACCGCTCTGCGGCAGACGTTCGCTGCCGACCACCGACAGCGCGACGTGATGGCGCACGCCCGCCACGGCTTCGGCGGCCAGCAAGTTGCGCGTCGAAGCCTGGAAGAACTCCAGCACCGCCTGGTCTTCCCAGACGGGGGCGTTGGACACGTCGACCACGATTTCCGCGCCCTCCAGTGCCTCGGCCAGGCCTTCGCCGGTGACGCTGTTGATGCCCGTCCGAGGCGAAGCGGCGAGTGCTTCATGGCCGCGTTCGCGCAGGTTTTTCACAAGTTTCGATCCAATGAGGCCGGTGCCTCCGATAACGACGACTTTCATGGCGGCTCTCCTCATGTCGACGACAACCATTTGCCGTCGGGGTAGGTGCAGATTGCCTGCGGGCCGCGGGCAAGTCCTTGTGCCGGCCTTGAGTTTCCCTTTGAAGAATCTTGGTTTTTCGTCCAACCCAGGCGGTGGGCGACAACGCTTGCCTGCCGTATCATCGACATCACGCTATCGCCTGCTCGTACATGGAATCGAGGGCATCCGGACGGGGGATTCTCACTTTGCCATTCGTTTTTGAAGACTACGTACTGGATCAGGAACGCCGGGAGCTGACCAGGCGCGGACAGGTCGTGACCGTCGGGCCGCAGGTCTTCGATCTGTTGTTGCTGCTGGTCAGCAACCACGAACGGGTGCTCAGCAAGGATGACCTGCTCAACGCGGTGTGGGCCGGACGCATCGTCTCGGAATCGACCATCACCAGCCACATCAATGCGGTGCGCAAGGCCATCGGCGACACCGGCGAAGAACAGCGCCTGGTGCGCACGGTGGCGCGCAAGGGCTATCGCTTCGTTGGCCAGTTGAAGGCCGACGACACGGGGTTCTTTAGCGAAGAGCCGGATATCGACGAAGCCACGACAACCGAGCCGCCAGCGCCCTCACCCGCACTGAGCCTGCCGGACAAGCCTTCCATTACAGTCCTGCCCTTCCACAACCTCAGTGGCGATCCGGAACAGGAGTATTTCGCCGACGGCATGGTCGAGGACATCACCGCCGCCCTTTCGCGCATTCGCTGGCTGTTCGTGATTGCGCGCAATTCCAGCTTTACCTACAAAGGCCGTTCGGTCGACATCAAGGGCGTCGGGCAGGAGCTTGGCGTGCGCTATGTGCTGGAGGGCAGCGTGCGCAAAAGCGGGAACAGGGTACGCATCACCGGGCAACTGATCGATGCCAGGAGCGGGACGCACATTTGGGCGGATCGCTTTGAAGGGCTGCTCGATGACATTTTCGAACTGCAGGACCAGATCGCCGAAAGCGTGGTGGGCGCCATCGCACCGCAACTCGAACGGGCGGAAATCGAACGCGCCAAGCGCAAACCGACCGATAGCCTGGGCGCCTATGACTATTACCTGCGCGGCATGGCCAAACTGCACAGCGGCACCCGTGAGGCTCTGGAACAGGCGCTGCCGCTGTACTACAAAGCCATCGAGCTCGATCCGGAGTTCGCGTCGGCCTACGGCATGGCTGCCTGGTGTCACTTCTGGCGCAAGTTGAATGGCTGGATGACTGACCGCGATCAGGAAATCGCCGAGGGCGTGCACCTGGCTCGGCTGGCGGTGGAGCTCGGGCGCGATGATGCCGTGGCGCTGACCCGCGGCGGGCATGCGCTGGGTCATCTCACTGGCGATCTCGATGGCGGCATCGCCCTGCTCGACCGGGCGCGCCTGCTCAACCCCAATCTGGCCCCGGCATGGTTCCTCGGCGGTATTCTGCGCACGCTGCGCGGGGACAGCGAATCGGCCATCAAGGATCTGACCCATGCCGCTCGCCTGAGCCCCCTGGACCCTGAAATGTTCAGAATGCAGGTGGGCATGGCCCTCTCGCATTTCTTCGCCGGACGCTACGACTGCGCCACGGACTGGGCGGAAAAAGCCTTGAGAAACCTCCCGATTCTGCTGCCCGCCGCAGCGGTGGTGACGGCCTGTCATGCCCTCAGTGGCCAGGTGGACAAGGCCGCACAGGCGATGCAGCGCCTGCAGGAACTGGATCCGGCCCTGCGCGTCTCGCGGCTCAAGGAGTGGCTGCCGATCCAGCGGCCGGAAGATCTTGCGCGGCTTGCCGAAGGGCTGCGACTGGCGGGACTGCCCGAGTGAGGGTCTTTTCCCCTGTAGGAGCTGTCGAGTGAAACGAGGCTGCGATCTTTTAAAGGCAAGGTCAAAAGATCGCAGCCTGCGGCAGCTCCAACAGGGGTATTCTGTGCCCGACTCGATCCAACGGAGAGACCCGTGCCCACCCTGACTGCCCGCGAGGTGTACCAGCAATTGCGCGACACCGCCCTGGCGCTTCGCCCGCTCAAAACCCTGGATGAACTCCCTGGCCCCGGCCCGATGCGGGTCGACATCGAAGGCTGGCGAATGACACTCGATGTTGACGGCATTCACTTGCGTCACTGTCTGCATTGCCAAAGCCCGGACGGTCGGGTGTTCGAGGGCGGGCAGCGCTTCGGTACCGATCCGGTGAGTCTGCTCAGCACGTGGGAACTGGCGCAGATCGAGCGTTTGCTCGCTATTGGCTGACCCGATGGCTCTCTTGTGTATCAGCCATGACACTCTTGAACTATCGTTCATCTGGCTCTGCTGTGTTACATAAGGCCTGAGTGCTCCCGTGTCCAAGAGGTTTGCTTATGTTTCACTGCTCACGCCTGTCGCCATTGCTGATTTGCGCCCTGTCCTGCCTGCTCGCCGGTGTCACCCACGCTGCCACCCCTTCCCCGGCACCCGAGGCATTGCAACCCTTGCTGGCCACCATCAATGAACGCCTGAACATTGCCGATGAGGTCGCGTTGACCAAATGGGACAGTGGCAAGCCGATCCAGGACACCGCCCGCGAAACGCTGGTTATCGCCAACGCCAGGAAACAGGCCGCCGAACACAAGCTCAATCCCGATGAAGCCGCCGATCTGGTCGCCGCCCAGATCGAAGCCAACAAGCTGGTGCAGTACGGTTTGATCGCGCAATGGCAAGCCGCGCACCGGGCACCTGATGTGCCACGGCCGGACCTGAACAAGCTGCGGCCGAAACTGGATCAGCTGCAAATTCTGATGTTGCGCCAATACGCCGCCTTCGCCCCCTATCGCGTCGACCCGCAATGCCCGGTCTGGCTGGCCGAGCAACGCTCCGGCCTGATCAAGGACGCCCTGCATGGCCAGGCCCTGATCCGCGCCACCGGGGAGTTGTGTATCACCGATCAATAACCCCCCGCCCCTGTAGGAGCTGCCGAAGGCTGCGATCTTTTGAT
>DATMUG010000299.1:0-5081 GCA_035563915.1 Pseudomonas sp. | reverse complement strand
GGCACTGCAAATTTCCGGGTGAATAGATTCCATGCAGCGGGGGGACTTCAGGCCGTTTCGACGGCCTGTTTTTTTTGGCCGAAGAAAACCTAATCGCATATTTCTTTAATGAATAACCAAATGAATAAATATGATTTATGGATATATAAATCAGCTGTTAAGGTCACTCCATCGAAGCGAGATCGCAAACCGCGAATCGCCAACACCGTTCAAGGAATTGTCTGAATGCTGGTTGTCTCACTCGGTGGCAGTCCCAGTCAGCGCTCCCGTTCAGGGGTGCTGCTGGAGCGCTCCAAAGGTTGGTTGCAAGGGCAGGGCGTGGAGGTAGTGAGTTACCAGGTACGGGACTTCCCGGCCGAAGACTTGCTGCATGCGCGCTTCGACAGCCCAAAGGTGCTTGACCTGTTGCAACAGATTGAAAACGCCGATGGCCTGCTGATCGCGACCCCGGTTTACAAGGCTTCTTTTTCCGGTGCGCTGAAAACCGTGCTGGACCTGCTGCCCGAGCGCGCCCTGAGCCACAAGGTGGTGCTGCCGATGGCGACCGGAGGCAGCATCGCTCACATGCTGGCAGTGGATTACGCGCTCAAGCCTGTGTTGTCGGCCCTCAAGGCCGAGGAATTGCTCCAGGGCATTTTCGCCGTTGACAGCCAGATCGCTTATGGCGAAGGCAGCGCGGCGGCGCAGCTTGCTCCGGAGTTGGAGCAACGATTGAACGAGTCGCTTGAGCTGTTTTTCCACGCCATGGCGAGACGGCCCAAGCCGCTTGATCCGAACCTGTTGAGTGACCGTTTGTTGAGTGCTCGCTGGAGCATTTGAGCCTCACTCGAAACACGCCTCATCCGAAAATTGAAGTACTGGCCTTACTCGCCCGCCAACGGGCAAGCAGGTGCAGCCATAACCCAACTGCAAAAAGGAGAGCGCCATGCGCCCTGTCATTTTGCGTCGTGGTCTGGTCGCTCTGTTTGCTGCGGCTGTTACCTTCGGCGCCATTACTCAAGCTCAAGCTGAAACCCTGCGAATCGGCTATCAAAAATACGGCACCCTGGTGCTGCTCAAAGCCAAAGGCACGCTGGAAAAACGCCTCGCCGCCCAAGGCGTGGATGTGCAATGGACTGAGTTCCCCGGCGGCCCACAACTGCTCGAAGGCCTGAACGTCGGCTCCATCGACTTCGGCGTGACCGGCGAAACTCCGCCAGTGTTCGCTCAAGCGGCCGGCGCTGATCTGCTCTACGTCGCCTATGAACCGCCAGCGCCCCACAGCGAAGCGATCCTGGTACCGAAAGACTCGCCGATCAAATCGGTGGCCGAGCTCAAGGGCAAGAAAGTCGCTCTGAACAAAGGCTCCAACGTGCACTACCTGCTGGTTCGTGCGCTGGAAGACGCAGGCCTCAAATACACCGATATCCAGACCGTATTCCTGCCACCGGCCGATGCCCGTGCGGCATTCGAGCGCGGCAGCGTTGACGCCTGGGTTATCTGGGACCCGTACCAGGCCGCCGCCGAACAGCAACTGCAAGCGCGCACCCTGCGCGATGGCCAGGGCATCGTCGACAACCATCAGTTCTACCTGGCGACCAAGCCTTATGCGCAAAAAAATCCCGCGGTGATCAAGACCCTGGTGGAGGAAGTGCGTGGCGTCGGCGAGTGGTCCAAAGCCAACCCGCAGGACGTGACGCAACAGGTGTCGCCACTGCTTGGCTTGCCGGCGGACATCACCCTGACCTCGGTTAAGCGCCAGGGCTACGGTGCGCTGTTCCTCACCCCGGAAGTGGTCGCCGCGCAGCAGAAAATCGCTGACAGCTTCTACCAGCTCAAGCTGATTCCCAAGCCGCTGAGCATCAAGGACGTGATCTGGACGCCACCGGCGGCCGTTGCCAAAGCTCAGTAAAGACAGCCCCCGTAATCGATTTCCAAGGAGACCACTCCATGAGCCTCAATATCTTCTGGTTCCTGCCAACCCACGGCGACGGCCATTACCTTGGCACCGCCGAAGGCGCCCGAGCCGTTGACCACGGTTACCTGCAACAAGTCGCGCAAGCGGCCGATCGCCTGGGCTTCGGCGGGGTGCTGATCCCTACCGGTCGCTCCTGCGAAGACTCGTGGCTGGTGGCGGCGTCGCTGATTCCGGTGACCCAGCGCCTGAAGTTTCTTGTCGCCCTGCGCCCCGGGATCATTTCCCCGACGGTGGCGGCGCGTCAGGCGGCGACCCTCGATCGTTTATCCGGCGGGCGTGCGCTGTTCAACCTGGTGACCGGTGGCGATCCGGAAGAATTGGCCGGCGACGGTCTGTTCCTCACTCACGAAGAGCGCTACCAGGCCTCGGTGGAATTCACCCGCATCTGGCGTCGGGTGCTGGAAGGCGAAACCGTCGATTACGACGGTCAACACATCAGCGTGAAAGGGGCGAAGCTGCTCTATCCACCCATCCAGCAACCGCGTCCGCCGCTGTACTTCGGTGGATCCTCCGAAGCTGCGCAGGATCTGGCGGCAGAGCAGGTGGAAATGGTCCTGACCTGGGGCGAACCACCGGCCGCCGTCGCGGAAAAAATCGAACAGGTCCGTGCCAAGGCCGCCAAGCTCGGTCGCACCGTGCGCTTTGGCATTCGCCTGCACGTGATCGTGCGCGAAACCAATGCCGAGGCCTGGCAAGCGGCGGATCGACTGATCTCGCATCTGGATGACGACACCATTGCCCGGGCCCAGGCTTCCCTGGCGCGGTTCGATTCGGTGGGTCAGCAACGCATGGCCGCACTGCATGGCGGCAGTCGCGACAATCTGGAAGTCAGCCCCAACCTGTGGGCCGGAGTCGGCCTGGTGCGTGGCGGTGCCGGGACGGCGCTGGTGGGTGACGGTCCGACTGTGGCCGCCCGCGTGAAGGAATACGCGGACCTGGGCATCGACACCTTCATCTTCTCCGGTTATCCACACCTGGAAGAGTCGTACCGCGTGGCCGAGCTGCTGTTCCCGCACCTTGATGTCGAGCGCCCGGAACTGCCGAAAAGCGCCGGTTACGTCAGCCCGTTTGGCGAGATGGTGGCCAACGACATTCTTCCCAAAGCGGCGTCCCAGAGCTGAGGCGCGCCATGAAGAAAATCACTCATAGCCTCGCGCCCTGGGCGTTGCCGGTGTTGCTGCTGGCGGTGTGGCAGTTATCGGTGTCGGCGGGCTGGTTGTCGACGCGGATTCTGCCGGCGCCCATTGCCGTGATCGAAGCCGGCATCAGCCTGGTGCGCAGCGGCGAGATCTGGACGCACCTGGCAATCAGCGGCTGGCGCGCCGCGCTAGGCTTCGCCATCGGCGGCAGTATCGGGCTGGCACTGGGCTTCATCACCGGCCTGTCGAAATGGGGCGAGCGCCTGCTCGACAGCTCGGTGCAGATGATCCGTAACGTGCCGCACCTGGCGCTGATTCCGCTGGTGATCCTGTGGTTCGGCATCGACGAGTCGGCGAAGATTTTCCTGGTGGCGCTGGGCACCTTGTTCCCGATCTACCTCAACACCTATCACGGCATTCGCAACGTCGATCCGGCGCTGGTGGAGATGTCCCGCAGCTATGGCTTGTCCGGTTTCAGCCTGTTCCGGCAGGTGATTCTGCCGGGGGCGCTGCCTTCGATTCTGGTTGGCGTGCGCTTTGCCCTGGGCTTTATGTGGTTGACGCTGATTGTCGCCGAAACCATTTCCGCCAGCTCCGGCATCGGCTACCTGGCGATGAATGCCCGGGAGTTCTTGCAGACCGACGTGGTGGTGTTGGCGATCCTCATGTACGCGGTGCTCGGCAAACTGGCCGACCTCGCGGCCCGTGGACTTGAACGTGTTTGGCTACGCTGGCACCCGGCTTATCAGGTCGCCAAGGGAGGTGCCGCATGACGGCTCAACAACCTCCACGCCTGCTGCGCGGGATTCCGCTGGCGGTGCGCAAGCTGCAAAAAACCTTTGGCTCGCGGCAGGTGCTGCGCGAGATCGACCTGCACATTCCGGCCGGTCAGTTCGTCGCCGTGGTCGGTCGCAGTGGCTGTGGCAAAAGCACATTGCTGCGCTTGCTGGCCGGTCTCGACCAGCCCACGGGCGGCCAGTTGCTGGCAGGTTCCGCGGCGCTGAGCGAGGCGCGGGAAGACACTCGACTGATGTTTCAGGAAGCGCGTTTGCTGCCCTGGAAAAGGATCATCGATAACGTCGGCCTGGGGCTCAAGGGCAACTGGCGGCCGCAGGCACTGCAAGCTTTGGAAGCGGTCGGCCTGGCGGATCGCGCCAACGAGTGGCCGGCGGCCTTGTCCGGCGGGCAGAAGCAGCGTGTGGCGCTGGCTCGCGCGCTGATCCACCAGCCACGCCTGTTGTTGCTCGACGAGCCGCTGGGCGCGCTGGATGCGCTGACCCGCATCGAAATGCAGCAACTGATCGAACGACTCTGGCAGCAACACGGTTTCACGGTACTGCTGGTCACCCATGACGTCAGTGAGGCGGTGGCAATCGCCGATCGGGTGATCCTGATCGAAGACGGTGAAGTCGGCCTCGACCTGCACGTGGAACTGCCGCGCCCTCGGGTCCGCGGTTCCCATCGGCTGGCGGCGCTGGAAACCGAAGTGCTCAACCGCGTGCTGTCACTGCCCGGCCAACCGCCGGAACCGGAACCTGTTTCACCCTTGCCTACGCAGTTGCGTTGGGCCCAATAACTCAAGCCTTATCCCACGACAGGAATCAACATCATGACTATCAAAGCCATCAACGTGCGTAACCAGTTCAAAGGCTCCATCAAGGAAATCGTCCTGGGCGATGTGCTGTCGGAAATCGACGTGCAGACCGCCTCCGGCATCGTCACCTCGGTCATCACCACCCGTTCGGTGAAAGAGCTGGAACTGGCGGTGGGCAGCGAAGTGATCGCCTTCGTGAAGTCCACCGAGGTGTCGATCGCCAAGTTGTAAGTCAGTGCGTAAACGACAACCCCGAAGGGTTTGAGCCCTTCGGGGTTTTTTTATTTGTGAAGATCAAAAGATCGCAGCCTTCGGCAGTTCCTACAGGGGGACGCAATCAATGTAGGCGCTGCCGAAGGCTGCGATCTTTTAAGGCGCGATGCGTTTTGGC
>DATMUG010000298.1:0-3334 GCA_035563915.1 Pseudomonas sp. | reverse complement strand
GTTAATCAGCATTCTTTTCATGTAGTACCGTCGGTTTCCGGGCTGCCGGAAACGGCGTTCGGCACACACGACTTCTCACGGTCGGTGTCAGGTGCGTCGGGAGTGGTTGGCCATTCCCGTGTCCAGCGATGTCCGGCCAATCTGGGCCTGCATCGCGACGTACGCGTCCTGCTTGCTGTGGCTACTTAAGCACTCAGTCAGGAGGAGGAATCAACCGGCGGCTGTGGACGAGATGAAGCGTCTTGATAAAGCCTATTGCTACACAGTCCAGCGGTTGTGCATCTCCACCCTACACGTATCCCTGATAATTCGGGTGCTGCCGCGCGCAGAATCCGCAGCGGGTTGGCATTTACCGTGAGCTCCGAAAGGGGAAGTCACGCATCATGGCTAATTAGGCGTAGTTTCCGAAGCGGTCGCTCGGGGTCATTCGCAGCTGACTGCACTTTGTGAACTGGCCGTGAATATGGGCTCGCGTGGCGAGTGGGAACTCTGCTTCGCGGCGTGATTCAGGCCTCATGTCACCTGCGCTCGTTACACCTGCAAACTCCACCGTTACGTAGCGAAAGCCCCGTAGGACGGCCTCGCGTCCTGGTGAATTGCGTTGGTCAGGGCCGGTTTTTGACCGTAGGTCCGCTGTCCAGGCCGCTTTTGGCGGCGTTCGCGACTATAGCAGCAATGATTAAGTGCTTCAATTCCATAAAAAATTGATATCATCCGCGCCATGACGACTACTGCCCCCCCGACTCCAGGCGTACAACTGCTTGAGGTCTCGCCGGAATATGCCGGCCAACGTATTGATAACTTCCTTCTCGCCCGGCTCAAAGGCGTGCCCAAAACCTTGATTTATCGCATTTTGCGCAAAGGCGAAGTGCGGGTGAACAAGGGGCGGATCAAGCCCGAATACAAGCTGCAGGCAGGCGACATCGTGCGCGTGCCGCCGGTTCGCGTGCCTGAACGTGACGAGCCGGTGCCAGTGGCACAGGGCCTGCTTCAGCGCCTCGAAGCCTCGATTGTCTACGAAGACAAGGCGCTCATCGTGATCAACAAGCCTGCCGGGATCGCGGTCCACGGCGGCAGCGGCCTGAACTTTGGTGTGATCGAAGCCTTCCGTCAGTTGCGCCCCGACGCCAAGGAGCTGGAGCTGGTTCATCGCCTGGATCGGGACACTTCGGGTCTGCTGATGATCGCCAAAAAACGCAGCATGTTGCGCCATTTGCACGAGGCGCTGCGCGGCGACGGTGTCGACAAGCGCTACATGGCGCTGGTTCGCGGCAATTGGGCGACATCGATCAAGCAGGTCCGCGCACCGTTGCTCAAGAGCAACCTGCGTTCGGGCGAGCGCATGGTAGAGGTCAATGAAGAGGGCAAGGAAGCGCTGACCGTGTTCAAGGTGCTACGCCGCTTCGGGGATTTCGCCACCATGATCGAGGCCAAGCCTGTCACCGGCCGGACTCATCAGATCCGCGTGCACACCTTGCATGCGGGGCACTGTATCGCCGGCGACAGCAAGTACGGCGATGACGACTTCACCAAGGAAATTCGCGATCTGGGCGGTAAGCGCCTGTTCCTGCACGCCTACATGCTGACCGTGCCGTTGCCCGATGGTGGCGAGCTGAAGCTGCAGGCGCCGGTAGATGAAATGTGGGCCCAAACGGTGGAGCGTCTGAGTGCGCCAATCTGATTACAAGCTGTTGATTTTCGATTGGGATGGCACGCTGGCCGATTCCATCGGTCGAATTGTCGAGGCGATGCACGTTGCCTCCAAGCGCTCGGGTTTTCAGCTGCGTGACGACGCTTCAGTCAAAGGCATCATCGGTCTGGGCTTGCCGGAGGCGATCCGCACGTTGTATCCCGAGATCGGTGATGCCGAGCTGGTGGCGTTTCGTCAGCATTATGCGGATCACTACATTGCGTCCGAAGCGGTACCTTCGCCATTGTTCGAGGGCGTGGTGGAGTCGATGGAGGCGTTTCGTGCCGAGGGTTATCATCTGGCGGTCGCCACCGGCAAGGCGCGTCGTGGGCTGGATCGGGTGCTCAAGTCCCACGGCTGGGAAAATTACTTCGATATCACCCGCGCCGCCGACGAAACCGCCAGCAAGCCGCATCCTCTAATGCTTGAGCAGATACTTGCTCACTGCGAGGTTCACCCTGAGCAGGCATTGATGGTCGGCGATTCGTCCTTCGATTTGCAGATGGCGCGCAATGCCGGTATGGGATCTGTGGCGGTCAGTTATGGTGCGCAATCCATTGAAGCACTGAAATTGTTCGAACCACGATTGGCCATCGATCACTTTTCAGAATTGCATGCCTGGCTGAATCAGCAGGCTTAATACGTTTTTGCCGGGGTAGATGGTATGGCCGACGAATGGAAGGCGCCCGCGAAGTCGAGCGCAGAGAGCGGTGACGAAAAAAGCTGGAAGTTGCTGGAAAAGACGCTGCTGGCCGGTGTGCAGGAGCAGCGCCGGTCCCGTCGTTGGGGGATTTTCTTCAAGCTGCTGACTTTCGTGTACCTGTTTATCGCGCTGGCACTGTTCTCGCCGCTGATGGACATGGAAAAAGCCGCCACCCGCAGCGGTCACTACACGGCGCTGATCGACGTGAACGGCATGATTGCCGACAAGGAGCCTGCCAGCGCTGACAATATCGTTGGCAGCCTGCGTGCTGCCTTCGAGGATGACAAGGTCAAGGGCGTCATTCTGCGTATCAACAGTCCGGGCGGCAGTCCGGTGCAGTCGGGTTACGTCTATGACGAAATTCGCCGCCTGCGCGGTCTGCACCCTGATACCAGGTTGTACGCGGTCATATCCGATCTTGGGGCGTCGGGTGCCTATTACATCGCCAGTGCCGCCGACCAGATTTACGCCGACAAGGCGAGTCTGGTGGGCTCTATCGGTGTCACCGCTGCCGGATACGGTTTTGTCGGCACCATGGAAAAGCTGGGTGTCGAGCGTCGCACCTACACCTCCGGAGAGCACAAATCCTTTCTCGACCCTTTCCAGCCGCAGAAGCCTGAAGAAACCGCCTTCTGGCAAGGTGTGCTCGATACTACGCACAAGCAATTCATCAACAGCGTCAAGCAGGGGCGTGGTGAACGCCTGAAAGATAAGGAGCATCCGGAGCTGTTCTCCGGGTTGGTCTGGTCGGGCGAGCAGGCGCTGCCTTTGGGGCTGATTGATGGCTTGGGTAATGCCAGCTCGGTTGCCCGTGATGTGATTGGTGAAAAAGAGCTGGTGGACTTTACCGTTCAGGAATCGCCGTTCGATCGATTCTCGAAGAAACTCGGTGCCAGCGTGGCTGAGCATTTGGCGATGTGGATGGGTTTTAACGGTCCATC
>DATMUG010000297.1:0-8829 GCA_035563915.1 Pseudomonas sp. | reverse complement strand
ACCGCTTTCGCGAGCAAGCCCGCTCCCACAGGGATTTGGGCTGCTAGAATGCGCGGCTTATCTCGCCAGACCGCAGCGCACGCCATGACCCAGCCTTCGACCCCCTCCTCTTCCCAAGTCGCCATCATCGGTGGCGGCCCCGCCGGCCTCATGGCGGCCGAAGTGTTGAGCCAGGCCGGGGTGAAGGTCGATCTGTACGACGGCATGCCCTCGGTGGGGCGAAAATTCCTCCTGGCCGGCGTCGGCGGCATGAACATCACCCATTCCGAAGCTTATCCGGCCTTCCTTTCCCGCTACGCCGAGCGCGCCCCCCAGATTGCCCCGTTGCTGCGCGGCTTCGGCGCCGAGGCGTTATGCCAGTGGATTCATGAACTGGGGATCGAAACATTCGTCGGCAGCTCCGGCCGGGTGTTTCCCACCGACATGAAAGCCGCGCCCCTGTTGCGTGCCTGGCTCAAGCGCCTGCGCGACAGCGGTGTAGTTATCCACACCCGCCACCGCTGGATCGGCTGGAATGAACAGGGCAACTTGCTTATCCACAGCCCCGACGGCGAAAAAACCGTGCAGGCTGACGCCACCCTGCTCGCCCTCGGCGGCGGCAGTTGGGCGCGCCTGGGTTCGGATGGTGCGTGGATGCGGCCTTTGGAGCAGCGCGGTGTAGGACTGGCGCCCCTGCAACCGAGCAATTGCGGCTTCGAGGTGCAGGCCTGGAGCGAGTTGATGGTCAGCAAATTCGCCGGTGCCCCGCTGAAAAACGTCGCCATCGGCCTCAACGACGATGTGCCACGACTTGGCGAATGCGTGATCACTGCCACCGGCATCGAAGGCAGCTTGATCTATGCGCTGTCTGCACCCATTCGTGAAGCGATCAACCAACAGGGCAGCGCCACTGTGCACATCGACCTGCTGCCGGGCCGGCCTGTGGATAAAGTCCAGGCCGCGCTCAGCAAGCCGCGGGGCTCGCGCTCGATGGCCAAGCACCTGCACAGTCAACTCGGCATCGATGGCGTGAAGGCTGCGCTGTTGCGAGAACTGACCTCGGCCGAAACCTTTGCCGACATGGCGTTGCTGGCCCGGGCGATCAAGGCCCTGCCTGTCATGCTGGTCAAGACCCGGCCCTTGGACGAAGCCATCAGCAGTGCGGGGGGTGTGTTGTTCGAGTCGATGGATGAGGGTTTGATGCTCAAGGCAATGCCTGGCGTGTTCTGCGCCGGGGAAATGCTCGATTGGGAAGCGCCGACGGGGGGCTATCTGCTGACCGCGTGTTTCGCCAGTGGGCGTGCGGCGGGGTTGGGGATGGTGGAGTGGTTGCGGCGCAACGGCTGAATACTGCGGCGCGCCCTTCGCGGGCAAGCCCGCTCCCACAGGGGATTTGTGAACGACACAGATCCAACGTGGGGGCGGGCTTGCTCGCGAAGGTGGCTTAACAGCCGCCGCAGATGATCAAGGCTTACGCTTGCGCGGCCCGGTATTGAACACCGGCACTTTGCGCACAGGCTTGACCGACGGCTCAGCCGGCATGGCGTCCCCACTGTCCACCCATTTGCCCAGATTGCGCTTGCCGCCACCACCGGACGTCTTTGGCTTTTTCGGTTTTTTCGGCTTCTTGATCACCTGACCACTGGCATCGGTATCCGGCACGCGGTGCTCGGGTTCGAAATCCGGTTCGTTCTGACGCTTGAGCGTCTGGCGGGTCAACATCTCGATGGCAGACAGCAGATTCACTTCGTCGGCGCACACCAGGGAAATCGCCTCGCCGGTCGAGCCTGCGCGACCGGTGCGACCAATGCGGTGGATGTAGTCCTCGGCCACGATCGGCAGGTCGAAATTGACCACCAGCGGCAGGTCCTCGATGTCCAGGCCACGGGCCGCGACGTCGGTCGCCACCAGAATCTGCACTTCACCCAATTTGAAACGATCCAGTGCCCGTTGCCGAGTTGCTTGCGGCTTGTCGCCATGGATGCCGTCGGCATTGACGCCCAGGCCCTGGAGTTTTTCCACCAGTGCATCCACGCCGTTACGGGTCTTGGCGAACACCAGCACCTGCTTCCATTTGCCCTTGCGCATCAAGTGCACGAACAGTTCCGGCTTGCGCTTCTTGTCCACCGTCACCACCCACTGCTTGACGGTGTGGGCCGCCACGTTGCGCGGGCTGACTTCGATGCTCAGCGGATCGTTGAGCATTTGCCCGGCCAACAGACGGATGTCATCGGAGAAGGTCGCGGAGAACAACAGGGTCTGACGTTTCTTCGGCAAGGCGCGGTAAATGTTCGCCAGTTCTTCGGAAAACCCCAGGTCGAGCATGCGGTCGGCTTCGTCCAGCACCAGGGTTTGCAGCTGATTGAATTTCAGCGCGTTCTGGCGGAACAGATCGAGCAGACGGCCCGGGGTCGCCACCAGCAGGTCGACGCCACCGCGCAGCTTCATCATTTGCGGGTTGATGCTGACGCCGCCATACACCGCATAGGTGCGCAATGGCAGGTTCTCGGCGTATTGACGCACGGCTTCGTGAACCTGCTCGGCCAGCTCGCGGGTCGGCACCAGAATCAGTGAGCGCACCGAGTTGGCGGCGACTTTCGGCCCTTCCATGGCCAGCAATTGCAGGAGCGGCAGGGCAAAGCCGGCGGTCTTGCCGGTGCCCGTCTGGGCGGCGGCCATCAGGTCGCGACCGGCCAGCACCGCCGGAATGGCTTGCGCCTGAACCGGCGTCGGAGTCTGGTAGCCGAGCTTCTCGAGGGAGCGCAGCAAGGGGTCGATCAGGCCAAGGGTGGCGAAAGTCATGGAAGTACCGTAGGGAAAATTCAGCGCGGTTGTGCGAAACAAGTGTGCAATGCCGCGCAGTTTACCCTAATTCACACGGGATTCCGCCGACACCACGGGCGGCACGACGTTCGCAGCCGGCGGCTGCGGCGTTCTGCGCCACTGCGGCAGACCGATCAGCACCACGGCGCTGATGATCACCAGCATCGCCAGCGCTTCCTCGATACCGATGGTCTCGCCGACAAATACGATCCCCAGCAGCACTGCCACCGCCGGATTGACGTAGGCATAGCTGGTGGCCGCTGCCGGCCGCACATGCTTCAACAGGTACATGTAGGCGTTGAAGGCGATGATCGAGCCGAATACGGTCAGGTACGCCAGCGCGACCCAGCCTTCGACGGGCGGCATCTTCTCCAGGTGTTCACCGCTGACGGCGCTGCCGATCAACAACACCACGCCGCCGACCAGCATCTCCACGGCACTGGCCATCGCCCCCTGGGGCAACGGCAGGTGTTTGCTCCACACCGAACCGAACGCCCAGGTGGCCGCGGCGAAAATCAGCAAGGCGGCGCCCAAAGGGCTCGATTGCAGGTTGGAGCCCAAGTTGAGCATGACGATGCCGATCATGCCGAGCACCACGCCAGCCCATTCGAGCCGGGTATTGCGCGCCCCCCAGAAATAACCACAGAGCAAGGTAAACAGTGGCACCGTCGCCACCGCCAGCGCCGCCACCCCGGAGGCCACGCCCGTGTGCTCTGCAACGCTGACCGCACCGTTACCGCAAGCCAGCAGCAACACGCCAATGATGCCCGCGGCTTTCCATTGCGCCCAGTTGGGCGCCGGTGCCCCGCGCCAGCGCAGGAAGCCGTACATCAGGCTGCCGGCGATCACGAAGCGGATACCGGCCAGCAACAAGGGCGGCCAGGACTCCACGCCGATGCGGATCACCAGGTAAGTCGATCCCCAAATCACATACAAGGCGAAAAAGGCAGCGATCAGGGGTAAGGGAAAGCGACGTAGGCCGGACATGGAGGCAGCTCACAGGCAGGACAAGTGAACAGCTATTCTAAAAAGGCAGGTGTCGAAAAATAAGTTACAAAACTTGTTTAAAGCGCCGGTACACTTTTCAAAACACGGTATTGATGGCTACAAACCGTGGTTTCGAAAGTCGGTCATTTTTCAGGAGTCCACGCGATGGATAAGTACGATCGCATGCTGCTCAGTGCCCTGCTGGAAAACGGTCGCGCGTCCTACGCGGACCTGGCGCGCAAGGTCAATCTGTCCGCCCCGGCCGTGGCCGAACGGGTGGCCAAACTCGAAGCCAGCGGCGTGATCACCGGCTACCAGGCGAAAGTCGACATGGCCAAGCTGGGGTTGCCGATCCAGTGCGTCATCGAACTGCGCCTCAACCAGCACGGCAACCAGAAAGCCTACGACGACCTGATCAAAATCCCGCAACTGACCGAGTGCCACCGGGTTACCGGCGATCCCTGCGTGATCATGCAGGCGGCGGTGGGTTCGATGCCGGAGCTGGAAGACCTGATCAACCGGATCGCCACGTTCGGGTTCAGCAAGACCTCAATTGTGTTGTCGAGTGCAATCGAGAAGCGTGTGCCGTTGGGGCAATTGGAAGTGAAACCGATTTAGAGTCCACTGAAATCAAATGTGGGAGCGGGCTTGCTCGCGAATGCGGTGTGTGAGTCAAGGTTGATGTCGCCTGACACTCCGCTTTCGCGAGCAAGCCCGCTCCCAAAGGGGATTTGAGGTGTTCTCAGAACCCGCGATAGCGCTTGAGGTGCTCGCCCACTTTTGCCGCCGGCACTTTCTGCAATTTGCACAGCAGATCATGGGACAGTTCGCGCAAGCCGTGCTTCTGGCGAAGTTCTTCTGCCAGATGCGCCGTCAGGTTGGCCGCCATCTCGGCGTCGGCCATGGCCCGGTGGGCCTTGCCGGTGTTCGGCAGGTTGGCGAAGGTGGTGAGGGTGCCGAGTTTGTGGTTGGGCGCGGCAGGCATCAGGCGGCGGGCCAGCAACAACGAACAGGCGAAATTCTGCAGGCGGGTGCGTTTGATCCGCCCCAGTTCGAAATCCCAGAACTTCTGGTCGAACGCGGCGTTGTGCGCCAGCAAGGGCGTGGTGCCCACGAACTCGTTGACCTCGTTCATCACCTGCTCGGCCGAGGGTGCGGTGCGCAACATGGCGTTGCTGATGCCCGTGAGTTGCTCGATGAAGGCCGGAACACGCACCCCGGCATTCATCAGGCTCTGGTAACGCTCGACGATGCGCCCCTGTTCGAGGATGACCACAGCAATTTCCGTGGCGCGGCAGCTGCTGCTGGGGGAGATCCCGGTGGTTTCAAAGTCGATGACTGCGATGCGTTCCAAACCTGTTTCAACTCCGTAAAAATCAATTCTTGAGCAGCAACGCGCCTTCGATCGGCACGTAGCGGCTGGCGGCGCGGATCAGTGAATTGGCGGTCAGGCCCGGCACGCCATAGGCCACTGCCTGCACGCCATGCTTGCTGATGATGCGCTCAAGCAGCATGTCGAAATCTCCGTCGCCGGAAGCCAGCACCACTTCGTCGACATGGTCGGCCGCGTCCATGATGTCCAGGGTAATGCCCACGTCCCAATCGCCCTTGGCCGAGCCGTCGCTGCGCTGGATATAGGGCTTGAGCTTCACGGTGAAACCGAGGTTGCGCAGGATCTGCTGGAACTGCTGCTGTTTGCTGTCGCCGCGATCGATGGCGTAGGCGTAGGCCTCGACGATCTGCCCCTGCTTGCTGATCTCAGCCCACAGGGCGGCATAGTTGAAGTGACACCCGTAAGCCTGGCGCACGGTGTAATAGAGGTTCTGAACATCGGCGAACACTGCGATTTTTTTCACCGGACACCTTCATCAGAGCGCAGGCAGGGTCAGGCACCAGGCCCGAAAAGGCGCCCAGTATGCCAGTCTGAAGGAGGATTTCGCGAATAATCGGCCCAAGCCAGCCTAGCGACCCGGACGAATGGCAACCCTGTGGAAGAGCGAGGAGACAACCTGTGGCGAGGGAGCTTGCTCGCGCTGGGTCGCGAAGCGGCCCCAAAAGATCGGGGCTGCTGCGCCGCCCAGCGCGAGCAAGCTCGCTCGCCGCAGGTTCAGTGTCACCTCAGAAAGGTGGGATCACACAAAGGAATCGTCGTCGCCGCCAAAAAACGATGAACTGTCATCGTTGTAGTCGGCGTCGGTAAAGCCGCCCTGGTCATCGCCAAAGGAATCGTTACCGGCCACGCGCTGGTCGTCGCCCCAACCATTGTTGCCCTGATCATTGACCTGAGCGGGTTGCTCCTTGATGACTTCGACGATTTCTTCCGGCTGCTGATTGTGATGAAACAGGCTGCTGATGCCTTGTGCCAGCATCACGCCCCCGGCCACGCCGGCCGCGGTTTTCAGCGCGCCGCCGAGGAAGCTGCTGCCGGCCATCGGTGCTGCTTGCTGCGCAGAATAGTTCTGCTGAGGTGGAACACCGAAATTTTGCTGCGGCTGCGCTGGCTGCGAACCGAACGAGGACCGCCCCGGTTCGCGCCAGCCGCCACCGCTGGACACCGGCGCGCTCTGGGCCGGCGCAGGCTGCGGATCGCGGGAACCACCGCCGCCAAAAATACTCGACAGGAAACCACCGCTGCTCGGCGCCGGCGCCGCTGTCTGCGCCCTGGCCTGTTGCAGGTCGGCCTGCAACTGCTGGATTTGCTGGGACAGCTGCTTGTTCTGTTCATCGAGGCGCTTGATCGCCGCCTCTTGCACCAGAATCGCCTGGGTCATGAAATAACCTGCCGCCGGCTGGCGGTTCAGGTGCTCCTTGATCCGCGCCTCCGCCTGGGCATCGCGCGGGGCTGAGTCCGATTCGGCCTGTTGCAGCCGGGAAAACAGTCCATCGATCAGGGTTTGTTCTTCGCTGTTCATGGCGACCTCGCAGATTGCCGTGGAAATCGTTGACCTTTTCCACTTGAGGATAAGGTGCCCGACCTTAATGGAGGCTGAAACAAGTTGTTTCAATGGCCTTTACCGAACGTTTACGTTTGCGCCTCCCCGCACATCATCGGTTACAGTGAGTGACTGTTTATGACCAGCGATATCTACTGATGAACCCGTTCGACGTACTGCGTGACTCCCTGTATTTCTTCAAGCGCAATCTGGGCCGGATCGTGCAACTGTGCCTGCCGCTCGTCATCATCGAGGCCTTGCTGCAACAGGTGGTCGACCACTCCACCGAGCCGGACAGTTTCCCCGGCATCAGTGTGATCGTCGGCCTGCTGGTGTACCCGCTGTACACCGCCGCGCTGATTCTGTTCCTCGATGCCCGCAGCCGTGGCGAATCGCCCAGCAACCGCGAGCTGCTCTCGCGTTCCGCCTACCTGTGGCCGCGTTTCGCCTTGCTGACCGCCCTTAATACCCTGCTGATTCTGCTGGGTCTTTCCCTGTATTTCCTGCCGGGCATCTGGCTGATGGTGACCCTGGCCTTCGGTGAATACCTGCTGGTGCTGCGTGGCCTGTCGCCATTGGCGGCGATGAAGGAAAGCCTGCGCCTGACCCGCGGTCACTTCATGCGCATCCTGGTGTGCATCCTGTGCGTGATGGGCCCGTTGTGGCTGCTCAAGGGCGCGACACTGGCGGTCTATCCCGAGCCGCAGAACCCGGTGGTCTCGCTGCTGATCGACAGCGCCCACAGCTTCCTGCAACTGTTCACCAGCGTTGTGTTGTTTCGCCTGTTCATGCTGATCGGCGAAGTACCGGAAACAATCGACGGGCCACGCTGACCTTGGGCGACCGCTCGTCAGTCGGGTATGCTCGCAAATTATTTCCGTAACGCGATAAGCCGAGCCATGACCCGACTGCTGCGCTACACCTTGCCGGGATTGTTGATTGCAATTGTCCTGATCGGCGTGTCGATTTACAGCCTGACCTGGCGCCCCGGTGCCCGGGAGGTGCTGCCGGTCAGCTGCAGCACCCGGGCACCGACCCTGGCGCCAGGCCAGGCGCTGAAAGTCATGACCTGGAACGTCCAGTACCTGGCGGGCAAGCGCTACGTGTTCTGGAATGACCTGGCCAACGGCACCGACGAATCCCCCACCCCCGAAGACATGGCCTTCAGCCTCGATGAAGTGGCGCGGGTGATTCGCGACGAGCAGCCTGACATCGTGCTGTTGCAGGAACTGGACGATGGCGCCAAGGCCAGCGATTACCAGAATCAGCTCAAACTGCTGCATGAACGGGTCGCCGACCTGTACCCGTGCAGTGTCGCCGCCTACGACTGGAAGGCTGATTTTGTTCCTGACCCGCATATCTTCGGCAGCGTTGGCCGGCAACTGGCAACCCTGAGCCGCTTTCAGATCGATCACGCCCAGCGCCTGCAATTGCCGGTGGCGAAGAGCAACCTGATCAGTCGTCAGTTTCAGCCGAAAAATGCTTTGCTGGCGGCCTATCTGCCGTTGAACGACGGCGGCCAGGTGGCCGTGCTCAACACTCATCTGGACCGCGTGACGCACCCCGACGAGACCTTGCAAGCTCAGGTCATGGCCGTGGCCAAGGTCCTCGACAAGTTTGAAGGCCGCGGTACGCCGTGGCTGATCGGTGGCGATTTCAACCTGTTGCCGCTGGGTCAATACCAGCGTCTGCCCGATGAGCAGCGCGCGCCCTACTCCGCTGACAGCGCCCTGCATGTGTTGTGGGACAAGTACCCGATGATCCCCACCAACAACGAAGCCAGCGGCGTCGACCGCGCCCGCTGGCTGACCCACTACCCCAATGACACCGGCCTGACCGGCCCGGATCGCACCGTCGATTACCTGTTTTACAGCCCGCGTATCAAGCGGGTCGAGGCCACGGTCAGGCAGGACGATACCTTGCGCATCTCCGATCATTTGCCGGTGATTGCGCGGTTCCTCCTTCCTGCATCGCCCTGAGCCTCCCTGCCCCCACCTTTGTTTCGACAAACAAATAATCCTGTGGGAACGGGCTTGCTCGCGAATGCGGTTTTAACATTCAACATTGATGTCGACTGATCCACCGCTTTCGCGAGCAAGCCCGCTCC
>DATMUG010000296.1:0-33183 GCA_035563915.1 Pseudomonas sp. | reverse complement strand
GGCGCTGCGGCCAAGGCTGGCGGCGCTTCGAAATGGCTCGGCCCTCTGGCCGGCATCGCCGCCGGTGGCCTGCTCGCTTCCATGTTCATGGGCGGCGGCTTCCAGGGCATGCAGATCTTCGACATCCTGATCATGGCCGTGATCGCCTTCGTGATCTTCCGCTTCATCGCCGCTCGTCGCCGCAAGCAGCAGGAGCAGTTCGCTCCGGCCGGCGCGCCAATGCAGCGTGAAGTATTCGAGCAGAAACCTGCCGCCATGGGTTCGATCTTCGGTGGCTCGGCCGCTCCGGCTGCCGCCCGTCCGGTGATCAACGCTCCGGCCTGGTTCAACGAGCAGCGCTTCCTCGAAGCCGCCCGCAGCCACTTCCAGTCGCTGCAGCAGCACTGGGATGCCAACGAAATGGACAAGATCGCCGAATTCGTGACCCCGCAAATGCTCGACTTCCTCAAGCGCGAGCGTGCGGACCTGGGCGACGGCTTCCAGTCCACCTACATCGACAACCTTCAGGTACAACTGGATGGCGTCGATGATCGCGCGGACAAGACCATCGCGACCCTGACCTTCAGCGGCGTGTCGAAAACCTCGCGTTTCGACCAGGGCGAAGTGTTCAGCGAAAGCTGGAACATGGAGCGTCCGCAGGGCGACAACCAGCCATGGCTGGTCGCCGGTATCCGCCAGAACGGCTGATTCCTTCGGCGTCAGGCATGCAGTCATGAAAACCCCGGCCCAGGCCGGGGTTTTCTATTTCGCGGTTGCATCTATAGCAAGCTACTGTATAAACCGCCCCATATAAACCGCGCCATTCAAGCAAGAGGATCCCGGACGTGGAAGAAGTCATCGAACAACTGCGTGAAGCCAACGAACCGGTACCGGTCCCCCTGGAGTTGCCCGACGAAGACCAACTGGTCGAAATCGAAGAGGAACTGTTCATCAACATTCCGTTCGTCTTCAAAGAGTTTTTGCTGACTGTCAGTGACGTGGTTTACGGCAGTCTGGAACCGGTGACCGTCACTGACCCGCAATCCCATACTTACTTGCCGGAAGTAGCGGCCAACGCCTGGGATGCCGGTGTGGATCGCAGTCTGATTCCGATCTGCCAGGACGGTGACGATTACTACTGCGTGGAAGAAGACGGCACCGTGGTGTTGTGGTCTGCCGAAGAAGAACTGGTCACTGAAGAGTCCTGGGAGTCGGTGTGGCACTGGGCGCGGGACGTCTGGCTGGAAAGCTGAGTCGGCTGACGCCTCACGGCGTCAGTGCCCTGGCGAGTCCTTGTGATTGTCCAGGGTATCGAGCAAGGCCACCTGCATGCGCGTGTGGACGCGGATAAACCAGCGCCACAACAGCGCGGCCACACCAGCCGCTACCACGGCGATGAGCATCAGCAACTTGTTGGTCGGCAGAATACTGGCCGACAAGGCTGCCAATAGCAGGAAAATCACCAACAGCGAGAGAATCGGGATCACTTCGGCGATCACCCGGCGCACTCGCTGCGTGTGGCGGCCGGCCATTTCCGGCTTTACCCCCATCTCCGCCAATAACATCGACAGCGCCTTGAGCTTGCGGTAGGCGGCAATCAAGAACGGCAGTGATACCAGCAGCGCGCCTCCCCAAATCAACGCTTTCTGCCAGCTCGGGTCGCCGATCCAGTCTTGCAGATTGATCGAGAGGCGCTCGGCGAAAAATGCGCCTGCCAGAAAGATCGCCACGACCAGCGCCAGATTGACGCCGACTTGCAACAGAATGCGCCGAATCATCGAAGCCAGCAGCGCGCCCTCACCCTGAGGCTGAATGCTACGCAACCATTCACCGTACATTCCCAACACCCGTCCCAGCCGTTGCGGCATAACCGCGGCCAGCTTGATCGACAACGGGTCGGCCGCGCGAATGAGATAAGGCGTCAACAGCGTGGTAATCACCGAAACCGCCACGGCCACCGGGTAAAGGAAGTTGCTGGTGACCTGCAGGGTCATGCCCAGCGACGCAATGATGAAAGAGAACTCGCCAATCTGCGAAAGCCCCATGCCGACCCGCAATGAAGTGCGTCCGTCATTCCCGGCGATATACGCACCAAGGCCGCAGGACAACATTTTGCCCAGCACCACGGCGACTGTGATCACAGCGATTGGCCAGGCGTACTGCAGCAAAATCATCGGGTCGAGCATCAAGCCGATCGCTACGAAGAAAATGGCGCTGAACAAGTCGCGAACCGGCTCGATAAGGCGTTCGATTTTCAACAACTGCCGGGATTCGGCCATGATGGCGCCAATCAGGAACGCACCGAGCACCATGCTGTATTCGAGCTTGACCACCAGCAGGCAGAAGCCGAAACACAAGCCCAGCACGGTAATGAGCAGCATTTCGTTGCTTTCGAATTTGGCCACGTAGGCCAGCAATCGCGGCACAAGCAGAATGCCGATCACCAACGCGACAATCATGAACAGCGAGAGCTTGCCGACGGTGGAAAAAACTTCACCGGAGCTGACCGTACCGCTGACCGCGATGCTCGACAGCAGGGCAATGATGCCGATGCCCAGGATGTCTTCGACGATCAGCACGCCGAAAATCAGCTGCGCGAAACGCTGGTTTTTCATCTTCAGGTCGTTGAGTGCCTTGACGATGATGGTGGTCGAGGAGATGGCAAGGATCGCGCCGAGGAACAACGAATCCATGGTGTTCCAGTCGAACCAGCGGCCAATTTCGTAGCCGATCCAGATCATCAGCACGATTTCCAGGAACGCCGCGATAAACGCCGTGGCCCCCACCTTGAACAGCTTGCGCAGGCTGAATTCCAGGCCCAGGCAAAACATCAGGAAGATCACTCCAAGTTCAGCCAGGGTCTTGATGGTGTCTTCGTCGTGGATAAGACCGAAGGGAGGGGTATGCGGACCGATGATGAAACCCGCCACGATGTAGCCCAATACCACCGGTTGTTTGAGCCTGTGGAAAAGTACAGTCACCACCCCTGCGACCAACATGATCACTGCCAGATCCTGAATAAAGCTGATGGCATGCATGGTGTGGGGCTCCTTGGGTGGCATGACTTAAACGCCAGACGTAGGAAACGTCCGCTCGAGCAAACTGATAAACCCGCTTTTCGCGTAGGAATTTGTCCTTTGGGCTGGGCTTTCGCAGGGTAACACCGCGACTTCCGGTAGAAAGGCGGTGCAATATATGGAAACAGATCGATCTGGCGTGACGGCGGCTTCTCGCCCGGCGTCCCGATAACTGTTGGTTTGAAAAAACCAGCGAGGCACCCGCAGAGGTGCATCCCTCAAACTTTGCCTTGACCCGTGAGAGCGCTATGGAACCCGGAAACGCCCAGCTGTCGATGACGGTATTGATGACCCCCGACATGGCCAACTTCTCTGGCAATGTTCACGGCGGCACCCTGCTCAAATACCTCGACGAAGTCGCCTACGCCTGTGCAGCCCGTTATGCCGGACGCTACGTGGTGACTCTGTCGGTGGACCAGGTGATTTTCCGTGAGCCGATCCATGTCGGTGAACTCGTGACCTTTCTTGCTTCGGTCAACTACACCGGAAACACCTCGATGGAGGTGGGCATCAAGGTGGTGACCGAGAACATCCGCGAGCGCTCGGTGCGCCATACCAACAGTTGCTTCTTCACCATGGTTGCGGTGGATGACCAGCGCAAACCCGCTTCTGTCCCGCCCCTGCAACCGCAAAACAGCGAGGACAAGCGCCGCTTCATGCAGGCCCAGCAACGTCGGCAGATTCGTCAGGAGCTGGAAAAGCGGTACCAGGAGATCAAGGGCGATGCCTGAGGTCCGTCAGGTAGTTTGATGCCATGTTTTAAATAGCCTTCGCGAGCAAGCCCGCTTCCATACTGGATCGTCGTCGGACACAAATTCTGTGCTCACCAGAGACCCAGTGTGGGAGCGGGCTTGCTCGCGAATGGGGTCAGCGCGGAATCAGAGACTGATCGGGATCGCTTCAAACCGCACCCGCGGATGGGCAATCCGGTCCTGCGCCCTCACCAGTTCCAGCTCATAGCTGGCGCAGGCCTGGGTTTCCAGCAGCACCTCATGCACCGCCGATGCGGCGAACTCGAAAGCGGCGACCAGACTGTCTCCCAGCAGCACGCGTGCCAGAAACAACCCGGACGTCAGATCGCCAACGCCCACCGGCTGGCGAGGAAACGCCAGCAGCGGACGCTGCAGATGCCAACTGCCTTCACCCGTCACCAGCAACATCTCGAAGACGTCCGGGTTTTTGCCGGGATAATCCAGATGTTTGACCAGCACCGCTTTCGGC
Source organism: Pseudomonas sp. (assembly GCA_035563915.1). Lineage (GTDB taxonomy): Bacteria > Pseudomonadota > Gammaproteobacteria > Pseudomonadales > Pseudomonadaceae > Aquipseudomonas. The sequence continues at coordinate 28,906 of DATMUG010000296.1, read as the reverse complement.
CCACGCGCCAGCAATGCACGCGCCATCGCCAGGCAATCGAACAGCGACTGCGGCTTGCGCCCCGAGAAACTGTCGAGCTCCAGTTGGTTCGGGCACATGAAATCGGCCACGGCGGCAGCCTCCTCCAGGAGAAAGTCACTGACCTCAGCAGGCACGCTGCAACCCTTCTCCGGGTGCCCCATCACCGGGTCGCACAGGTAAAGCGCCTTCGGATTCATCGATTTGATTCGCGCGACGCCCGTCAGGATGGCCCGTCCCTGGGCGGCACTGCCCAGATAGCCCGACAACACGGCATCGCAGTTGCCCAGTTCACCAATCGCCGCGATGCCTTCCACCAGATCAGGTATCTGGTGCGGGGCCAGCACTTCACCGGTCCACTGCCCGTATTGGGTATGGTTGGAGAACTGCACGGTATTGAGCGGCCAGACATTCACCCCGACCCGCTGCATCGGGAAAACCGCGGCACTGTTGCCAGCGTGGCCGAACACCACGTGGGACTGGATAGCGAGCAGATGGGGCGTACGTTTCATGCGGTGAGTTTCCGTAAAACGATTGAAATTCGAGCGGCGCAGTATGCGACGAAACACAGCCTGTACGACAGACCGGCGACGCAGTTAAGCTGACACTCTCATGTTGGAGCACCCTGTTGATGCTGACCCTTGGAAATATTTTCGTGCTGATGCTGTTCGCCACTGCCGGCGCCTGGCTGTGGCACAACCACGGATTGCGCGAACGCGCACTGGAACGGGTCAAGCAGCATTGCAGCAACCTGGGGGTCGAGTTGCTTGACGGCAATGTGGCGCTGAAAAAAATTGCGTTCATCAAGGACGGACGCGGCAGGCGGCGCCTGGCTCGTGTGTATAACTTTGAATTCACCGTGACCGGCGAAACCCGCCATAACGGCACTATCACCCAGTTCGGTGCCCACAGTGCGCAAATTGAACTGGCGCCCTACCCGATGCCTCTGGATGAAACGCCGCCCGTGGCCGATGCGGTCAAACACGGCACCAATGTGGTCGAACTGAGCCATTGGCGGCAGGAACACAGTAAGTGGCGGCCTTGAGATTACAAGATCGCAGCCTTCGGCAGTGCCTACACCAGGTTGTGCTCTACCAAATGCAGGAGCTGCCGAAGGCTGCGATCTTTTGAAATTTAGCCCAACCGACAGCCGTCCAGACCCTTTTGTAGCGTTTCAATCTCCTGCGGTTCACGGAAAATCAGCTCAATGCGTGAATCCTGCCGCCACTCGCTCGGCTGCCATTGCAGCATCGAGCCCTCCAATGCATTGACCGACACCCACCCATCGATACTGTGAACAACCAATTTCGCCCGCCGCCAGGCGAGACCTGAAAGCCACTGAGCGACAAGCGCCGTATCGAACGTCTGGCGGGGATGCCAGCGCCAGCCGATGCTCCAGCCGCCCTCTTGTTCCTGGCTCAGGCAAATGGGGAGCGTCGGGTCAGTCCAGATCGCCGGCAATTGCGCCAACCCCTTGGGCAAAACGACGTTACTCACACCTTTTACAGCCCGCGCTGCCAAGCCGGGTAACTGGCTCAATGGCATCGTCGCCTGCTGCGTCCAGTACATCGGTCGTGGGGGTAACTGAGCAGAAAGTCGCTGACGATCAGCCCCACTGAGATTTTCCGATTTGTTCATTACCAGAAGTCCAGCGCTGCTCAACGCCTCTTGCTGCGCTTGCGGCAGTGTTTTGCCTGCAGTGAGTGCCTCAGCATCCAAAACCAGTACACTTGGCAGTACGTTTAGTACACCTTCCCACGGCGTTTCACTCAGTTGCTTGAGCAATTGCACCGGATGCCCCAGCCCCGACGGTTCGATGAAAAGCCGGTCCGGCCGTGCCTTGCGCAGCAATCGACCGAGACCGATTTGAAATGGCGCACCATTGACACAACACAAACAGCCCCCGGCCACTTCACCCAGTGCGATACCATCGACATCGCGGGTCAACAGCGCAGCGTCGATACCAATCTGCCCGAATTCATTGATCAGCACCGCCCAGCGCTCGCCGTCCGGACGCTGCGCCAGCAGGTGCTTGATCAGGCTGGTCTTGCCTGCCCCCAAGGGGCCTGCGATGACGTGGGTGGGAATGTTCTGCAACATGATTGAAGACTTCTAAGGAGGTGCGGATGCGATGGATGGGATTGTCATTATTGCTGATGCTGGCTGCCAGTGAGGCGCTCGCCCAGGCCTGTGTTGTCCACAGCCAGGCAGAACGACTGGACGTGAAAGTCTGTCAGCAGAATCGCAACATCCCGGAAAAACTGTTCGCCGATGGTTTCTGCCAGCCCACCTTGGCCGGGCAGAAGGTTGAGGTGCAATACCTGGACCAGTGTCCTGGCGGTGCGTTTGGCGTGTGCAGCAACGCCCAAGTCGCCAATATGCCCTACCGAGAGGATATTCACTATTACGGCGTGACCTCCGATGCGGCGTATCTGAAGCCGTTCTGCGAGGCCCAGAGCCAGGGAACCTGGCTCAAACCTTAATCCGTGGCGCGATCAAGCCGCCTCATCAAACCAGGGACCAAACGGATCCGGCAACAAACGCCAGCCCTCGGCACCCAAGGCCATTTCGTCATCGGTCAGCAGGCAATCGTCCAGTTCCGTGGTGAGCTGCTCGAAATCAATATTCTGGCCGATGAACACCAGTTCCTGCCGGCAATCACCGGAGTCGGCAGCCCAGTTTTTCATAATGGCCGCCGTGCTTTCTTCATCCTGCGGCCATTGTTCCTTCGGCACAAAACGCCACCAGCGACCCGCGTAACCATGACGCATCATCCCGCCAGCCTGCGACCAGCTGCCGGCGTGCATAGGCTTGCTCGCCAGCCAGAAGAAACCCTTGGAGCGCAGCAATTTACCGTTGAGCCATTCACCCTCGATGAAATTGAAAAAGCGCTGCGGATGGAAGGGGCGGCGCGCGCGATAAGCGCGGGAAGCAATGCCATATTCCTGGGTTTCCGGTGTGTGTTCGCCACGCAACTCTTGCAGCCAGCCAGGCGCCTGCGCAGCTTTCTCGAAGTTGAAGCGACCGGTATTGAGAATCTTCTTTAGCGGCACCTCGCCCATCACCATGGGGATGATCTCTGCCTGTGGATTAAGCCGTTGAAGAATTGCCGTCAGCTCCTGGCGTTCCTGGCTACTAATCATGTCGATCTTGCTGATCAAGATGACGTCTGCAAATTCGATCTGCTCAATCAACAGTTCCGTGATGGCGCGTTCATCCTCTTCGCCCAGGGTTTCGCCACGGGAAGCCAGGCTTTGCGCCGCTTGGTAATCGGGAAGGAAATTCAGACCATCGACAACAGTCACCAGCGTGTCCAGGCGCGCGATATCGCTAAGGCTTTGACCGGCTTCGTCGCGAAAGGTGAACGTCTCCGCCACTGGCAATGGCTCGGAAATACCGGTGGATTCGATCAGTAGATAATCAAAGCGCCCCTCCCGGGCGAGGTTGCTGACCTCCAGGAGCAAATCTTCACGCAGGGTGCAGCAGATGCAGCCGTTGCTCATCTCGACGAGTTTCTCCTCGGCGCGATTGAGGCTGACATCACGCTGAACCTCGCTGCCGTCGATATTGATTTCACTCATATCGTTGACGATTACAGCAACACGCAAATTAGTACGATTACGTAGTACGTAATTAAGAAGTGTACTTTTTCCTGCTCCAAGAAAGCCCGACAGGACCGTGACAGGTAAACGATTAGGCATTTGCGGTTTCCTCACAGGTTTCCCGGCCAATTCGTCGGGCTTATACAATGTTATAGTGTAACAACATTATAAATCCAGCCCCGTTGCCCGCGATGGCAAAGAGCACGATGCTGAAGTCCGTTCTGATGGGTGGGGAGAAACCATGGGAAATGCCCTGAAAATCGCTCTGCTGAGTGCTGCACTGCTGGTGCCAGTCGATACCTCGGCGCAAGTCCCGTCTTTGGCCAACTGCACTCGCAGCGCCAACCTGCTGGCGTGTGTCGATGGCCAAGGCAACGCCTACAGCGTCAATACCGTCGGTAGCACAATCTATTTGCGAGGCTTCGAAGCCGCCGGCCATCGCTATTGGGCTCAAACCAACAGCCGCTATGGCCAGCTCACTTTTTTCACCGGTATCGCCTCGGACGGAGAAACATGGGTGGGTTACAACCGACGTGTTGGCTGGACCACGATCAACCGGTTTTCCAGTTCAGGGGGCAGCAGCGGCAAGTTCACCTGTAGCCGGATCGCCGGCTGTTGAGGTGAGATGGGACGAGAAACATGTCCTGCGTACGGAATGAAAAATTGTTCATGGAAATGGCATCGTCGACGACAATGTTATAGTGTAACGTGAATTGGACTTCCACCATGGACCTGCTCATGAATGCGCTGACACTCCCGGATATCGCCGTGCAGGCTTCACACCAAGCCCTGTCACTGGAATGGGTAGGCATGTGCGGCATTGCTCTTCCTGTATTGATCGAGGGCGAACGTCTACCTGCAAAGGTCGATGCTGGGGTGAGCCTCGATAATGGAGAAGCACGTGGCATTCACATGTCACGAATCTACCTGGCGCTGGAAATGCTCGAGCAGGAAAGCCTGTCCCCGGCGCTACTTTGGCTCGTCTTGCAGCAATTCCTCGACTCCCATCAGGGACTGTCCAACAGTGCTTACGTGAACATTCACGGCCAAATGCTGCTGAAAAGACCCGCGCTGATCAGTCCTTTGTCAGGCTGGAAAACCTATCCCGTCAGCATCAAAGCCCGCTTGGAAAACACGATGTTCCACGTGGAACTAAAAATCGAGGTGACTTATTCCTCAACGTGTCCTTGCTCAGCGGCACTGTCTCGGCAGCTCATTCAGCAGAAATTCGCCGAAGATTTCCCCAATCGAACACTGCATCAAGCTGACGCGTTGGCTTGGCTAGGCTCTCCCAACGGCATCGTTGCCACACCCCACAGCCAACGAAGCAGCGCGCAATTAACGCTGCATCTGGATGCTTATCTGGATGACCTGCCGCTGATCGCGCTGATCAATGACGCTGAAGCCGCCCTCGGCACGGCGGTGCAAACTGCAGTGAAGCGTGCCGATGAACAAGCCTTCGCATTGGCCAACGGCCAGAATCTGATGTTCTGTGAAGATGCCGCACGCCGTTTGAATCTGGCCTTGAAACGCTCACCCGGCATCAGCGGTTTTCACATCCGGGTCATTCACGCAGAAAGCCTCCACGCCCACGACGCCGTCGCTGAAAGTCGCTGGAACCGTGAAAGCGGGCCTGCTCCTGGATGCGCCACGACAAACGTCTAGATGACAACAACGACTCATTACCTCTAAGGTAAATGGGCATGTGATCGAAGCAGAGAACAATAGCCATGATCCAGATCACCCTGCCGGATGGTTCATTGCGTGAATACGATCAGCCACTGACCGTGCATGAGGTAGCCGCGAGCATCGGCCCGGGCCTGGCCAATGCAGCAGTCGCGGGTCGGGTAGACGGCGTGCTGGTTGATTGTGAGTTCATGATCGGCACGAATGCCCGGGTTAGCCTCGTGACACCGCAGGAGCCCGATGGGCTGGAGATCCTGCGCCGCTCCTGCGCGCTGATGTTGGCAATGGCAGTCAAGCAACTGCATACCCATGCGCAATGGCGAATGGGGTCGGAGCTGGGTGATGGGTTCTATTGCGAATTCTCTGTCGAGCAACCTCTGACGACAACCGATCTGCCTCTGATTGAAGCGCGAATGCAATCTCTGGCAGCGAGCAACCACTCTATTCGTCGACGCGCCACGCCCTCCCCAACGCCCGATCATCCCTCGCTATACCGCCTCGGTGACACCGAATATCTAACGAACGGTCCACACGTCCCTACCACCAGGGTCTTACAGGCATTCGCCATCGATCACATCAGCGGCACCTTGCTACAACGCATTTACGGCACTTGCTGGTCCAGCCACGAGGAATTGCAGCAGTGGCGTCAGCCACCGCACGTGATGGTCGTCAGCATGGACGATCGTCAGGCCAATTACGCACATAGAGTCACCGAGCGCCTGCGCCGCAGTGGCGTGCGAGCCCTCGCCGATCTACGCAACGAGAAAGTGCATCACAAGATTCGTCAGCACAGTCAGACGGTGCCCTATCTGGTGGTGATCGGAGAAAAGGAAAAAGCCGGCGGGTTTGTCAGTGTGCGCAGTCGCAGTGGGGAGGATTTTGGCAGGATGGAGGTTGAGGCAATGTGTGAGTGGTTGGAGCAATCAGGGATCTCTGGCGTCTGAAAAGACGCCTTCGCGGGCAAGCCTCGCTCCGACAGGATCTGCTTACCCCTGTGGAACGGGCTTGCCCGCGAAGCTTTTACGACCTCGGTTTCACCGTTCCGCAATCCTGCCCCAACCACACCGCCCGGGAGTCCAGACTGCCCTTCTGCTGAATGCCAGTGGCATTGAACGTGCCGTTAACCTTGGTGGTGAACTCACGATCGCTGAGGAACGTGGCAACGCCCGAGCCCTGCGCTTTCGGGCAGCTGAAACGGAATTTCCACTGATTGCCCGTGCGATCGGTGATTTGCTGTTGGCAGCCCGATTGCGGATCTGTCAGCGGGATGTCGTCTGACTTGACCTGCTCCGGCGTCAGGCACGCGCGAATGCCTTTGCCCCCCATGGTGATCCCCTGCTTTTCCAACTGCGCGCGCTGTTCGGGGGTCATCTGGCTTTGTATCTGGCCCAGGATCAATTGCAGATCCGGCATGTTCTGGTCATCGACCTTCATGTTGCTGGTGGTCAATTCCCACAAACCCGGCTGAAGCATCTGGGCCTGCGCAGCAACAGGAAGTGTCGAACCCAGCGCGGCAAGCGTGAAGGCCAAACCCAGCAGACGAACGTTCATCGTGTAACTCCTGATCAGTAGTGGCCGTTAGACGCCAACCACGGGCTTCGGTTCATGGACCAATTAAATAGCGACATTCTGAGCGGAACATGGTCTGTTACGCATTGAATCTTCAGGAGCAGGGCTGCCCCCATGGATTATTTTGGACCACATATTTTCGGCTACACCATCGCGTTGCTGCACTCACTCGGCACGATTGCAGCGATCCATGCCGTGCTGACCGTTCGAACCGCCCAAGGCTCGATCGCATGGGCCTTGTCTCTGATCTTCATGCCCTACCTGACACTCATCCCCTACCTGGTATTCGGCCGCAGCACCTTCGACGGTTACATCAAGGCCCGGCGCCAGGCTAACGAAGAAATGCGTAAAGCCGTCTCCGAGCTCAACTGGCGGCCCTGGGTGGAGGAAGCACTCACCGCCCGTGCCTCCAATGCCTATGCATCGCTGCGGGCCATGCCCAAGCTTGGGCGCATGCCGTGTCTGGCCAACAACGAAGTACGGCTGCTGATCAACGGCCGGGCCACTTTCGATGCGATCTTCAACGCCATCAGCCAGGCAAAGGAAGCGGTACTGATTCAGTTCTTCATCATTCACGATGACCGTCTGGGCCAGCGCCTGCAAAAACTCCTGCTGGAGAAAGCGGCCGAAGGCGTGGCCATTTACCTGCTCTACGATCGGATTGGCAGCCACTCCCTGCCCCATGGTTACGTCCAGGCGCTGCGCGAGGGTGGAGTCGAGGTCAAGGCCTTCGCCACGCGTAGCGGCTGGCTCAATCGCTTCCAGGTCAACTTTCGCAATCACCGCAAGATAGTGGTTGTCGATGGCATGCTCGGTTTTGTCGGCGGACATAACGTCGGTGACGAATACATGGGTGAAAAACCGCCCCTGGCGCCTTGGCGCGATACCCATGTGCAGGTCCGCGGCCCCGTGGTGGCCTGCATGCAGGAGTCCTTCGCCGAGGACTGGTTCTGGGCCACGCGCTCACTGCCCCTGCTGATCCTGCCAGAGGTATACCCGGACGACGGTGTGCTGTGCCAGATGCTCGCCAGCGGACCGGCAGACCCCTATGAGACCTGTTCGCTGTTCTTCGTCGAGTCCATCCACGCGGCCACGGAACGGGTGTGGATCACCAGCCCGTATTTCATCCCCGACGAAGCCGTATTCGCCGCACTGCGCCTGGCCGTCTTGCGTGGAGTCGATGTGCGGATCCTGCTGCCCTCCCGTCCCGACCACCGAATCGTCTATGCCGCTTCCAGCCTGTTTGCATTTGAAGCCGTGCGCGCCGGCGTGCGGGTGTTCCGCTACGAACCCGGTTTCCTGCACCAGAAAGTGGTGTTGATCGACAATGAAATCAGCGCGATCGGCAGTGCCAACATGGACAACCGTTCGTTTCGCCTGAATTTCGAAGTGATGTTGTTGACCGTCGACAGCGCGTTTGCCGCCAAGGTGGAACAGATGCTCAACGACGACTTCGCTCAGGCCCACGAGATTGCCAAGGAAGAAAGCCGGGAGACCCACCGACTGCAGCAGGTCGGCATGCGGATCGCCCGGCTCATCTCACCCATTCTTTGAATGGGTTTCAGGGATTGTAGATATCGTCTCGCGTCCATGGCAGTTCATGACTGCCATCGGCGTGCGCCTTGACCGCGAGTATCTGGTGCAAGTTGATCCAGCCTCTGGCGAATGCGTAGGCACAACCGGCCAGGTACAACCGCCAGATCCGCAGGGCTTGTTCCGGCACCAGTTTCCCTGCCGCCTCCAGATTGTCTTCCAGACGCTCACTCCAATGATCCAGCGTGCGTGCGTAATGCAGGCGCAGGCTTTCGACGTCGACAATTTCGAGTCCCGCTTCACTGATCTCGGCGGAAATCATCGACAGGTGCGGCAATTCGCCATTGGGAAACACGTACTTCTCGATGAATTCCCCAGCACCACGTCCAACCGGACGACCATCCGTGTGCTTGGCGGTGATCCCGTGGTTCATCACCAGGCCGCCCTCTTTAACCGCGCCAAACAGGGTTTTGCAGTATTGCGCCAGATTCGCGTGGCCGACGTGTTCGAACATGCCGACACTGACCACCTTGTCGAAACGGCCGTCTTGCGGCAGGTCTCGATAATCGAGCAATTGCAGCTCGACCAGATCCTCCAGGCCTTCCTCTTTCACCCGTTGCCGCGCAAGTGCCAATTGCTCTTTACTGAGGGTAATACCGAAGACTCTGGCGCCAAACTCACGCGCCGCGTACCGGGCCAACCCACCCCAGCCACAGCCGACATCCAGCAAATACTCACCGGGCTGCAGGCGCAACTTACGGCACAAATGGCGGAACTTGGCTTGTTGGGCTTGCTCCAGGGTTTCACTGCCAGTCTCGAAATAAGCGCAGGAATAGGCCATGTCGCTGTCGAGCCACAGCTGATAAAAATCGTTAGAAAGGTCGTAGTGATACGAAATCGCCTTGGCGTCTGTTTCCTTGTCATGGGCGGTGCGGATGGTCTCACCACCCTCGTCATCCTCCACCAGTGCCTGGCTCCACTCATCGCAGACGCGGATCACGTCACTGATGGAACCTTCGAGCTCAAGTTTGCCTTCGACAAACGCCGCCCCTAGCGCATCGAGACTGGGATGAGTGAACTGGGTGACCATTTGTGGATCTTTGACCACAATTGTGACACTGGGCGTAGGCCCCAGATTGAACTCATGGCCGTCCCAGAGTCGCAGGCGGAGCGGTAGCTGCAGATTCTGTAAGGCCGGTGGAAGTTGCGCGAGCATGGATAATCCCCCTTGTTTCAGACGTCTGCTGAGAGGTTAGACCATCATTGAAAAATAGCTGGCTATCGAATAGTTAGCCGTTTCCTATGAGCCCAAAAAACAAAAAATCCACGGAAATGACTGCTATATCCCTGCTGACTGTGAATTCGCCGCACAGTTCTAAAAATCTTCACCCGCTTCCAGTAGGCGCGAGCTCGCTCGCGATGAACTAAAGAGCGACGCGTAAAAGCAGAAAACACGCGTTATCGTTAACGACCATCGCGAGCAGGCTCGCTCCTACAGTTTGAGCAGCGGCTCCTGGAAACGCAGCAGGCGACCGGCGTTGCCCAGCACCAGCAACGTGCTGAGGTTATGAAGTACCGCAGCAATCATCGCCCCGGCTGCACCGAGCCAGCCAAACGCGGCGAAGGCAACGATAGCGAGCGTCCAGCCCAGGCCGATCACCACGTTGACCTGCAAGGTCCTGCGGCACTGGCGGCTCAATCGCACACAGGTGCCAAGGCGGCGCAAATCGCTGCCGATCAACACGACATCCGCTGACGCCAGGGCAATGTCCGCACCACCTGCGCCCATTGCCACTCCAACCACACCCGCCTTGAGGGCCAGCGAATCGTTGATGCCATCCCCCACCACCATAGGCCGAAAACCGTTACCGATTTCTTTCAACACACGATTGAGCTTGTCTTCGGGTAACGCCTGCGCCTCAACGTCAGGGATGCCGACATCCTGCGCCAGCGTAAGGGCGACGCTCTGACGGTCACCGGTGAGCAACAGCTGGCGACCCAATCCCAGATCACGCAATTCGCCGAGGGCAAACCGGGCTTCAGGTTTCACGCTATCGGCCAACAGCAGCCAGCCCAGGAATTGGCCGTTGAGCGACAGACCGGCAATCGGCCCATCGTGTTCGGGAATGGCAGTGGTGGGAATCTTCAACTGGGCGAAGAGTTCTGGACGCCCGAGCGCTGCCTCGCCCTGCTCCGTCATGGCAACCACACCCAGACCCTGACGCTCGTGAATATCCGTGAGCAACAGGAAATGCTCTGGCGAGACCAGGCTGGCCAGTGCCCGACTGACTGGGTGACTGCTGGCTGAGCCAAGGCTCGCAGCCAATGCCAGGATGTGACTTCGATCCTCCAGCGAACTCTCGATTGATTGCAGGCGCAAGGTGCCGAATGTCAGGGTGCCGGTCTTGTCGACCACCAGCGAAGTGAGATCGGCCAGCTCTTCCAGAAATGCCGAGCTGCGGATCAGAATCCCGTGGCGCGCAGCCACCGCCACCCCGGCAATCGCCGTCGCTGGTGCCGACAACACCAATGCACAGGGACATGCTGCCACCAACACCGCCAGCATCGCCTGGGCGTTGTTGGTGACAAACCAGGTCACCGCGGCCAACAACAAGACCAGCACCATGTAGCTACCGGCATAACGCTCCAACAAACGGGTGATCGGTGGTTTGGAACGCTCGGCGTTTTGCATCAGTGCGATGACTTTGCCGAGGGTCGACTCGTCGCCGGTACGGGTGACCTCGATCAGCAGCAGGCCATCGAGGTTGATCGCTCCACCAAACACCGACATACCAACGCCCGCCTCCACCGGTACCGATTCGCCGGTAATCGAAGCCGTGTCCAGACTTGCCTGCCCGGACAACACCCGACCATCGGCGGGCACCCGATCCCCCGCGCGCACCTCCACCCGGTCCCCGGTCCTTAGCTTGCCATTGTCGACTTCAACGATGGAACCATCGCCCTGAACCTTACGCGCATGGCTTCGCGTCAGCTTGCCAAGGGCGTGAATCGCCTCCTGTGAACCGATGACACTGCGTTCCTCCAGTACATGACCGAAGATCATGATGATCGGCAGCAAGGCCGCCGTCAGCAGATCACCGGTTGCCCAGGCACCGAGCATGGCCAGGGCGATCAACTGATCAGTGATGCCGTGCAGGCTGGGATAACGCAAGCTGTACCAGGCCGAACGCATCACCGGCACGGCCACCAATACAGACGCAAAACCCAACAGCAATTGACTGACGCCGCTCTGCTCAGGCGCCAGCCAGCGCCAAACCAGTCCAAGCGCCAGCAAGCCGAGTGCGAGCATGGCCAGGGTCAATTGGCGGGCGGCGCTGCGTTGTTCGGCCGAGGACAACAGGCTCGGTGCTGCGGCGGTTTGCGCGGTCATTGTGCAGCTCCCTGAATGATCAGGCGGGAATCGTCTTTTGGGTCGACGGTGGTCACGGCCCCTGCCTGACCGAGAATTTTCGGCATCCGCTCGCGGTAGATTCGCAGCAGCATCTGCGGGTCGGTACCCTGTTGTTGCGCCTTCGCCAGGCTCAACACTGTGGCGGTGTCGGCGGAGGCCTTTGCCAATCGTTCACTGGCCTGGGCATGGGCGACTTGCAGGGTTCGATCCGCTTGCTCGTTGGCAGACTGGGTCAATTTCTCCGCTTCCGTGCGCGCGTTGGCCACGGCTTTATCGGCTTGCTGGCTGGCCGTCAGTACCGCGTTGAAAGCATTCACCGCCGGGCCGGGCAAGCTCGATTGCACATCCACCCGCGCCACTTCGATGCCCAACCCTTGCCCTGTGGACGTCAAATCAGCGAGGCGTTGATTGATGCCCCGCACCAGATCGCCCCGCAAACGCTCACGCCTTTCTGCCGCCTGATTGTCCGCGCCCATCAATTCCGGTCGCGCCACCAGGATGGTGTCCAGATCCCGTGCCGCCGTCAGCGCAACGGTGCATCGGGTAACGAGTCGATCCAGTGCCGGCAACACATGTTCGCCCTGCAAGACGAAGGCATAAGGATCAGTGACTTTGTAAAACACCCGCACATCCAGCTGCACCACACCCGCATCCCCCGTCAGCAGATACCCGGAGCCCGCCAGCGCATCGCTGATCGGCGTGGCGAAACTGGCGACTCGATCGGCCTGTAACGCTGCATCGCTGCGCAGCAGATTTTCCACCCGGCGTTCACTCACGCGATCTGCACCGGGCAGCAAGATGACCTGTTCAAAGGGTCGCGGCCAAGCCAACAGCAACCCGGCATTCTGGATGCGATCCAGCGCACCAAAGTGCAAAACTACCGCGCGATCCTGCGGATCGATCTGCCGCACATTGGAGAACGCCCAAGCCAACGCGGCCAACGCCGTCACCGCGTACAAGGCAAAAAAGGCCAGCCGCCCGGCTTGAATCCAGGGGCTACTCAACTCATTTGTTCCACGTGGAACCCCACTCATGGTTGCGATCCGGATTTGTTTTCGAGGCTCGGCGGCCCATCCACCAGCACGCGGAATGGCGCGGCGTCGGTACGCAGGATCAGCTTCGTCCCCGGAGTAACCACCGTGCCCAGGGTATCGAGCGAGCGCAGCAAGTTATAAAGCTGCGGCGAGCCCGCGTAGGCGCGACCGTAAATTTGCGCCGCTTCCACCCGCGATTGCGCTTCGATCTGCGCTGCTTTCACCGACGCATCGGCCTGTACGATTCGTGCATCACGTTCGGCGGCTGAACGGATTTGCGCCGCTTCGCGCTTGCCGATGGCCGTGCGTTCGGTGGCGATGGTTTCACGCTCCGCACGCATACGATCGACCGTAGCCGTGAGGGTCACCGAGGGCAATGTCAGACGTTCGATGCCCACTTGCAGCACGCGCACGCCATAGGTAGTCAGCAACTGCTGATCGATTTGCTGGCGCAGCTGCGCTTCGAAATCGGCAATGTGCACTTGGCTGGCGTCGGTGTTCACCAGATTGGCCAGATCGAAACTGCTGGCCGTGGTTTCCAGCGCCGAGCCGACGAAGGTACGGATCTGCCGCGCTGCTTCGTCCGGCTGGTTCTGCACGGCACGCATGAAGCGCTGCACATTGTCAGGATCGCCCTGAACCTGCCAGGCCACATACGCCTGCACGATGATCCTCAGACCATCGCGCGTGCCGACGTCCTGCAAGCCGCTGGAGGTGGTACGCAGGCGCAGGTCAACCGGAATCGCCGCCTCGAACGGCGCCGGCCAGCGCCAGCCGAGACCCGGCTCGAGCAACACCCGCGACGGATTGCCGAAACGCGTGATCACCGTCGCCTCCCCTGATCTCACTTGCACCAGGCTTGCAGCCGCAACGGCGAACGCCACCAGGAGCGCCGCCCACCCCATGCGTCGCCATGGGAATGGACCCGCTTGCTGATCGCCGTGATGGTGATGATGGTGATGGCCGTGGTGGGGATGCCCGCCATGGCCGTGATCATGGCCACTGTGGTCATCGTGATCGTGAGAGTGTGACTGGCTCAATTGGAGGCTCCTGGCTGAGCGGTTTTACGCGACGACGCGGGGTCAGCCGGCAACGTGAACGTTCTGAGGTCGATGGTCGGTGCGTTGTTGCTACCGCCCAGGCGATGATCGAGGACCAGCAGTTTGGCGTTGGCCAGACCTTGGGACAGTTGGCTCAGGTACTGTTCCAGCACAAAGGCCTGCCCGGCGCTGGCGTAAGCTTTCTGCTCGGCGCTGAATTTGAGATCGGCGGATTGTGCGCCGGCATTGATTTCATGGGCGCTGGCCGTGGCTTGATCGCGGGCAATGCTGGCCTGCAACTGCGCCTGATTGGTGGCTTCACTGGCCGCGCCACGCTCGCGGGCAATCAACGCCTGGGCACCAATCTGTGCGGCTTGCACACCGTGATAGGCATTGGCGGCGCCTGCCGGTGGATGAATCGCCTCGACCACGGTGGCAAGAATTTCCACACCGCTGTCGAGCTTCTCCAAATCCGCCTGCACCGCATGGCCGATCTCCTGGGCAAGCCCTACGCGATCCTCGCCGAGCAAACCGTCCAGCGTACGCGAGGCGAAATCGTGGACCAGAATGCGACTGGCCGTGCTGCGAATCAGCGACGGTACATCTGCGCTGTTGTAGGTGGCCGCCAGCGCTGCCTTGTCGCTCAAGCCGATGCGATAAACAAAGCGCACATCCATGTTGACGATCTGAAAGCTCTGTTGCTCGCCGCGGCTGCTGGCGATCACCTGGGATTTGTCATTCACATGGCTGGCATCCCACAGGCGATTGGCCGTGATCGGCGCAGGACCTTCGGCGGGGTCTGCCTGAGCCGGTACTGCGGTCTCGCCGACACTGGTGGCCAACTCATGAACCACGCCATTCTCGACACTCAACACCCGACCCAGCGGCCACGGCAAACCGGCATGCAAACCGGGGCCGAACACCATGACCGGTTTGCCGAAACGCTCGTAAATGCCCCGCCCTTGCAGCGGTATTTCGTGAATACCGGTCAGTGTCCAACCGAGTACAACCACCACCGTCAGCACCGGCAAAGAGGCGCGACGCATGTACGTGAATGCCCAGATTTGCCGCAAGTCGATGCCGAAGCGGTTGTGCAATTCATGTTGCAACGCCAGCAGCGGTTGTGGAGGCCAGCGCAGCATGTCCGCGACAAAACTGCGCGCCAGCAGCGTTGGTTCAACCTGCTCACGGCGAGGGCTGAACAACGACAAGACCGCGCGCAATAACAATTCAGCGGCGACCAACCCCGGCAGTACGCCTATCAACACCGCCAGGCGCACGGGCCAGACAGCGGATTCACTGGCGAAAAACAGGCACAACGCCCCCAGCACCAGGCTGATGATCGCCACTCGCAGCAATTGCGCCAGGGCGCCAGCTTCTGGCCACTGAGCGGGATGTACCTGGGCCAGATGACGCTCAAGCACCAGCAAACCGAACGCCATCAGCAATGCCAGGGCTGCGCCGACGGTGGCCGACAATCCAAGGGCTGCGGGTGGCAAGCCGAGGCTCCAGACCTGTTCTACACAAACCAGCGTTAGCACAGCCCAACCGCCGAGCCACAGCGTGGGCGCACCGATCTGCCGGAGCAGGTTGAGCCAACGCTGGCCCATGTGGTCCAACAGTCGCTCATACCAACCCGACGGGCCTTCGACTTCCTGAACAAACACCTCGGGCTCTAATGGACTCATAGCCCGCGCCCGCCATTGGCTCACGAACCAGGCCGATTGCAGACCGGCCATCACGACCAGCAATGCAGCGCTTTGATTGAGCAGCAAGGCAGGCCAAAGGGATTGCGGTGCAAACAACCCGACAAAGAATCCCAGCACCAATCCCATCGCCACCAACGCGCCGCAACCCATCGCAATCAGACGTAATCGCCGCCCTTGAAAAACCGCCTGCTGAAAACGCGGCAGCTCGGCTACCGGCGTCCCCTCCACTTCAAGATCGACTTGCATACCACTCCAGTGCCCGGCTTGTTCAAATCACATATCGTTACGATATAACGATAACAGTGAAATTTTTGTACATCGTCGCGCTATCTAAAAACGCGAAACCTGTCGCTTGCCTGAAGCCTTGACCGAAATGCTTCAAAACGCTCATATTACGATCGTAATTTTTATTCAAGGCTACGTTTACCCTCTCCAATTCTTCGATCCAGGAGCAGATGCATGAGCACTTATGATGTCGTGATACTTGGCGGTGGGCCCGGCGGTTACAACGCGGCCATTCGTGCAGGGCAACTGGGTTTGAAAGCGGCTTGCGTGGAAGGACGCGCCACCCTCGGCGGCACCTGCCTGAACGTCGGCTGCATGCCATCGAAGGCATTGCTGCATGCCTCCGAGCTCTACGACGCGGCCATGGGAGCGGAATTCGCCAACCTGGGCATCGAGGTCAAACCCTCGCTCAATCTCGCGCAAATGATGAAACAGAAAGATGAAAGCGTGGCCGGGCTTACCAAGGGTATCGAGTTCCTCTTTCGCAAGAACAAGGTCGACTGGATCAAGGGCTGGGGCCACATCGACGGACCGGGCAAGGTCACGGTGACGGACAGCGCAGGTGGCAAGACCGAGCTGACCGCCAAAGACATCATCATCGCGACCGGCTCCGAACCCACTCCCCTGCCCGGCGTAGACATCGATAACAAACGCATCCTCGACTCCACCGGCGCGCTGTCACTGGCTGAAGTGCCCAAGCATCTGGTGGTGATCGGCGCCGGTGTGATCGGTCTGGAATTGGGCTCGGTGTGGCGGCGTTTGGGCGCACAGGTCACCGTGGTCGAATTCTTCGACCGGATCTGCCCTGGTGTGGATGGCGAGGCAGGCAAAACCCTGCAGCGTTCCCTGAGCAAGCAAGGCATCAGCTTCAAGTTGAGCTCGAAGGTGACTCGCGCAACGGCGAGCGACAGCGGCGTTCAGCTCAGCCTCGAACCGGCGGCCGGCGGCACCGCTGATTTGCTCGAAGCCGATTATGTGTTGGTCGCCATCGGACGTCGGCCTTATACACAAGGCCTGGGGCTGGAAAACGTCGGTCTTGCCACGGACAAGCGCGGCATGTTGGCCAACAAGGGTCACCGCACCGAGGCCGCCGGCGTCTGGGTGATCGGCGACGTAACGTCGGGGCCGATGCTCGCCCACAAGGCCGAAGACGAAGCCATGGCCTGCGTCGAGCAAATTGTCGGCAAGGCTGGCGAGGTCAACTACGCGCTGATTCCCAACGTGATCTACACCCAGCCGGAACTGGCCAGCGTCGGCAGTACGGAAGAACAACTGAAGGCCGAAGGGCGCGCCTACAAAGTCGGCAAATTCCCCTTCACCGCCAATAGCCGGGCGAAGATCAATCACGAAACCGAAGGCTTTGCCAAAGTCCTGGCCGATGAACGTACCGATGAAATTCTCGGCGTACACCTTGTCGGGCCGAGCGTCAGTGAAATGATTGGCGAGTACTGCGTGGCCATGGAGTTCAGCGCATCAGCCGAAGACATTGCCCTGACTTGCCACCCACACCCGACCCGTTCCGAGGCGTTGCGTCAGGCGGCGATGAATGTGGAGGGGATGGCGACGCAGATGTAGCGCTTGAGCCAGGCGGTGACGGGTCTGGCGTTTTCGCGAGCAAGCCCGCTCCCACATTGGGTCTGTGTCGAACACAAATTCCGATCTCAATGAAGATCAAATGTGGGAGCGGGCTTGCTCGCGAATACTGGCAGCGCAGACTAGAGCGGTAAATGCCCCAGCGGCAACTCGCCGGGCGCCTTCACCGTATGAATCGCAAAATTACTGCGGATATCGCTCACCCCGGGGAGTTTAAGCAGGCTCCCTGTGAGAAATCGGTCATAGGCGCGCAAATCCGGAACCACTACCTGCAACAGAAAATCCGATTCCCCTGACACCAGAAACGCCGAGATCACTTCGGGCAAGGCAGTCACGGCCAGGCGGAAGGCCTCGGCCTGTTCGTCGTTATGCCGCTCGACTTTCACCCCGACAAACACCGTCAAACCAAGCCCCACCTCATCGCGATCCAGATTGGCCTGATAACCCCGAATCACTCCGGCTTCTTCGAGCATCCGCACCCGGCGCAAGCAAGGTGAGGCAGACAGGCCGATCTCGTCAGCCAACTGCACATTGCTCAGACGTCCGTCCCGTTGCAGCGCGGCGAGGATCTTGCGGTCGTAGGCGTCGAGTTTCATGGTTTGGCAGATCCTGATGGTTTTAATGTGAATACGTGGCAGGTTATGCCAATCCACAACGTACTTAAAGCGAACTACGCAAGCACCTGCCCTGCCCCTGCGTCATAGACTGGCGCTACCGAATCGACAACGAAGTGGGGTGCAACATGGCGGGACTGTGGCTGTTTTTCATGGCGCTGGCGGTGGTTTACCTGTTGCCCGGACCGGACATGATCCTGTTGTTGCAGACCGGTGCCCGGCAAGGCAAAGGTGCGGCGCTGGCCACTGCCGTCGGTTTGGCCCTCGCGCGAGGTTGCCATGTTGCCCTCGCTGCCCTTGGGCTGGCGGCGTTGTTCAAGGCGGCGCCCTGGACCTTCGATGCTGTGCGTCTGGCAGGCTCGGTTTACTTGTTATGGATCGGCATCCAGTGTCTGCGTACCCGTCTGTTGCCAACCCTGGCTGACGCCAACACAGTCGAAGAAAAACCGCGCTATCGGCAAGCGATACAGCGCGGCTTGCTGACCAACCTGCTCAACCCCAAGGCCCTGCTGTTCTGCTCGGTCCTGTTGCCACAGTTCATTGAGCCGCAGGCAGGACCGGTGCTCGGGCAATTCGCCGCTCTCGGTGTGGTGCTGGTCGCGGTCGGTTTGCTGTTCGACAGCGCCTACGCGCTGGCCGGTGCCGCCCTGGGCCGATGGTTGCAACGCAGCCCATCGGCTCAACGCCTGCAGCAATGGCTATTCGGCAGCCTGCTGATCGGGTTCGCCGTGCGACTGACCTTTGTTCAACAGGCTTGAACCTCAGCGGGTCCTGCGGCGGCGAATGATCAACAACAGCGCCGCTGCGGTCACGGCCAGCACACTCCCGATCTGCAACGATTTCCTGTACGGTCGCAGTGCAGAGCGAGCCGCATCAATGGGCTCGGTGACATAGCGTTTGTCAGCACTCTGGAAATCCGGCTCCTGGCACTGATGGCCAAAATCACCGGCCCATACAACATAGGGGCCGTTCTCGACATAGCGCCGATAGAACGCGCTCTGCTCCTGCG
This sequence comes from Pseudomonas sp., assembly GCA_035563915.1. GTDB lineage: Bacteria > Pseudomonadota > Gammaproteobacteria > Pseudomonadales > Pseudomonadaceae > Aquipseudomonas. The sequence goes on along the minus strand of DATMUG010000296.1, from coordinate 9,802 downwards.
GACTGGTCCCCCACATCGAAGCTTTACAGAGCACGGCGGCAAACGCCTGACTGCTGTGGGGCAAGTGATCGGCAGCCTTGTTCGCCAGTGCTGTGGCGATATAGCGGTAATGGAAGCGCTCATCCGGTTTTGCCGCGGATGCTTGCTGGCGCTGAACTTCTCCCTCAGCGATCAACGGCCCGACTTTCAACGCGGTGGTTTCCAGGCTGTAGTTTCCATCAAAGGTCGCGAAGTCCGGCGCCATCTCGAAGCCCAACAACGCCATACCGTTGAAGCGGGCCATCATCCCTGCGTGGTAGTAAGCGAACGCACGTTTGCTCGGCCACCATTTCGATTCGGCATCGTGGCGCAACAATCCATACCCCTTGGCCAGGGTCTGCAAGTCGGCGTTGTCGAAATACGCCGGGGCTTCGTCGTAACGTTCTTCACGCAGCAAACGTCGCCCGAGCAGGTTGCGCAGTTTTGCGGCGACCGGAAGCGGGACATAGTTATCGCGATCCTGTTGAGTCAATGCTGGCGGTGCAGGCACCTGAGTGTCGACGTAGTGTTTGAGCTCATCGAGGGTCAGTACCCGCTCGGCCACCGTCGCCGCATCGAACCAGTAGATATCTTTGCTGCGATAAAGCTGATCGAACGCTTGCAGGTAATCCCCCCGTTGCAGGGCCAGAATCGCGCTTTCACCGTCCACGCGACATTTGGGTTGCAAGGCTTCGAACGCCCAATCCGGCGTGCGCCGCTCGCCCCAGGATTCATTTTGCGGAAAAGCCTGAGCCGCCTTCGCATAAGCGGCGGCGGCCGCATTTTTGTCTCCCTCGCGAACTGCCAGTTTGGCCCGCAGCCACCAGGCCAGTCCGCCATCGCCTGCCTGTCCGAGGAACGCCTTGGCGCTGGCGTAATCGCCCTGTTGATAATTCATCGCCGCCAGGCGATCGGCGTTATCCAGGCTGCCACGGGTGCTGGTTTGCAGGCGTTCGATGAGTTTTTTTTCGTTAGGCGGTTGATCGCCGAATGACCAGCCAAGCCGACTGATCAACCCAGCCGTCACCAATTGCTGCACCGATTTGCCCTTGAGCAGCTCGGCCAGTTGATCCTCTGGCATTGCTGCCAGATCCGCCATCAACAGCTTCAATGAGGTGTAGCCGACGGTTGAGCCGTGTCGGTTTTGCGTGGCGTAAAGTTCGATGGCGTTGTTCCAGTCGCCTGCGGCGCGGGCGACCCTGGCCTCTTCACCCAGGCTGGCAACACCCAGTTCCAGCGGGTCACTGAACCCGTCGATACTCAGTTGACGGGCTTGCTCGAAAGCCTTTCGCGATTGCGCCAACAGGTCTGGCTGCGCCCCTGCCTGCGAACTCATGGCGAATAAAGCTCGGCCCAACGAATAAGCAGCCCAGGTACTGCGCAATGAACGCTGATCCGCCGGCAAGGCAAGCACCTTCTGAAAGTACTCCGCCGCCAAACCATGATCGCCGGCAGTAAAGGCCACGGCCCCGGCCAGGTACAACCTGAGTTCGGCTGGCAGACTTTCACCTTGCGCCTCGACCTGATGCGCATCGGTCAGATCGCGCAGCAGTTTTACCAACCCTTGTTGTTCAGGACTCAGACCGACTTGCTCGGCCTGGTGGCGCTGTTCCGCGTAATCGGCAGCCTCCAGGCCATAGGTTACGGCGGTGACGTCCTTCAGCCCCGCGATTGCGTGACCAAGGCGATTGATCTCAAACCGGAAATTGCCTTCCGGCAGTTCCGCCAGCGATTGCTCGCGGTTGTCCAGCAAGCGCATGGGAAAGTCGGGGCCGCACGCCAACGCCGAACCCAACGGCAGACTCAGGCTCAGACACAGCAGTTGGCGTGACCAGTTACGGGTGAACATTCGACTCTCCTTGATCAATATTTGCACAGCGCGCCCAACCAATGGCGCGCTGCCCACCGGCCGCCATCCGACCTTCGCGCTGGCGGGTGAAGGTAAGCAGATCGGCCTCTTGGCGCAATGTGTAACCGGCCAGCGCATCGGCTCCTTCGCAACCCTGAACCCTCAATGTCAGGCGTTCGGGCCAGGCACTGTCGAGGTTGCCCTCGTTACGAAGACCAATGTCATAGAGCCCGTTTTGCGTTGTAAGGCTGACCTTCAATTGACTGAGTAATGCATCCCCACGGGCCACCGCACGTAACGTGGTGAGGCTCCAGGCACGACGGTCGTTGGCCAACGGCAGACGGAACCAGATCAGGCCAGCCAGATGAGCCGGTGGATCTGCGCGCAACTCGCCTGCAAGCTGGCGCAATTGTCGAGGATCAGCCATCAGCTCTCGGCGTCTGCCACCGAGTTCGATGCTGACTTCGCTTTCCACAAGAGGGGCACCATCGCCACTCGGCAACAGCGCGACGCCATAGGACGGCAATGCCAGATAGAAAGGTTTAACAGTGATGCGGCTCCAGGCCTTCGCCCACTGCCGGGCTTGATCCGGGTCGAACAGTCCGCGACGCGGATCAGTCACCGCATGAACCTGCAGCACAGTGCTATCAACCGTGGATAACAGCGCGGGCAATTCTGGACTGTCGAGCCAGGCAGGCAATGCGGTGATGCTCAGTGGCATCGAGGTGGGGAGTGCAGCGCGCAAATGCGTGAGAAATTCGCGGTAGGCCGGTAGCCGGGCATTGCCCGCATCATGGTCGATTTCCACGCCGGCAAGACTTAAACCCTGCGTCTGCCAATCATTGATCAGCTCTTGAATCTGCGTCGTGATGTCTTGCTGATCCAGCGCTTTGAGCTGCCCGTCGAGGCGTATGACCGCAATCAGCGGGCGACCATCACGCTTGAGCAGAACCGGATCGATCCTCGCCCGCGTCCAGGCAGCGTTGGGGAAAACCTGCAAGGCCAGCACGCGCAAGGTCGAAAAATCGGTACGACTGTCGCTCAGGACCGGTTCATGGTCCGTCGTCCACTGACGTTGCCAAACGTAGAGTTGCTGATCCAGCGGCGGTGCGTCTGTTTGTTCGCAACCATTTAGCAGCGCAAGCGCCATCAGCAACGCTGATAGGCGCACGTAAAAATGCATATGACTTCCGATCCCTTTGCTGCTGCCGAGCTGCGAGTCTAACGCAGCTCGGCAACGGAGGGATGGCGCTGAAGTGTTCCACGTGGAACGCTCACGAACACCCGCTCACATCAGGCGGTTTTTTGCAGACCTACAACCGTGCGCGGCATGCCGACAAAACCAGGCAAGGCTTCAACACGAGCCAGCCAGGCGCGGATGTTGGCGTAGTCGTCTAGCGACACATTCCCTTCCGGCGCATGGGCGATGTAGCTGTAAGCGGCAACGTCGGCAATGGTCGGCTCGTTGCCAACCAGATAAGGCGTCTTGGCCAATTCCTGATCGATCACCTTGAGCACGGTATGGGCGTATGCGATGACTTCTTCAGCGTTGTAGGGCGCACCAAATACTGTAATCAGTCTGGCCCGGGCCGGACCGAATGCAATCGGACCTGCGGCGACGGACAGCCAGCGCTGCACTTTTGCCGCGCCGACCGGATCGGCAGGCAACCAACGACCATCGCCATACTTTTGCGCCAGGTAAACCAGAATCGCATTGGAATCGGCGAGCACCACACCCTGGTCGTCCAGTACCGGCACCTGTCCAAAAGGATTGAGGGCCAGATACTCAGGCTTCTTGTGTTCGCCCTTGGCCAGGTCGACAAAGATCAACTCGGTCGGCAGTTTTAGCAGCGAGAGCATCAGCTCCACACGGTGGGCATGGCCAGAACGTGGGAAGTTGTAAAGTTTGATGGCTTGCATGGTCGACCCCGCGGTGAGTGGCGCTGTTCGAAAGGATCAGCACCGATGGCAGCCATCTTCTACCAGTACCGCAAACAACAGAATCACCACAGAACGCAAACGATTATTTCAATCGGTGAAATAACCGATCAGCCCCACAACGCCGAATCTTCCCTCAACGCCTTCACTGTGAAATCAACAAAACTGCGCACCCGTGCCGGCGCCTTGCGCCCACCCTGATAGACAACATGGATCGGGAGCGGTGGCAGTTCGTAATCGGCCAGGACAATTTCCAGCTCCCCCTCATCGATCTTGCTCGCGACCTGATAAGACAGGACCCGGGTATAACCCAGCCCAAGAGCCGCTGCGTTAATGGCGGCCCGGTTCGCCGTCACCATTAGTCGAGGATCCGCACGGACAGACAGTGGCTCATCCCCTTCAAGAAACGGCCAATTCTTGAGCTGCCCAATCGCTGACGTTGCAATGATTGGCGCCTCAGCCAAATCTTGCGGATGTGTTGGCCGCCCATGAGCAGCGAGAAATTGCGGCGATGCCACGATCACCCGCCGCACCTGTCCCACCCGAATCGCATGCTGATTGCTGTCAGGCAGTTCACCGATGCGAACCGCCACATCGATCCCCTCCTCCACCACACTGACCACTCGATCAACCAACAACGCATTGATGGTGACATCGGGAAATCGGGTCAGAAAACTCACCATGAGCGGTGTGATAAATAACTCACCAAACAAAACCGGAGCAGTGATCGTCAGCTGCCCTCGGGGCAGGGTATGGCTGCCGGCGGCCGAATCTTCGGCTTCCTGCACTTCGGCGAGAATTCTGCGACAGTCCTCGAGAAATCGCTGCCCCGCTTCGCTCAAATGCACACTTCGTGTGGTGCGTGTGAGTAAATGTGTGCCGATGCGCTTCTCCAACCCCGCTACTGCCCGAGTGACGCTGGCTGCAGACATCCCCAAACGTCGCGCCGCCGCCGAAAAACCCTGTTCCTGGGCAACGGCGGCGAAGACCTGCATTTCCTGGAAGCGGTCCATGGGCGGATCCTCGATTCAGATAAAAAAAATCGCAACCGTAAGGTCGCGATTTTCAGAGTTCGATCAACTGTGGATAACTTATTCCACCGTCACCGATTTCGCCAGGTTGCGTGGCTGGTCGACGTCAGTGCCTTTGAGCACCGCCACGTAGTAAGACAGCAGCTGCAACGGGATCGTGTAGAGGATAGGCGACAGAATGTCGTGAATGTGCGGCATGTTCACAACGTGGGTGCCTTCACCCTTGGTCATGCCTGCTTTCTCGTCGGCGAAGACGATCAACTCACCACCACGGGCACGAACTTCCTGAAGGTTGGACTTCAGTTTTTCCAGCAGTTCGTTGTTCGGAGCAACCGTCACCACAGGCATGTCGTTATCCACAAGTGCCAATGGGCCGTGCTTCAGCTCGCCTGCGGGATAGGCTTCTGCGTGGATGTAGGAAATTTCCTTGAGCTTGAGCGCGCCTTCCATGGCCACCGGGAACTGTGCACCACGACCCAGGAACAGGGTGTGATTTTTCTCGGCGAACAGCTCGGCGATTTTTTCCACGGTGCTGTCCATGGCCAGCGCTTCGCCCAGGCGGCTTGGCAGACGGCGCAGCTCTTCGACCAACGTGGCTTCAACGCCGCTGGCCAGCGTGCCGCGCACCTGACCCAAGGACAGGGTCAACAGCAACAGGCCTACCAGTTGAGTGGTGAAGGCTTTGGTCGACGCCACACCGATTTCGCGACCGGCCTGGGTCAACAGGGTCAAATCGGATTCACGCACCAGGGAGCTGATGCCGACGTTGCAGATGGCCAGACTGGCGAGGAACCCCAGTTCCTTGGCATTACGCAAGGCGGCCAGGGTGTCGGCGGTTTCACCGGACTGGGAGATGGTGACGAACAACGTGTCAGGCTGCACCACCACCTTGCGATAGCGGAACTCGCTGGCGACTTCGACCTGGCACGGAATGCCGGCCAATTCTTCGAGCCAGTAACGCGCAACCATGCCGGCGTGGTAACTGGTGCCGCAAGCTACGATTTGCACGTTGCGCACTTTGGCGAACAGCTCGGCAGCCTGTGGGCCAAACGCCTGCACCAGTACCTGATTGGGGCTCAGGCGACCTTCCAGGGTGCGTTGTACAACGGACGGTTGCTCGTGGATTTCCTTGAGCATGTAGTGGCGGAACTCGCCTTTGTCGGCGGCTTCCGCACCATCGCTGTATTGCACCATATTGCGTTCGACCGCTTTGCCAGTCACATCCCAGATTTGCACGCTGTGGCGGCGAATCTCGGCGATATCGCCCTCTTCCAGGTACATGAAGCGGTCAGTGACCTGACGCAGGGCCAACTGGTCGGACGCGAGGAAGTTTTCCCCAAGACCCAGGCCGATCACCAATGGACTGCCACTACGGGCTGCAACTAGACGATCAGGCTGCTTGGCACTGATGACGGCCAGGCCGTACGCACCATGCAAATCCTTGACAGTTGCCTTGAGGGCCTCGGTCAGATCAGGCAGGTCCTTGAGTTTGTGATTCAGCAGGTGCGCGATGACTTCAGTATCGGTGTCCGAGGTAAAGACGTAGCCCAGCGCCTTGAGTTGTTCACGCAGCGCTTCATGGTTTTCGATGATGCCGTTGTGCACAACGGCCACGCCTTCGGAGAAATGTGGGTGCGCGTTACGCTCGCATGGAGCACCGTGGGTGGCCCAACGAGTGTGGGCAATGCCCAGGCGACCGTTGAGCGGCGATTGCTCGAGCGCTTGCTCCAGCTCGCTGACTTTGCCTGGGCGACGCGCACGCTCAAGTTTTTCTTCATTGGTGTAAACGGCAACACCGGCACTGTCGTATCCGCGGTATTCAAGACGCTTCAGGCCCTCGACCAGGATGGCGGTGATGTTACGTTCTGCAACTGCTCCAACAATTCCACACATGCTATTTCTCCTGACTGACAGCCGCGCAAATCAAATTGATGCCGCGAGCCTGAATCTGATCGCGGACCTCAATGGGCAGGCGATCATCGGTAATAAGGGTATGGACACTGCTCCAGGGCAGCTCCAGGTTGGGAATCTTGCGACCGATCTTGTCGGCCTCCACCATCACCACCACTTCCCGGGCAACTTCGGCCATGACGCGGCTCAACCCCAGTAGTTCATTGAAGGTGGTTGTGCCACGGACCAGATCGATGCCATCGGCTCCGATGAACAATTGATCGAAGTCGTAGGAGCGTAGTACCTGCTCGGCGACCTGCCCTTGAAATGACTCGGAATGCGGATCCCAGGTTCCACCCGTCATCAGCAACACGGGCTCGTGCTCGAGTTCACTCAGGGCATTGGCGACATGCAGGGAATTGGTCATCACCACCAGGCCGGGTTGTTGACCGAGTTGCGGAATCATTGCGGCGGTCGTGCTGCCGCTGTCGATGATGATCCGCGCATGCTCGCGAATTCGCGTCACTGCAGCTCGAGCAATGGCCTGCTTGTATTTGGAGACCGGCTGACCAAGGTCGGTCACCAGCTCTTGAGGCATGGTGATTGCACCGCCATAACGACGGAGCAGTAAACCATTGCTTTCAAGTGCGGCCAGATCCTTGCGGATCGTAACTTCTGAAGTTTCGAAACGTTTGGCCAGTTCATCCACACTGACTTCGCCCTGCTCATTGAGCAAGGCAAGAATGTTGTGTCGACGTTGAGGTGTATTGCGCTTTGACATGGAGAGATAAGTTTCGTTTCGAAAGTTAACAGCGCCAATCAAAACCTATCAGTGAAACTTCGTCAAGCGTGGCGAGACAAAAAGTGCTGTGGATAAAAACATAAGCGGGCAAGCCTCACTCAGACAGTTTTCACTGTCCGTAGGAGAGAGGCTCGCCCACGAATGGATTGCAGCAGTCTGTGAATAACTTCAGCCGACTAAATTTTGTGGATAACTTAGCTCTTCTTGACCTTCTCAGGCCGCTTCCAGCCATCAATGTTCTTCTGCCGAGCGCGACCCAGGGCCAACTGAGCTTTATCCACATTCTGAGTGATGGTCGAACCGGCCGCAGTGGTAGCTCCGTCAGAGATATCCACAGGCGCTACCAACGAGTTATTGGAGCCGATGAATACATCTTCACCCAGAACGGTTTTCCACTTATTCACACCATCGTAATTGCAGGTAATCGTACCGGCGCCGATGTTAGTCCGCGCGCCGATTTCGGCATCGCCCAGATAAGTCAGGTGGCCGGCCTTGGCGCCTTCGCCGAGATGCGCGTTTTTCAGCTCGACGAAGTTACCCACATGCGCCCGCGCATCCAGTACGGTGCCAGGACGCAAACGCGCGAACGGACCGGCATCGCTGCTCTCACCGAGAATCGCACCTTCAATATGGCTGTTCGCCTTGATCACCACACCTTTGCGCAGGGTGCTGTCCTTGATCACGCAGTTCGGACCGATTACCACATCGTCCTCAATGACCACCTTGCCTTCCAGGATAACGTTGATATCGATCAGCACGTCGCGGCCTACCGTCACCTCACCGCGTACGTCGAAACGTGCCGGGTCGCGAAGGGTAACGCCCTGGGCCATCAGGCGGCGACCGGCGCGCAATTGATAGTGGCGCTCAAGATCGGAAAGCTGTTTGCGATCATTGGCACCTTGCACTTCCATCGCGTCGTGGGGTTGCTCAGTAGCCACCACCAAACCATCCTTGACCGCCATTTCAATCACGTCAGTCAGATAGTATTCGCCCTGCACATTGTTGTTCGACAGGCGGCCGGTCCAGTCAGCCAAACGATCGGCAGGCACTGCGAGAATACCGGTGTTGCCTTCTTTGATTGCGCGCTGAGATTCGTTGGCGTCCTTGTGCTCGACGATGGCGGTCACCTTGCCGTCCGCGCCACGAACGATTCGGCCATAGCCAGTCGCATCGTCCAGTTCGACCGTCAGCAGTCCCATCTGCGTTGGGGTAACCACCTTGAGCAGGCGCTGAAGGGTTTCCACCTCGATCAACGGCACATCACCGTAAAGAACCAATACGGTGTCTGCTTCGATGTAAGGAACCGCTTGGGCAACCGCGTGACCGGTACCCAGTTGTTTGTCCTGCAGGACGAAATTCAAATCGTCGGCGGCCAGGCGCTCACGCACGACATCGGCACCGTGGCCGATCACAACGTGAATCCGCTGTGGATCAAGTTGCCGGGCGCTGTGGATAACATGGCCGAGCATCGAGTTACCGGCTATCGGATGCAAAACCTTCGGCAAGGCCGAACGCATACGCGTACCTTGGCCAGCAGCGAGAATAACGATTTCAAGAGACATGACTGGCTACCAATCCTGGGTGGTCAGCGGCTGCGACCAAAGTGAAAAAATTCGGAAAAGAAAAAAGGGTAGCCGAGGCTACCCTTTTTAATCAATCACACAACAAGCGCGCCTTAATGGCCGAACTTCTTGCGGATCTGCTGGACGGTGCGCAGCTGAGCTGCTGCCTCGGCCAGACGTGCGGAAGCAGAACCGTAATCGAATTCTGCGCCCCGGTCATGCAATGCCTTCTCGGCAGCCTTAACGGCTTCCTGAGCGGAGGCTTCGTCCAGGTCGGCAGCACGTTGCACGGTATCTGCAAGTACCTTGACCATGTTCGGCTGAACCTCGAGGAAACCACCGGAGATGTAATACACCTCCTCTTCCCCGCCCTGCTTGACCAGGCGGATCGGGCCTGGCTTCAGGTTAGTGATCAGCGGCGCGTGACCCAGAGCGATACCAAGATCACCCAGTGCACCGTGCGCAATCACCATCTCGACCAGACCGGAAAAGATTTCCCCTTCCGCGCTGACGATATCGCAATGGACTGTCATAGCCATCTGATTGCCTCACCCTAAATTAGCGCCCGTTTCCGGGCGCCGGGATTACAGTTTCTTGGCTTTCTCGATCGCTTCTTCGATGCCGCCAACCATGTAGAACGCTTGTTCTGGCAGGTGGTCGTAGTCACCGTTGAGGATGCCTTTGAAGCCAGCAATGGTGTCTTTCAGGGAAA
>DATMUG010000295.1:0-14073 GCA_035563915.1 Pseudomonas sp. | reverse complement strand
AGAACCCTGTGGGAGCGGCGGTGCGACGATTCGACTTGCCCGCGAAAGGGCCAACCCGGTCTCTAGACGACTGTCGCCCCCAACGCCGCCACAATCTGGTGCAACAGCGGGGCCTCGCCTTCTATCCGCACCTGCAACCCATCGATTTCCCGCCGCGACGGATAGTTCTTGCGCAATGCATCGAACGCCGCCCGCTGCTCACTCACGCTGCCGACAAGGCTGCGGCGGAAATCCGCATCGTCACGGCGCGGGTCGTATACGCCACGGCACAGCATCGCCAGCGCCCAGGCCGGATCGCTTTGCGCGTTCAAGGCAACCTGCGACAACCAGGGTGCCGGGAGCAGATCGCTCAAACTGACCTGGGCCGGCTGGCCAAGGAAATCGCAAAACGCCTGATAGATCTGTGCGGTGCCACGTTGTTTGCCATCGAGGCTGTACCCGGCAATGTGCGGCGTCGCCAGCATGCAGAGTTCGGCCAGTGCCACGTCGACTTCCGGCTCACCTTCCCAGACATCCAGCACCGCTTGCAGGTCTTCTCGTTCCAGCAGCACATCACGCAAGGCCGAGTTATTGACCACCGGGCCGCGACTGGCATTGATCAGCCAAGTGCCGGGCTTGAGTTGGTTCAGCTGTTTTCTATCGAACAGGTGCCAGGTCGACTGCGGGCCCTTTTTGGTCAGCGGTGTGTGCAGACTGATCACGTCGCACTGCTCGATGATCTGTTGCAGGCTGACGTAATCGCCACCTTCGGCGGCTTGCCGTGGCGGGTCACAGACCAGGGTTTTCCAGCCCAGGCCGCGCAGGACCTTGACCAGGCGCCCGCCTACCTCGCCGGCACCGACCACGCCGTAGGTACGCTGAGTCAGGTCGACGCCTTCGATTTCGGCCAGGGTCAGCAGACTGCCAAGCACATAGTCGACCACGCCCCGGGCGTTACACCCTGGCGCGCTGGACCAGGTAATGCCGGCCTGCGCGAAATAATCCAGGTCCAGGTGATCGGTGCCGATGGTGCAGGTGCCGACAAAACGTACTTTGCTGCCCTCAAGCAGCGCCCGGTTGACATTGGTCACCGAACGCACCAGCAGCACATCGGCCTGTTCGACGGTGGCGCGGTCAATGGAACGTCCCGGCATCCGGCGGATTTCGCCAAAGCCCTCGAAGAAGGCATCGAGCAGGGGGATATTTTCGTCGGCAACAATCAGCATGGCAGGCTCCTTTGGCGGGTTGGCAGTGTAGGCGTAGATGATGGTGCCGAGCCAGTCAGCAGCGTTCACTTTGAACTGAAATACCACTTACCCTGTGGGAGCGGGCTTGCCCGCGATAGCGTAGTGTCAGCCGACATCTATGCAACCTGTCACACCGCGATCGCGGGCAAGCCCGCTCCCACAGGAAACGCGAACACCAGGTCGGCGATTACAAATCACTAACACGGGTCTTTTCCTGACTGCAGCGTCAACGCGTAGAATGCGCCGCCTTGCGCATCAAAATCCTTTGGACGCTTCGCCTGTGAATGCCGTGACTGACACTACTGCCACTACCGCCCCACCTCGCACGACCCCGGTGCGCCAGGAACTCAAAGGCCTGCTTGGACTCGCCGTGCCGATCATCGTCGCGCAACTGGCCACCACGGCCATGGGCTTCGTCGACGCGGTCATGGCCGGCCGAGTCAGCCCACGGGATCTGGCCTCGGTCGCCCTGGGTAACTCGATCTGGATTCCGGTTTACCTGTTGATGTCTGGCGTGCTGCTGGCCACCACCCCCAAGGTCGCCCAACGTTTTGGCGCCGGGCAGTTCGAGCAGATCGGTCCGCTGGTGCGCCAGGCCTTGTGGCTCGCGCTCTGTGTCGGGCTTATCGGCAGCGGCCTGCTGCTTAGCGCCGAACCGATCCTGCACTGGATGAAAGTCGATCCACAGTTGATCGAACCGAGCATGGGGTATCTGCACGGTATCGCCTTCGGCCTGCCCGGCATTGCCTTCTATTACGTACTGCGCTGCTACAGCGATGGCATGGGCCGCACCCGACCGAGCATGGTCATCGGCCTGTGCGGCCTGCTACTGAACATCCCGCTGAACTATGCGCTGATCTATGGCCATTTCGGCATGCCTGCCATGGGCGGCGTCGGCTGTGGCTGGGCCAGCGGTATCGTGATGTGGTTCATGGCCTTGAGCATGGCCGGCTGGACCTTCCGGGCGCCCTTCTACGCCCGCACCCGGGTACTGGCGCGTTTCGACTGGCCACAGTGGGCGGTGATCAAACGCCTGGTGGGCATCGGCTTGCCGATCGGTATCGCGGTGTTCGCCGAGTCCAGCATCTTCGCCGTCATCGCCCTGTTGATCGGCAGCCTCGGCCCCACGGTGGTCGCCGGGCATCAGATTGCCCTGAACATCAGCTCGCTGCTGTTCATGATTCCTTATTCGCTCGGCATGGCGGTGACGGTCAGGGTCGGTCAGGCGCTCGGCGCCGGCAACCCCTGGCAGGCGCGCTTTGCGGCGAAAGTCGGACTGGGCGCGGCTCTGGTGTTCGCCGCGTTTTCGGCCAGCCTGATCCTGTTGCTGCGCGAACCTATCGCTTCGATCTACACGCCCGACAGCCGCGTGATTCAGATCGCTTCGATGCTGATTGTCTACGCCGCGCTGTATCAGTTCTCCGATGCGATCCAGGTCATCTGCGCCGGCGCACTGCGCGGCTACCAGGACACCCGGGTGACCATGATCCTGACCCTGTTCGCCTACTGGGGCATTGGCCTGCCGGTGGGCTATGTGTTGGGACTGACCGACTGGTTCGGCCCCGCCAGTGGCCCGAGCGGGCTATGGGAAGGCTTGATCGCCGGCTTGAGTTGCGCGGCGCTGATGCTGTCGATCCGCCTGACGCGCAGTGCGCGCAAGCGGATTCGCAACAGCCAGTCGCTGGGTTGAGCACACAAAAAAGGCCTGCGGATGCAGGCCCTTTTTTTTGCCGCCGGTCAACCGGACTTCTTGCGAATCCAGTACAGGTAAGTACCGGCGTCTTCGTGCTGCGCCACCAGTTCGTGATCGAGAAACACGCAGAACTTGGGAATGTCGCGGCGGGTCGACGGGTCGGTGGCAATCACCTTGAGCAGGCCGCCAGGCACCAGGTCACGGATGTGCTGGTGCAGCATCATGACCGGCTCCGGGCAGTTGAGGCCGGTGGCGTCGAGGGTGCCGTCAACCGGCGTATCAAGCATTTGGCTCATGATTCACTCCTGAAACTGGCCGGCATTGTCGCGCATTGCCGGGTATTCAGTCATCTGTGGCATTACGCCGCCCCCTGTAGGAGCGAGCCTGCTCGCGATGGTCGTTAACGATAACGCTGGGGGGCCTGACACCCCGAGGCGCTCTCAGGTTCATCGCGAGCAGGCTCGCTCCTACAGGGGACGGATTTGATCAGCGGGACTTGGGCTTCTTCACGTCCAGGCGGCGAAGATGGCAGGTCACTTCTTCACGGTCGTGGTACAGCTGCTTGCAACCGATCTCGACCTTGATGCCCCGCGCCTTGAAGCCATCGGCGATGCGTTCCAGCAGACGCTTGACCTCGGCGTAGCGTTGTTTCATCGGCAACTTGAGGTTGACCACCGCTTCGCGACAATGCCCCTCGCCAATCCACTCTTCCAGCATCGCGGCGTTGCGCGCCGGCTTCTCGACGATGTCACACACCATCCAGTCCACCGGCTGTTTGGGCTTGAACGTAAAACCGTCGGCCATCAAATGCTGGACCAGCCCGGTGTCCATCAAGCTTTCAGCCATTGGGCCGTTGTCGATAGCCGTCACCAGCATGCCGCGATTGACCAGTTGCCAGGTCCAGCCACCGGGCGCGGCGCCGAGGTCGACACCGGTCATGTCGCTATGCAGGCGCTCGTCCCATTGATCCCGCGGAATAAAGTGATGCCAGGCTTCCTCCAGCTTCAGGGTCGAACGGCTGGGCGCCTCGCGGGGGAATTTCAGGCGCGGGATGCCCATGGGCCACATGGCCTGGTTGTTCGATTCCGCCAGACCGAGAAACACTTCACGACCGCTCTTGAACGTCAGCAGCAAACGCGGCTTGCTGGCGTCGTCCACCAGCTTGCCGGCGCCGATCAATGCCTTGCGCAACGGGCCTTCGAATTTTTTGCAGAAGGTCGATAGCTCTTTGCCGTCGTTGGTGTCGAGCACTTCCAGCCACAGGCTACCGCAGGTCGGAAATTCCGCCAGGTGCGTGAGGATCACGCTGATGCGGTCGGTTTCCGGCAAATCGACGAACATCCCCCGCGCCCATTGGCGCGGGAAGATCAACTGATCGAAACGTTGGCCGCGCATCAGGCGTTCGGCGCCGCCGTCTTCGCTGCAGACGAATTCGGCGCAGGCACTGGCAGGTTTGGCCTTGGCATAGCCGGCCACATTCAGCCGTGCGGCAATATCGGAAATCTCGGAACAGACTTCACCTTCGAAGCCCGGTCGGCAATGCATAAAGAGGGTATTCATTCTTACTCCTGGGCAGATGGCGAAACATTCAGCCACTGCGCGATGCCCAGGCTTGCGCTGGCGCAAAGCCTGTCACGAAAACCGGCGCATGATAGCCGACTTCGCAACCCTGGACTTGCCCATAGAGTCCAGTTATTAGCCAGCTACCGGAAACAGGGCTAGGTTTAATGCTCTGCCCGTCCCCTCAGTCCGTAGCCGTGCGGACTCAAAGGAGTGATCGCAATGCCGTCTCTAAATAGTCTGAACACCCTCAAAACCCTGCAAGTCGACGACAAGACCTACCACTATTTCAGCCTGCCGGATGCCGCCAAAAGCCTGGGCGATCTCGACAAGCTGCCGATGTCGCTGAAAGTACTGCTGGAAAACCTGTTGCGCTGGGAAGACGCAAAAACCGTGACCGGCGCCGATCTCAAGGCGATTGCCGCCTGGCTCAAGGAGCGTCGTTCCGACCGCGAGATCCAGTACCGCCCGGCGCGGGTATTGATGCAGGACTTCACCGGCGTGCCCGCCGTGGTCGACCTGGCCGCCATGCGCGCGGCGATGGCCAAGGCCGGTGGCAATCCGCAGCGAATCAATCCCCTGTCGCCGGTGGACCTGGTGATCGACCACTCGGTGATGGTCGACAAGTTCGCAAGCGCAAGTGCCTTCGAACAGAACGTCGACATCGAAATGCAGCGCAATGGCGAGCGTTACGCCTTCCTGCGCTGGGGCCAAAGTGCCTTCGATAATTTCAGCGTGGTACCGCCGGGCACCGGGATCTGCCACCAGGTGAACCTGGAGTACCTGGGCAAAACCGTCTGGACCAAAGACGAGGACGGCCGCACCTATGCCTTCCCGGACACCCTGGTGGGGACCGATTCCCACACCACCATGATCAATGGCCTAGGCGTGCTCGGCTGGGGCGTCGGCGGGATCGAAGCGGAAGCGGCGATGCTCGGCCAGCCGGTGTCGATGCTGATTCCGGAGGTGATCGGCTTCAAACTCACCGGCAAGCTCAAGGAAGGCATCACCGCCACTGACCTGGTACTGACCGTCACCCAGATGCTGCGCAAGAAAGGCGTGGTGGGCAAATTCGTCGAATTCTATGGCGACGGTCTCGCCGATCTGCCGCTGGCGGACCGCGCGACCATCGCCAACATGGCCCCGGAATACGGTGCCACCTGTGGTTTCTTCCCGGTGGATGACGTCACGCTGGACTATCTGCGCCTGTCCGGCCGCTCCGCCGAAACCGTGAAACTGGTCGAGGCCTATAGCAAGGCTCAAGGCCTGTGGCGCCTGCCGGGCAAGGAACCGGTGTTCACCGACAGCCTGGCGCTGGACATGTCCACCGTCGAAGCCAGCCTCGCCGGCCCCAAGCGCCCGCAGGACCGGGTATCGCTGCCGAATGTCGCGCAGGCGTTCAGCGACTTCCTCGGCGTCCAGCTCAAACCCACCAGCAAGGAAGAAGGCCGCCTGGAAAGCGAAGGCGGTGGCGGCGTGGCGGTGGGCAACGCGGACATGGCCGGCGAAGCGGATTACGAATTCGAGGGTCAGACCCACCGCCTGAAAAACGGCGCAGTGGTGATTGCCGCGATCACCTCCTGCACCAACACCTCCAACCCGAGCGTGATGATGGCCGCCGGCCTTGTGGCAAAAAAAGCCGTGGAAAAAGGTCTGCGACGCAAACCCTGGGTGAAGAGTTCTCTGGCGCCCGGTTCGAAAGTGGTCACCGACTACTATAAAGCGGCCGGGTTGACGCAATACCTCGATGAACTGGGCTTCGACCTGGTGGGTTATGGCTGCACCACCTGTATCGGCAACTCCGGCCCGTTGTCCGAACCGATCGAGAAAGCCATCCAGCAAGCCGACCTGACCGTGGCTTCCGTACTGTCGGGCAACCGCAACTTCGAAGGCCGGGTTCACCCGCTGGTGAAAACCAACTGGCTCGCCTCACCGCCGCTGGTGGTCGCCTATGCACTGGCCGGCACCGTGCGCATCGATCTCACTCGCGAGCCACTGGGCGAGGACAAGAACGGCCAATTGGTTTACCTGCGGGACATCTGGCCGAGCAGCAAGGAAATCGCCGACGCCGTGGAGCGGGTCAACACCGCGATGTTCCACAAGGAATACGCTGAAGTGTTCGCCGGTGACGAGCAATGGCAGGCCATCGAAGTACCGCAGGCAGCCACCTACGTGTGGCAGGACGATTCGACCTACATCCAGCACCCGCCGTTTTTCGACGATATCGGTGGCCCGCCGCCAGTGGTCAGGGATGTGAAGGCCGCCCGGATCCTGGCGTTGCTCGGCGACTCGGTCACCACCGACCACATCTCCCCGGCCGGCAATATCAAGGCCGACAGCCCGGCAGGTCGTTATCTGCGGGAAAAAGGCGTGGAACCGCGGGACTTCAATTCCTACGGTTCACGACGCGGCAACCATGAAGTGATGATGCGCGGCACCTTCGCCAATATCCGCATTCGCAACGAAATGCTTGGCGGCGAAGAAGGTGGCAACACCCTCTACATTCCGACCGGGGAGAAGCTGGCGATCTACGACGCGGCCATGCGCTATCAGGCCGCGGGCACACCGCTGGTGGTCATCGCCGGGCAGGAATACGGCACCGGATCTAGCCGCGACTGGGCGGCCAAGGGTACCAACCTGCTGGGAGTCAAGGCGGTCATCGCCGAGAGCTTCGAGCGGATCCACCGCTCCAATCTGGTGGGCATGGGTGTGCTGCCATTGCAGTTCAAGCTGGATCAGAACCGCAAGAGCCTCCACCTGAGTGGCGCGGAGACCGTGGATATCCTTGGTCTGACGGGCGTCGAACTGACGCCCCGGATGAACCTGACCCTGGTCATCACCCGAGAAAACGGCATTCAGGAAAAGGTCGACGTGCTGTGCCGGATCGATACGCTCAATGAAGTGGAGTACTTCAAGTCGGGCGGGATCTTGCATTACGTGTTGCGGCAGCTCATCGCTTCATGAATGACCGCTGACAAAAACACCGCCTCCGGGCGGTGTTTTTGTTTGAGTACGCGAGCCCCTGCGGCGAGGGAGCTTGCTCCCGCTCGACTGCGAAGCCGTCCTAAACCTGCCAATACGGTGTACCTGAAACTATCAGATCGCCGGGTTCAGGGCCGCTTCGCAGCCCAGCGGGAGCAAGCTCCCTCGCCACAAAAGCTCCTCAGCCTGTTCACCTAGCCGATGCCTGCCCGATGACGCAAGGGTCATTTTGCGACGCGCCACTGAATATCGGAAAAAATTCTCAACAATTCGCAACAGGGGCCGATACAGCTCGTGAAAGCCTTGCGGATTAAAAATGCCATGCGTAATAACCAGCCAATTACACAACGCGAACGGACCTTCCCGGCTCAGCAACGGTTGATTTCCACCACCGATGCCAAGGGCGTGATCACCTACTGCAACGACGCCTTCGTCGAGATCAGCGGGTTCTCTCGTGAGGAGCTGATCCGGGCGCCGCACAACCTGGTGCGTCATCCCGACGTTCCTGCCGCGGTCTTCGCGCACATGTGGGCGACACTGAAACAAGGCTTGCCATGGATGGGAATTGTCAAGAACCGCTGCAAGAGCGGTGATCACTACTGGGTCAACGCCTATGTGACACCGGTCTTCGAAGGCAATCAGGTCATCGGTTACGAGTCGGTGCGAGTCAAGCCCACCGCCGAACAGATCAGCCGCGCCGAAGCGCTCTACCAGCGCATCAACCAGGGCAAGCCCGCCATTCCTGCCACCGATAAATGGTTGCCGGTCCTGCAGGACTGGTTGCCGTTCATTCTGGTCAGCCAGTTGAGCTTCATGATCGGTGCGTCGCTCAATTCTCACTGGGGTTTTGCCCTGGCTGCCGGCCTTTCGGTGCCACTGGGCCTGATGGGGTTGAGCTGGCAGCAACGCGGCATCAAGCGTTTGTTGCGCCTGGCCGAGCAGACCACCTCCGACCCGCTGATCGCGCAGATGTACACCGACAGCCGCGGTGCCCAGGCGCGTCTGGAAATGTCGATCCTCAGCCAGGAAGCCCGCCTGAAAACCTGCCTGACCCGCTTGCAGGATACTGCCGAGCACCTCACCGAGCAGGCGAAACAGTCCGATGCCCTGGCGCATAACAGTTCCTCCGGCCTGGAGCGCCAGCGCGTGGAGACCGAACAAGTGGCCACCGCCGTCAATCAGATGGCAGCCACCACCCAGGAGGTCGCCAGCCATGTGCAGCGCACTGCCGATGCGACCCAGGAAGCCAATCGCCTGACCGGCCGTGGCCGTGACATTGCCGGGGAAACCCGCGAAGCCATTGAGCGTCTGTCGGTGGTGGTCGGGGAAACCGGCCAGACCGTGACCCAACTGGCCAGGGATAGCGATGAGATTGGTGGCGTGGTCGATGTGATCAAGGGCATTGCCGATCAGACCAACCTGCTGGCGTTGAACGCGGCCATCGAAGCGGCCCGTGCCGGTGAGATGGGTCGTGGCTTTGCGGTGGTCGCCGATGAAGTACGCCAGTTGGCGCAACGCACCAGCGAATCCACCGGGCAGATTCACGCATTGATCGCCAAGCTGCAGCAAACCGCCAGCACCGCGGTACAAACCATGGAAGCCGGCCATCGTCAGGCCGAGCAAGGCGTGGCGCGGGTACTGGAAGCGGACCAGGCACTGGTGGGGATCAGCGAAGCGGTGGCCAACATCACCGACATGACCACCCAGATCGCGGCGGCGACCGAAGAGCAAAGTGCCGTGGCCGAGGAAAT
Organism: Pseudomonas sp.; assembly: GCA_035563915.1. GTDB lineage: Bacteria > Pseudomonadota > Gammaproteobacteria > Pseudomonadales > Pseudomonadaceae > Aquipseudomonas. The sequence goes on along the minus strand of DATMUG010000295.1, from coordinate 4,861 downwards.
CAGTCGCAACATCAGCAATATTTCCGAACTGGCCGACCAGACGTCGGAACAGGCCCAGAACTCGGCGCTGCTGAGTGAAGAACTGACCAAAACCGCGAATACCCAGTATTCGTTGGTGGAGCGGTTTAACCGCTGATTAGTGCTGCAAAAAAACCCGGACGGTGCAAGCCTCCGGGTTTTTTATTGCCAGTCTGGAAGTGATGTTGTCTGTCAGGGCCTCTTCGCGAGCAAGCCCGCTCCCACATTTGACCGAGCTGTACACGAACCAAATGTGGGAGCGGGCTTGCTCGCGAAGGCGGCCCCTCAGGCACAGAAAATCTCACTGGAGAAATGCTGCAACCTTCTCTGCCGCAGCCGCCAAATGCTGCTCATGACTAAACCCCGATGCCTTCAACGGCTTCAGATCATGATCCCCCGCCACCAGCCAAAACACCTCAATGCTCGGTGACAACTCATAACCGGCCACGGCCTCGCGATTGCCCAGCGCATCCCGCTCGCCCTGCACAATCAAAGTCCGCGTCTTCAGCCCGGCCAGATGCTCGACCCGAGGTTTCTCCGGCTTGCCCACCGCATAAAACGGATACCCCAGGCACACCAGCGCATCCGCACCCAGTTCGTCAGCAAGCAGACTGGCCATCCGCCCGCCCATGGATTTGCCGCCGATAGCCAAAGGCCCGGTGACATGGCTGCGCACTTGGGCATACACCTCGCGCCAGCATTCCAGCAGCTTCGGCGCGGGATTGGGCGGACGCTTGCCGCCATCGACCCGCCGTTGCGCCATGTACGGAAACTCGAAACGCAACACATTAACGCCCAGTGTTGCGAGGCGAACTGCCATGTCGTTCATCCAGTCGCTGTCCATGGGCGCACCGGCGCCATGGGCGAGGATCAGGGTGCTCGACGCAGGCGCTGGAGCGGCATTCCACAACCATCCGTGATCGCGCACGCACTGCGCCCATTGATCCCCGTCAATACCGGCCTTGTGCCGTTTGTCCATGCTTGCCTCGCATTTAGTCTGCCTATAACTCCAGTCGAAGGATGCGCCCCTGGCGCTCGCTTGGGCTGAACCGTGGATGGGGAACCATGAACACTTCTATCAGTACCGCCTACAACTATAAGGTGGTCCGCCAATTCGCCATTATGACGGTGGTGTGGGGCATCGTCGGCATGGGGCTCGGGGTTTTTCTCGCCGCCCAGTTGGTCTGGCCCGAACTCAACTTCAACTTGCCGTGGACCAGTTTCGGCCGTTTGCGCCCGCTGCACACCAACGCGGTGATTTTCGCCTTCGGCGGTTGCGCGCTGTTTGCCAGCTCGTTCTATTCGGTGCAACGCACCTGCCAGACGCAATTGTTTGCGCCCGGGATCGCCGCGTTCTGCTTCTGGGGCTGGCAACTGGTGATCCTGCTGGCTGCGATCAGCCTGCCATTGGGTTACACCAGTTCCAAGGAATACGCCGAGCTGGAATGGCCGATCGACATCCTGATCACCATCGTCTGGGTCGCCTACGCCATCGTGTTCTTCGGCACGCTGATGAAGCGCAAGACCAAGCACATCTATGTCGGCAACTGGTTCTTCGGCGGGTTCATCATCACCGTCGCCATCCTGCATATCGTCAACAACCTTGAGTTACCGGTGAGTTTCACCAAGTCCTACTCGCTCTACGCCGGCGCGACCGATGCGATGGTGCAGTGGTGGTACGGCCACAACGCGGTGGGCTTTTTCCTCACCGCCGGCTTTCTGGGGATGATGTATTACTTCGTGCCCAAGCAAGCTGAACGTCCGGTGTATTCCTATCGCCTGTCGATCGTGCACTTCTGGGCACTGATCACCCTGTACATCTGGGCAGGCCCCCACCACCTGCACTACACCGCGCTGCCGGACTGGGCGCAGTCGCTGGGCATGGTGATGTCGCTGATCCTGCTGGCGCCGAGCTGGGGCGGGATGATCAACGGCATGATGACCCTCTCGGGCGCCTGGCATAAGTTGCGCAGCGACCCGATCCTGCGCTTTCTCGTGGTGTCGCTGGCGTTCTACGGCATGTCGACCTTCGAAGGGCCGATGATGGCAATCAAGACCGTGAACGCCCTCTCCCACTACACCGACTGGACCATCGGCCACGTACACGCCGGCGCCTTGGGCTGGGTGGCAATGATTTCCATCGGTGCGCTGTACCACATGATCCCGAAAGTCTTCGGCCGTGAGCAGATGCACAGCATCGGCCTGATCAACGCGCACTTCTGGCTCGCCACCATCGGCACCGTACTGTACATCGCCTCGATGTGGGTCAACGGCATCGCCCAGGGCCTGATGTGGCGCGCCGTGAACGAGGACGGCACGCTGACTTACTCCTTCGTCGAAACCCTGGTGGCCAGCCACCCGGGCTTCGTCGTGCGACTGATCGGCGGGGCCGTCTTCCTCACCGGCATGTTGCTGATGGCCTACAACACCTGGCGCACCGTGCGGGCCTCGCAGCCTGCCGATGTTGCCGCTGCCGCGCAGATGGCTTGAGGAGTCCGCCATGAAACACGAAACAATCGAGAAAAACGTCGGCCTGCTCATGATTCTGATGGTGCTCGCCGTGAGCATCGGCGGCCTGACCCAGATCGTCCCGCTGTTCTTTCAGGACGTAACCAATAAACCAGTAGACGGCATGAAGCCCTATACCGCGCTGCAGCTCGAAGGACGCGACATCTACATCCGCGAAGGTTGCGTGGGCTGCCACTCGCAGATGATCCGTCCGTTCCGCGCCGAAACCGAGCGCTATGGCCACTACTCGGTCGCCGGTGAAAGCGTGTGGGATCACCCGTTCCTGTGGGGTTCGAAACGTACCGGTCCGGACCTGGCGCGGGTCGGCGCGCGCTACTCGGATGACTGGCACCGCGCGCATTTGTACAACCCGCGCAACGTCGTACCGGAATCGAAGATGCCCGCCTACCCATGGCTGGTGGCCAACAAGCTCGACGGCAGCCACACCGAGACCAAGCTGCGCACTCTGCGTACCCTCGGCGTGCCGTATACCGATGACGACATTGCCAGCAGTGTCGAGTCGCTCAAGGGCAAGACCGAGATGGATGCCCTGGTCGCCTACCTGCAAGTGCTTGGCACTGCGATCAAGAGCAAGAGGTGAATCATGGTCATTGAAATGAGCACTGGAATGATCCGCGGCCTGGGCACGGTCGTCGTGTTCGTCGCCTTCGTCGGCCTGACCCTGTGGGTGTTCAACGCCAAGCGCAGCCCGGAATTCGCCGAGGCGCGCCTGTTGCCGTTCGCCGACGAACCACAACCCGACACGATCCAAGCATCCGCCACAAGGAGTACCCGGCCATGACCACCTTCTGGAGTACGTGGATCTGCGTACTGACCATCGGCAGCCTGATCGGCCTGACCTGGCTGCTGATCGGCACCCGCCGCGGCGAAACCAAGGGCAGCGTCGACCAGACCATGGGCCACAGCTTCGATGGCATCGAGGAATACGACAACCCGCTGCCGCAGTGGTGGTTCCTGCTGTTCGCCGGCACCCTGGTGTTCGCCGTCGGATACCTGATCCTTTATCCGGGCCTGGGCAACTGGAAAGGCATCCTGCCCGGCTATGAAAATGGCTGGACCGGTGCCCATGAGTGGGAAAAGGAGATGGACAAGGCCGACGCAAAGTTCGGGCCGATCTTCGCCAAATTCGCCGCGATGCCACTGGAAGAAGTGGCTCAGGACCCGCAAGCACTGAAAATGGGTGGCCGCCTGTTTGCCTCCAACTGCTCGGTGTGTCATGGCTCGGATGCCAAGGGCGCTTTCGGTTTTCCCAACCTGACTGACAGCGACTGGCGCTGGGGCGGCGACGCGCCAACCATCAAGACCACCATCATGGGCGGGCGCATGGCAGCGATGCCCGCCTGGGGTGAAATCCTCGGTGAGGCCGGCGTGAAAAACGTCGCCGCTTATGTGCGTCACGGGCTGGCAGGTTTGCCACTGCCGGCGGATGACAGCGCCGACCTGCAAGCCGGCCAGCAAGTGTTCAACACCACGTGCACAGCCTGTCACGGAGCAAACGGCCAGGGCACCGAAGCCATGGGAGCGCCAAACCTGACACACCCGGGTGCATTCATTTACGGCTCGAACCTGGCGCAGCTGCAACAGACCATTCGCCATGGTCGCCAGGGTCACATGCCGGCGCAAAGCGAGCTGCTGGGTAACGATAAAGTGCAACTGCTGGCCGCGTATGTGTACAGCCTGTCCCACGGATTGAATACCGAACAGTTGCAGGCCGAAGGCAAAAGCCGGTAACCGTTGACCGCTCTACTGCCGCATTCTCCCGAATGCGGCAGTTCCCTCCTCCTTTGCGACTCATTGTCGCACCCTCGAATAGTCCGCCTTTCGAATCCTCGGATTCGGGTCTACGCTTTCCCCGAAGCGGACTGGCCGGTGCCGGTTCCAGGTCGACCCTGAAGGATGTGCTCGACGAATCTGCCCGAGGACAAGCCGCAAAGGCTGGTAGATACCGGCTGTCGCGACAATTGCCTTCGGTCACACAATCGTTGCAATTGAACACACCTCGTTACATCCGACCTGACCCCCTCGCCTGATCAGTCTTCCGGGGCGTTTTGCCAAGGGCCGATTTTGTCCCTACGCGGCGCATGGAAAGGCCGCAGAATCAGCATTTGAACGCATTGACCCAGGTCATGGCGCGTTGCAATGACCCTACGCTTTCTACATACTTGCGGCCGATTTTTAATCCTAATAAAACACCCAAACCGTGGAACCTTAGAATGAGCACAGCAATCAGTCCGACTGCTTATAACTATAAGGTAGTCCGCCAGTTCGCCATCATGACGGTGGTCTGGGGGATCCTTGGCATGGGGCTCGGTGT
>DATMUG010000294.1:0-6019 GCA_035563915.1 Pseudomonas sp. | reverse complement strand
ATGATACACGGCGTCAAGCTAATTAGCTAAATCCGTGGTATTTGGGGTTTTTTTCATGCAAGCGTATCAGCGCGATTTCATTCGTTTTGCCATCGATCGCGGCGTTTTGCGCTTCGGTGAGTTCACCCTGAAGTCCGGGCGTACCAGTCCTTACTTCTTCAACGCAGGTCTGTTCAACTCAGGTTCGGCCCTGGCGCAGCTGGGGCGTTTCTACGCCGCAGCCATTGCCGATAGCGGCATTCCCTTCGACGTTCTGTTCGGTCCGGCCTACAAGGGCATCCCTTTGGCGGCGACCACTGCCGTGGCATTGGCCGAGCATCACAACCGTGACCTGCCATGGTGCTTCAACCGCAAGGAAGCCAAGGCTCACGGCGAAGGCGGCAGCCTGGTCGGCGCTCCGCTGACTGGCGACGTGCTGATCATCGACGACGTGATCACGGCCGGTACCGCTATCCGCGAAGTGATGCAGATCATCGCTTCCCAGGACGGCGCCAAGGCGGCCGGCGTGTTGATTGCCCTGAACCGTCAGGAGCGCGGTAACGGCGAGCTGTCGGCGATCCAGGAAGTGGAGCGCGACTTCGGTATTCCGGTGATCAGCATTGTTTCGCTGAACCAGGTGCTCGAGTTCCTGGCTGATGATCCGCAGCTCAAGCAGCATTTGCCGGCCGTTGAAGCGTACCGAGCCCAATTCGGCGTCTGACGCAACGGGCGGGCTTTTGTGGCGAGGGAGCTTGCTCCCGCTTGGGTGCGCAGTGCCCACAAATTTTTGGGTCTGCTGCGCAGCCCAGCGGGAGCAAGCTCCCTCACCACAAAAGGCGTTCCACACAGGGATCGTGCAAAAAAAGACCCCGCTCTGCCAGGCTGAGCGGGGTCTTTTTGTATGCGCTATCGCTTAGTGACGCTTGCGATTGCTGATCAAGGTGCCCACGCCGGTATCGGTGAAGATCTCCAGCAGGATCGCATTCGGCACGCGACCGTCGATGATCAGCGAGCTGCCCACGCCACCCTGTACCGCTTCCAGTGCGCAACGGATCTTCGGCAGCATGCCGCCGTAGATGGTGCCGTCGGCGATCAGGTCGTCGACCTGCTGAGTGCTCAGGCCGGTCAGGACCTTGCCCGACTTGTCCATCAGGCCGGCGATGTTGGTCAGCAGCATCAGCTTCTCGGCTTTCAGTGCCTCGGCCACTTTACCGGCCACCAGGTCAGCGTTGATGTTGTAGGACTCGCCATTTTCGCCAACGCCGATCGGGGCGATCACCGGAATGAAATCGCCTTTGACCAGCAGGTTCAACAGATCGGTGTTGATCCCGACCACTTCGCCCACGTGACCAATGTCGATGATTTCCGGCTGGGTCATCTCCGGGGTCTGGCGGGTGACGGTGAGCTTCTTCGCGCGAATCAGCTCGGCGTCTTTACCGGTCAGACCGATGGCACTGCCGCCATGACGGTTGATCAGGTTGACGATGTCCTTGTTGACCTGGCCCCCGAGAACCATTTCCACCACGTCCATGGTCGCGGCGTCGGTGACGCGCATGCCGTCGACAAAGTGGCTCTCGATCGACAGACGCTTGAGCAGGTCGCCGATTTGGGGGCCGCCACCGTGAACCACGACCGGGTTGATGCCCACGGCTTTCATCAGCACGATGTCGCGGGCGAAGCCGGTTTTCAGCTCCTCGCTTTCCATCGCGTTGCCGCCGTATTTGATCACCAGTGTCTTGCCGACATAGCGGCGAATGTAAGGCAGCGCTTCGGACAGGACCTTGGCGGTGTTGGCGGCGGCTTCGCGTTCGAGGGTCATTCAGGGCTCCGGGTGAATCAGAACGGTAGTTGGAGATCAGGTGCAACACGCTTCAACTGGACATGGAAAACGTCCTTGATGCGCGAAAGTTCTGCCTCGTCATCGGCCTCGAAGCGCAGTACCAGCACCGGTGTGGTGTTGGAGGCGCGAACCAGGCCCCAGCCTTTGGCATAGTCGACTCGCACGCCGTCAATGGTGGTCAGGTTGGCACCAAAGCCCCACTGCGCGTCATGCAATGCATCAATGATGCTGAATTTGCTCTCTTCGGTCACATGGATATTGATTTCCGGCGTAGAAATATCGTTCGGGAAGGTGGCGAACAGCTCTTCCGCGGTGGATTTTTCCTTGCTGAGGATTTCCAACAGCCGCGCGGCGCTGTAAATGCCGTCGTCGAAACCGAACCAGCGCTCCTTGAAGAAGATGTGCCCGCTCATTTCGCCGGCCAGCAGGGCGCCGGATTGTTTCATTTTCTTTTTGATCAACGAATGGCCGGTCTTCCACATGAGCGGGCGGCCGCCGTATTCCTTGATCAGCGGTATCAGACGGCGGGTGCATTTGACGTCGAAGATGATTTCCGCGTCCGGGTTGCGTGCCACCACGTCACGGGCGAAGAGCATCAGCAGGCGGTCGGGATAGACGATGCTGCCGGTGTTGGTCACCACGCCGACGCGATCGCCGTCGCCGTCGAAAGCCAGGCCGATGTCGGCGTTGGTTTCCTTGACCTTGGCGATCAGGTCGACGAGGTTCTCAGGCTTGCCCGGGTCCGGGTGGTGGTTCGGGAAGTTGCCGTCGACTTCGCAGAACAGCGGGATGACTTCGCAGTTCAGCGCTTCGATCAGTTGTGGGGCAATCACGCCGGCGGCGCCGTTGCCGCAGTCCACCACGACTTTCAGGCGGCGGGCCAACTTGATGTCTTGAACGATTGTGGTGGTGTAGCCGTCGAGAATTTCGACTTTCGTGATGCTGCCTTTACCGCTGCTCAGGTCGTTGTTCTTGAGGCGCTCGTGCAGGGCCTGGATCTGTTCGTTGGCCAGGGTGTCGCCGGCGATGACGATCTTGAAGCCGTTGTAGTTCGACGGGTTGTGGCTGCCGGTCAGCATGACACCCGACTTGCCGGCCAATACGTTGGCGGCGTAGTACAACGCAGGCGTCGGCACCAGACCAACATCGCTGACGTGGCAGCCGCTGTCCGCCAGCCCCTGGATCAATTGCTCCACCAGCTCCGGGCCGGATAGACGACCGTCGCGGCCGACGGAAACATTCGGTTCGTCCTGGGCCAGGCTCTGGGCACCGATGGCGCGACCGAGCCAGTAAGCCGTCTCGGCGTTCAGAAATTCCGGGACAGTGCCACGAATGTCGTAGGCGCGGAAAATGCTGTCGGGGAACTTGGGGGCGACGCGGGCGGGGGTGCTCATCTGCGGAAATGCTCCATCTTGAAAGTGACTGGACTTGCCGGTGAATCATTCGGCGGCAAGCTCAAACTGGAAGCTATGACGGCGTTTTTCACAGAGAGTTCGTGGTGCGAAAAGGCCATGCCAGCAGCAATAGCGAGATCTTAGCCGGCCAATGCCTCGATTCAGGCGAGTTCCCCGTAGGAGCTGCCGAAGGCTGCGATCTTTTGATTTTGATCTTTTCAAAGCAAAAAATCGCAGCCTTCGGCAGCTCTACAGGGGTGTCGCGTTTCGGATCAATGGCTGCCGGAGTGACCGAAGCCGCCAGTGCCGCGCTGGGTTTCGACGAACTCTTCGACCATCTCGAAATGAGCCTGAACCACCGGCACCAACACCAGTTGCGCCAAGCGTTCGCCTACCGCCATGGTGAAGTCGGTCTGGCCACGGTTCCAGCAGGACACCATCAGCGGGCCCTGGTAGTCCGAGTCGATCAAACCGACCAGATTTCCCAGAACGATGCCGTGCTTATGGCCCAGGCCAGAGCGCGGCAGAATCAGTGCCGCGAGATTCGGGTCGCCGATGTAGACCGACAACCCGGTCGGGATCAGCACGGTCTCGCCCGGCTTGATCACAATGTCTTTTTCCAGCATGGCGCGCAGGTCCAGGCCGGCGGAGCCAGGGGTGGCGTATTGCGGCAGCGGGAATTCGGTACCGATGCGAGGGTCGAGGATCTTGGCTTGCAAAGCGTGCATTTAAATTAAACCTGGTTCAGTCGGTCAGCGATGAAAGTGATCAGCTGGCGAGCAATCTTGCTCTTGCTGGTCTGGGCGAAAAGTGTGGCGTGAAGGTCGCGGTCGATCACGCTGCAGGCGTTCTCTTCACTGTTGAAGCCAATGCTCGGGTTGGCGACGTCGTTAGCGACGATCAAGTCGAGATTCTTGTCTTTCAACTTGCGGGCAGCGTAGTCGAGCAGGTGTTCGGTTTCGGCGGCGAAACCGACACTAAACGGACGGTCAGGGCGCGTGGCGATGCTGGCCAGGATGTCCGGGTTGCGCACCATTTGTAGCAACAAGCCGTCGCCGTTCGTAGGATCTTTCTTGAGTTTCTGTGGCGCGACGACTTCCGGGCGGTAATCGGCAACCGCAGCAGAGGCGATGAACAGGTCGCAAGGAATCGCCGCCTCACAGGCAGCGAGCATGTCACGAGCGCTGACCACGTCGATACGGGTGACGCGATCCGGGGTCGGCAGGTGCACCGGGCCAGTGATCAGGGTCACGCGGGCACCAGCTTCCACCGCGGCTTCGGCCAGGGCAAAGCCCATTTTGCCGGAGCTGTGGTTGGTGATGTAACGCACCGGGTCGATGTTTTCCTGGGTTGGGCCTGCGGTGATCAGCACGTGTTTGCCGGTCAGCGCCTGAAGCTTGAAGCAATCCGCGGCGAGCTGCGCAAGATCGGTGGCCTCGAGCATGCGACCCAGGCCGACATCGCCACAAGCCTGGCTGCCGGAGGCAGGGCCGAAGACCTTCAGGTCGCGACTTTCAAGGGTTTGCAGGTTGGCCTGGGTGGCTGGATCGCGCCACATGGCCTGGTTCATCGCCGGAGCAACCGCGACCACTGCATCGGTGGCCAGTACCAAAGTGGTCAGCAGGTCATCGGCAATGCCTTGGGCCAGCCGGGCAATCAGGTCGGCGGTGGCCGGGGCGATCAGTACCAGGTCGGCCCATTTGGCCAGCTCGATGTGGCCCATGGCCGCTTCGGCCGCCGGGTCCAGCAGGTCCAGATGCACAGGGTGCCCGGACAGGGCCTGCATGGTCAGTGGCGTGATGAACTCGGCACCGCCACGGGTCATGACCACGCGCACTTCGGCGCCCTGGTCCATCAGGCGGCGAACCAGATCGGCGCTCTTGTAGGCAGCAATGCCGCCGCCGACGCCCAGAACAATGCGTTTCCGATACAGCCGCTGCATAGATCTGCCTTTCAATTCGTTGGTGACATACGTAGCGAAACCCCCTCCCCAGGGTGAAATCGCCCGCAAAAAAGATGGGCTACGATATCACAGCGCCCGCTATGGAACAGCGGCGCCCACAGACAGGGAGGTGCTATGAGTATTCGCGATTGGCCGGCGGCGGAGCGGCCGCGGGAGAAGCTTCTTGAGCAGGGATCGGCAAGCCTTTCGGATGCCGAATTGCTGGCCATCTTTTTGCGAACCGGCGTGTCCGGCAAAAGCGCGGTGGATCTGGCGCGGCATTTGCTGAGCCAGTTTGGCAGCTTGCGCACGCTATTGGAGGCAGATCTCAAGGCGTTCAGCACGCAGTTGGGACTGGGACCGGCAAAGTTCGCGCAGTTGCAGGCGGTGTTGGAAATGAGTCGGCGGCATCTGGCCGAGCGATTGCGTCATAAACCAGCGCTCGAGAATCCACATGCGGTACGTGAATACCTCAAGGCGATGCTGCGCCATGAGCCACACGAGGTATTCGGTTGTCTGTTTCTGGATTCGAAACACCAGGTGCTGACCTTTGAAGCACTGTTTCGTGGCTCCATCGACAACACCAGCGTTCATCCGCGAGAGGTGGTCAAGCGCGCATTGGCGCACAACGCCGCCGCCCTGATCCTCTGCCACAACCATCCGTCGGGCAACGCCACCCCCAGTCAGGCTGATCGATTGCTGACCCAGCGATTGCAAAAGGCGCTGGAGTTAATCGATGTGAGAGTGCTGGACCATTTCATCATTGGGGACGGCGATCCGCTTTCGATGGCCGAGTACGGGTGGATGTAGGTCTGGCGGGGTAAGGCAGAACCCTGTGGGAGCGGGCTTGCTCGCGAAAGCGGT
>DATMUG010000293.1:0-5946 GCA_035563915.1 Pseudomonas sp. | reverse complement strand
CGACTGACACACCGCATTCGCGAGCAAGCCCGCTCTCACAGTTGTTTTGGGTTGGCAGTTATTGCGCGGTGGCCTTCAGGCCGGTCAGAAGCAGCCGCTGAAAGAGGTCCTCCTTCAGCCCCTCCGGACTGGTCAACTGCATCCGCTCCAGATGCCCGGGAAACTCCGAGGCCGGCGGCGCATCCAGCGCAGCCTTACCCAATTCCAGTATCTCGCTGAGCTTAAATTTGCTCTTCAACCAGTTCAGCGCCCGCAACAGATCACGCTCCACCTCAGTGAAATCACAGCCCAAGGGATATTCAGGAAACTGATTCGCGTGCCGCGCCTGAATTGCCTGCAAACGCTCGGAGTGGTTGTCGGTGAAGCGCGGATCGAGACGGAAATCCTTCGGCAATTTCCCCGCCTTCTGTGCCTGTTCGATCAACCCTGGCTGGAAGCGTGAATCGCTGATGTTCAGCAGCGCTTCGATCACTGCGGCATCGGTTTTGCCACGCAGGTCGGCAATACCGTACTCAGTCACCACGATGTCACGCAGGTGGCGAGGGATTGTGCAGTGGCCGTACTCCCAGACAATGTTGGAACTGACGTCACCACCCGACTCGCGCCAGCTGCGCAACAGCAGGATCGAGCGCGCGCCCTCCAGTGCATGGGCCTGGGCGACGAAGTTGTACTGCCCGCCCACACCGCTGAGCACCCGTCCGTCTTCAAGCTGATCCGCGACGCCCGCACCCAGCAGGGTCATGGTAAAGGCGGTGTTGATAAACCGTGCATCAAGCCGCTGTAGACGCTTGAGTTCTTCTTGACCGTACAGCTCGTTGATGTAGCTGATGCGGGTCATGTTGAATTCGACGCGCTTGCTTTGCGGCAAGTCGCGCAAGCGCTCATAGAAGCTGCGTGGTCCGAGGAAAAAACCGCCGTGCACGGAGATGCCGTCAGCCTGCGCCACTTCGTCGAGGGTGCCGGCATTCGCCTGCTGCTGGGTCAGTACGTCCGGGTAGACCTTGCGCCGCACGATCCCCGCGTCGGCCAGTACCAACAGGCCATTGACGAACATTTCGCTGCAACCGTACAAGCCCCGGGTGAAGGGTTCGAGGCCGCCTTCGCGCTCGATCAACTGCGCCCACGGGCTCAGGTTCATCTCCGCCAGCAGCGACTTGTAGCCATCGTTATCCGCCTGACGCGCCAGCAGCGCCGCCGTCAGCGCATCACCCATGGAACCGATGCCGATCTGCAGGGTGCCGCCATCGCGGACCAGCGTACTGGCGTGCAGACCGATGAAGTGATCCTGGAAACCCACCGGCATGTTCGGCGTGGAAAACAGCGTGGTGTTGTCCTTCTCGTCGATCAGCAGGTCGAAGGTGTCGATACCCACCTCGGCATCGCCTGGCATATAGGGCAGGTCGTTGTGCACCTGGCCAACCATCAGGATCGTCTCTGCGGCCGCACGGCGTTTGGCGATCATGGGCAGCAGGTCGAGGGTGATGTCCGGGTTGCAGCTCAGGCTCAGGCGATCGGGATGTTCAGCATGGCTTGCCAACAGTTGCGCCACCAGGTTCAGGCCTGCTGCGTTGATGTCCCGTGCGGCGTGGCTGTAATTGCTACTCACGTAATCCTGCTGGGCGGCTTCGCTGTGGAGCAGGCTGCCGGGCTGCAGGAAGAATTGCTGGATGTGGATGTTCGGCGGCAAGTTATCCCGACGCAGCTCGGCAAGAAAATCCAGCTCTGGATAGTCACCGAAAACCCGTTCGCAGAAGGGTTCGAGAAAACGCTTCTGCAACCCGTCGCCCAATGCAGGGCGCCCCAGACACAGCGCGGTATAGATCGTCAGCTGCCGCTCGGGCAATTGCGCCACGCGTTGATATAACGCGTTAACAAAATGATTGGGCTTGCCCAGCCCCAAGGGCAGGCCCATGTGGATATGCGCGGGCAGTCGCGCCAACACGTCATCGACCGCTTGCTCGATAGAACACAGCTGTACCATCCGAACCTCCCTTCCATTCCATGACCTGGGGTTGGACCGAGCTTGCCGGGTCTTTGCTTCGGCCGCCAGAAAAAACCTTGTAGGAGCGAGCCTGCTCGCGATGGTCGTCAACGATAACGCGGGCTATCTGATACCCCGCGGTGCTTGTGCTTCCATCGCGAGCAAGCTCGCTCCTACAGTGATCCGCAGCGTTTATGAAATCACGGGCACAAAAAAGCCGCTCGAAAGCGGCTTTTCAGCGGAAGGATTCAGGCTTATTTCAGGCCGGACATCTTCTGGATTGCGCCTTTGAGCTCAGCATCGGAGCAGTCGGCGCAGGTACCTTTAGGCGGCATCGAGTTGATACCGGTAATGGCCTTGGCCAGGATGCCGTCGAGGCCGCCCTGGTGATCGGCACGTTCTTTCCAGGCGGCGGCATCACCGATTTTCGGTGCACCCAGCAGACCGGAACCGTGGCAAGCGTTGCAATGCTTTGCAATCACTTCATCCGGGGTTTTCGCAGCACCGCCACCAGCGGCAGCCGCCACTTCCATCCCCTTGCATTCCTTACCCTGTACACACACCTGGCCGACGGGCTCAAGGCGTTTGGCAATGTCGTCATTCGTCGCAGCTTGAGCGCTGACAGCCCAGAGGGCCAATACGGTTGCTGGTGCGGCCAGCATTTTCATAATTAGGTTCACGCGTTCACCCTCAATGGTGGCTAGTCACGCCTGCGGCCACGGTTCGCAGGCGGGCGCAAGTATAGCGGTTAGCCCGCGACACTGAAACAACCCCAAAGTCGGAGGGGTTTTGTTGCGCAACGGTAAAACGGCTCGGGGCCTCGGCCATGCTGGCAGGGCGCCTCTTTTCTTAAAAATTCGCGGGTGTTGCTGCGCTGATTAGTCGCGCTGGCGCATCGAATGGATTACGGAAACGATGCGGCTTGGTACTTTCAAAGTAGTAGCTATCGCCGGCTTCGAGCACAAAAGTTTCAAGCCCGACCACCAATTCAAGCCGACCTTCCACCAGGATGCCGGTCTCTTCACCTTCGTGGGTAAGCATCTCGTCACCGGTGTCGGCGCCTGGCGGGTAGATTTCATTGAGGAATGCGATGGCCCGGCTCGGGTGTGCCCGGCCGACCAGTTTCATGGTCACTGCACCATCGGAAATATCGATCAGCTCGTTGGCCTTGTAGACGATCTGAGTCGGTTTTTCCTGGAGGATTTCTTCGGAAAAGAACTCGACCATGGACATGGGAATTCCGCCCAGCACTTTGCGCAGCGAACTGATCGAGGGGCTGACACTGTTTTTTTCGATCATCGAAATGGTGCTGTTGGTGACGCCCGCGCGCTTGGCGAGTTCACGCTGGGAAAGCCCTTTGAGCTTACGGATCGATTGCAGTCGTTCACCGACGTCCAAAGCTTGCGCCTCCAGGAATCAGGGTTGTTGAAATATTGATCGTTATCATGGCGACAGCGTTCAGTATTTACAACACCTCGACCTGAATCCTGTTCGGTCAGGCGACTTCCGGTTCGTAGCGTCCGGCGTCAGTCCCCGGAATAGAGCATTGGCACGCGGCGCAGGTTGCAAAAGATCTGGTAGGGGATCGTGCCGGCCGCGATCGCGACATCGCTGGCCAGGATGTTTTTGCCCCACAACTCGACGGTGGAACCCAGGCCGGCTTGCGGGATATCGGTGAGGTCGACGCACAGCATGTCCATCGACACCCGGCCGATCAACTGGCTGCGTTGCCCGGCCACCAGCACCGGGGTACCGGTCGGTGCCAGACGCGGATAGCCATCGGCGTAACCCATGGCCACTACGCCAACACGCATCGGCTTGGGCGTGATGAAACGGGCGCCATAACCAATCGGTTCGCCGGCCGGCAGTTCACGCACGCTGATCACTTTCGATTCGAGGGTCATCACCGGTTGCAGGCGCGACGCCACGGCGTTGGCTTCTTCGAACGGGGTGGCGCCGTAGAGCATGATGCCCGGACGCACCCAGTCGCTCGGAATCTGCGGCCAGCCCAGCACCGCCGGTGAGTTACGCAGGCTGACTTCGGCCGACAGCCCCTGGCGTGCCGCTTCGAACACGGCGACCTGCTCGGCGCTGGCCTGGCAGCTCAGCTCGTCGGCGCGGGCGAAGTGGCTCATCAACACAATCTTCGCCACTTTGCCGCTCGCCAGCAGGCGTTGATAAGCGGCCTGATAATCCTTCGGATGCAGACCCACCCGATGCATGCCCGAGTCGAGCTTGAGCCAGACCACGATCGGCTTGCTCAATGCAGCTTTCTCGATGGCTTCGAGCTGCCACAACGAATGCACCACGCACCAGAAATCATGTTCGACGATCAGCGACAACTCATCGGCTTCAAAGAAACCTTCCAACAGCAACACCGGCGCGCGAATGCCGGCGGCGCGCAGCTCCAGGGCCTCTTCGATGCAGGCCACGGCAAACCCGTCCGCCTCGGCCTCGAGGGCCTGGGCACAACGCACCGCGCCATGACCATAGGCATCGGCCTTGATCACCGCGAGGGCGCGGGCACCCGTGACTTCACGGGCGATCTGGTAGTTGTGACGCAGGGCTTGGAGGTCGATCAGGGCACGGGCAGGACGCATGGCGGCAGACTTCTGGTCGGTCGTTGGGAAGAAAAACCGGCACTGGCTGGCGGCGGTGAACCGCCAGTAGCGCCGGGAGAGGGATCTATCTGACTGGCTTGGGGTAAAGCGGCCACAGTCGACCGCCTACACAATTACTGGTGAGCCGGGGCCGGGCTGACGTGCTTGGCAGACTCCGGACGCTGGTTGCCATAGCGGGAAATATCCAGGCCTTCGGCGCTGATCTGCGGTTTTTTCTTCGCCATCAGGTCAGCCAGCAAACGACCGGAACCACAGGCCATGGTCCAGCCGAGCGTGCCGTGACCGGTGTTCAGGAACAAGTTCTTGAACGGTGTGGCACCAACGATGGGCGTGCCATCCGGAGTGGTCGGACGCAGGCCGGTCCAGAAACTGGCCTCGGCCAGATTACCGCCCTGAGGATAAAGGTCGTTGACGATCATCTCCAGGGTTTCGCGCCGACGCGGGTTCAGCGACAGGTCAAAACCGGCGATTTCCGCCATGCCGCCGACGCGGATACGGTTGTCGAAACGGGTGATCGCGACCTTGTAGGTCTCGTCGAGAATGGTCGAGGTCGGCGCCATGGCCGGGTTGGTGATCGGCACGGTCATGGAATAACCCTTGAGCGGATACACCGGTGCCTTGATGCCCAGCGGCTTGAGCAGTTGCGGCGAGTAGCTGCCCAAGGCCAGTACGTAGCGGTCGGCGGTTTCCAGCTTGCCATCGATCCACACGCCGTTGATGCGGTCGCCGGCGAAGTCCAGGCGCTGAATGTCCTGGCCGAAACGGAATTGCACGCCCAGCTTCGCGGCCATTTCTGCGAGCTTGGTGGTGAACATCTGGCAGTCGCCGGTCTGGTCGTTCGGCAAGCGCAAGGCGCCCGAGAGAATATTGGTGACACTGGCCAGGGCCGGCTCAACGCGGGCAATGCCTTCGCGATCAAGCAATTCGAACGGCACGCCGGACTCTTTCAGCACGGCGATGTCTTTCGCCGCGCCATCGAGCTGGGCCTGGGTGCGGAACAGTTGGGTGGTGCCCAGGCTGCGGCCTTCGTAGGCGATGCCGGTTTCGGCGCGCAGTTCGTCGAGGCAGTCACGGCTGTACTCGGACAGACGGACCATGCGCTCCTTGTTCACCGCATAGCGGCTGGCGGTGCAGTTGCGCAGCATCTGCGCCATCCACAGGTACTGGTCGATGTCGCCCGTGGCCTTGATCGCCAGCGGTGCGTGGCGCTGCAACAGCCACTTGATGGCCTTGAGCGGCACGCCTGGCGCGGCCCACGGGGAGGCATAACCCGGCGATACCTGGCCGGCGTTGGCGAAACTGGTCTCCATGGCAGCAGCGGGCTGGCGGTCGACCACCACCACT
>DATMUG010000292.1:0-14088 GCA_035563915.1 Pseudomonas sp. | reverse complement strand
GCTCATTGAACACAAAATATGTGTACGACAGAGATCCAGTGTGGGAGCGGGCTTGCTCGCGAAGGCGTCAGCAGATACACCCTATTTCTATTTTTTGGCCTGCTCGTAAAGCGGCATCACCTTCGGAATCGCCGCCTGCAGCGATGCGGTCCGGCTGCTGGAAGAGGGGTGAGTGCTGAGGAATTCCGGTGGCGCCCCTTCACTGGCCTTGCTCATCTTGTTCCACAAGGTGATCGCTGCGTTCGGGTTATAGCCCGCACGAGCGGCCAGCTCGAGGCCGATCAGATCCGCTTCGTTTTCGTTGGACCGGCTGTTTGGCAAGGTCATGCCATAGTTGGCCACGGCGTCCGCCAGCGCCAGGCTATCCTGGCCCAGACCGAGCACGGCACCCGCGCCCTGCTTGGCCATTTCAATGCCATAAGCCTTGGACATCGCCTCACGGCCGTGCTCACGCAAGGCGTGGGCGATTTCATGACCCATGACCGCGGCCAGCTCATCGTCCGTGAGTTTCAGACTGTCAATCAGCCCGGTGTAGACAAAAATCTTGCCGCCAGGACCGCAGTTGGCATTGAGTTCATCGCTCTTGATCAGATTGACTTCCCATTTCCACTGCGCCGCATCCGGACGAAAATTCGGCGCCTGGGCAATCAGTCGGTCAGCAATGACCTGAACCCGCTTGGCATCGCTGCTGGTCTTGTCCAGCACACCTTTATTGCTCGCCTCACTCACAGTCTGCGTATAGGACTGTGCATACATCTGGTTGACCTCTTCGGAGGACAACATGCTGAACATGTACTGTTTGCGCTCAACGCCTACAGCACCGCCGCTGGTGGTATTGACCGACTGGCATCCGCCGAGCAGCAGACTTGCGCTCAAGGCACACAACACCAATGTCTTGTTCATCAAATAACTCCGTGAAAAACCTGACCGTTATCCTAGGCGTGTAAATGTATCGACGCCAGATACAACCCGAATTACATCGAAGCTAAGACGCACAATTCGGATAAAGCTCTCGTCAGTGCAGCAAAAAATTAATAAACCCGGCAAACCCGTGTCGTTTACGAAGCGCGACGATCCAATTGCGACATCCACCGGGCAAAAAGGCCTGTTTCCCCCCAAGGCCCGCTCATGCCTGGCGCCCCCCTGCCGATATTGCTCCGCAGACGATCTTTTGCGTGCGGAGCACCCATGAAATTCAAGTCAATCCAGTTTTCCGTGGCAGCCCTGGCGGGCGCCATCGTTCTCAGTGTAGTGGTAGCCCTGGTGGTCTACGCGCTGTTTTCCGGCGCCCGGACACAAGAGATGGTCCAGCAGCGGACCCAGGCTCAATTCGAGCAGGTTATCGAACAGCGCCTGACCTCTCTGGCACAGACCCAGGTCAGCCAGATTCAGCGTGAGCTCGAAGCGCCGCTCCTGATCGCCGGCGGCCTGGTGCGCGTCAACACCTTGATCGGCACGCAGGGTGCCGACGGCCAGGCTGCGCTGACCTTGAGCCGCGAGCAATTGATCGGCCTGATCAAGGAAAACGTGGTCAAGAACCCGAAAATCCTCGGCACTTACATCGGCTGGGAAAAAGACGCGCTGGACCACAACGATGCCGCCTATGTCGGCACCCAAGTGGTCGGTATCGACGCCAAGGACGGGCGTTTCCTGCCCTGGTGGTTCCGCAACGCCGACGGCAGCCTGGGCCAGGACAAACTGGTGGATGTGGATGACCAGAAAACCCTGTCCACCGGGGTACGCGCCAGCGAGTACTACCTGTGCTCGAAGGAAACCAAAAAATCCTGCGTGATCGATCCGGCGCCCTACAAGGTCGGCGACAAAATCGTCATGCTCGCGTCCTTCATTGAACCGATCATGCTCAACGGCGCGTTCCAGGGCATTGTCGGCGCTGACCTGTCGGTGAACTTCATCCAGGAAATGCTCCTGGGCGCCAACCAGAAACTCTACGGCGGCGCCGGGGAAATGGCCCTGATCGGCGGCAACGGCCGGATCGTTGCCTACACCAAGGACCCGAGCAAGTTCGGCGAGAAAGTCAGCGACATCCTCGACAGCCAGCAGATTGCCAACATGGCCAATCTCAAGCGCGGTGAGGTCACCTATACCGTCGACAAGGCTCAAGGCCGGATCGAGTTGTACCTGCCCTTCGGCATCGGCCAGACCGACGCCCGCTGGACCATGATGCTGCAACTGCCGCTGAACGCGGTGATGGC
Organism: Pseudomonas sp.; assembly: GCA_035563915.1. Taxonomy (GTDB): domain Bacteria; phylum Pseudomonadota; class Gammaproteobacteria; order Pseudomonadales; family Pseudomonadaceae; genus Aquipseudomonas. The sequence goes on along the minus strand of DATMUG010000292.1, from coordinate 11,875 downwards.
CGACTTGCAAACGCTGCAGGCCGATCTGGAGACCCAACGCAAATCCGACACCTTCGGCATGGCCATGGTCGGTTTGCTGATTGCCGGTCTGGGCTTGCTGGTGATCTGGCTGGTCGGCCACGGCATTGCCCGCCCGCTCAAGCAGATGGTCGCCATGCTCGATGACATCGCTCAAGGCGAAGGCGACCTGACCCGCCGCCTGAGCAGCGATCGCGCCGACGAACTGGGCTCGATCGCCAAGGGCTTCAACACGTTCCTGGCCAAGCTGCAGGCGATGATCACCCAGGTGGTGACCTCGGTGCAGAGTGTCAGCGATTCATCGGAGCACACCGCCGATATCGCCATCCGCACCAATACCGGCGTGCACAAGCAAATGGCCGAGATCGACCAGGTGGCCACCGCGGTGCAGGAAATGACCGCCACAGCCCAGGACGTGGCGCGTAACGCGACTCAGGCCGCGCAAGCTGCCAGCCATGCCGACCAGGCAGCCAGCCAGGGCAAACAGATTGTCCACGAGACCTCCCATTCCATCGGCGCACTGGCGGTGGAAATCGGGCGTGCGGTGGGCGTGGTGCAAACCCTGGCCAAGGACAGTGAAAACATCAATGCGATCCTCACCGCTATCCGCGGGATTGCCGAACAGACCAATCTGCTGGCCTTGAACGCGGCCATCGAGGCGGCACGGGCTGGTGAACAGGGTCGTGGTTTCGCGGTGGTGGCCGACGAAGTGCGCAACCTGGCGCAGAAGACCCAGGGGGCTACCGAAGAAATCCAGACCATGATTCAGCAGCTGCAACAAGGCACGCGGGACGTGGTGCGGGTGATGGAGGACAGCCAGCAGCGCACGGACGAAAGCGTGCAGCACGCGGCCAAAGCGGCAGAAGCGCTGGAAACCATCACCCAGGCGGTGTCGGTGATCAACGACATGAACACCCAGATTGCCAGTGCTGCCGAAGAGCAAAGCGCGGTGGCCGACGACATCAACCGCAATGTGATCAATATCGGGCAAGTGGCCAATGAAGTGGCCGGTGGTGCGGATGAATCGAGCGCGGCCAGTGCGGATTTGACCAAATTGGCTGAGCAGCAGCGACGGTTGATCAATCAGTTCAAGGTCTGACTGAAGGGCCTCTTCGCGAGCAAGCCCGCTCCCACATTGGATCTGTGGCGGTCACAAATCCAATGTGGGAGCGGGCTTGCTCGCGAAGGCGTCAGCACTACCACTCATTAACCCGGCGTCAGGCACTCCGGCCCATTGAGTTTCGGATCATTGACCATGTTGGCCAGCACCCGCTCACGCAACGCGGCCGGCTCACTGGCCAGCAGGGCTTGCAGGGTGTGCAACGGTGTTTGTGGATCGAGCCAGGCCTGCTGCCCCGCCGCGTCAAGAATCAACGGCCGGCGCTGACTGGCGGCCGGCTGCGTGATCACCGCCGTGCTCAGCCACACCTGTTCCTGCACTGGATAGGCTTCCCAAATGGCCGCGAAAAACAGCGACGAGCCCTCCCCCGGCGTCAGCCAGTACGGGCGCTTGCGCGTGCCGCCACGCCATTCGTAGAAACCGTTGGCCGGCAACAGGCAGCGGCGCAAGCGCAGGGCTTCGCGGAACATGGGTTGTTCGGCCACGGTTTCGGCCCGGGCATGGGCCGGGGTGCGGGACAGATCGGTCAGCCACGGTGGCGTCAAGCCCCAGCGCGCGCGCGCCAGGTTGCGCTGCCCGTCTTCGCCGGCACGCAGGATCAGCACCGAGTCATTGGGGGAAATGTTCCACTGAGCCTGCTGATCGGCGGGGAAGCCGGGCAAGGCTGCAAAGGCGGGATTCCAGCGAAACAGGGCATAACGTCCACACATGGCGCAGCACGACTCTTGATCAAACGAACGGCCAGCCTAACAGACCAGCGTGCCCGGGAAGCTCTCCGGTTCATCACCGGGGAGCGGCAGCGCGGCATTGTACGCGCTGATCAGCTCGCGGGCGTATTGGGCCTGATCGTTATCCACCGCCAGGCCCAACAAGCCGAAAATCGGCAACTCGCCACTGGCACCGACCAGGTCGCGCCCCACCAGATGCGCCTCGATGCCTTCGCTGGCGAGCATGCCTTGCAGCAACTCGCCTTCCATCAGGTTTTCCGGCTCATAGATTCGCTGCATATCCGCCCTCAATCGTTTTCACTGAAAACCTCGAGATGCCATTCCTCGCCATGAACCTGCAAAACAAAGGTGATGGGCTTGCAGCACACCTGGCAGTCTTCAATATAGGTCTGATCTCCACCAGACAGATCCAGCGTGGTCTCGACTTCCTCGCCACAATACGGACATTCATAAACTGCACTTTCCAGCATCGCGGTCTCCCGAGTGACTTGTGCGTATAATCGCCGGTCTATTTGCAGGGCTATTTTTGTCTGACTACTTTTTCAGACCGCGCCCTGCCGGTTTTCGATCAGAACCTTTACTTACCCTAGCCGTTTCTAACAAGAGAGCATGATGGGCGAATTCGATGCCATCCGACCTTACGACGACAGCGAAGTCCCGGCAGTGCTGGCACGACTGCTCGGCGACAAGGCGTTTTTAGATATCCTCACCCACTTCCGCTTTCCGCGTTTTGCCGGTGGTTTAGGCTGGGCGCTCAAACCTCTTATAGCTCATCGTCTGCGCCGTGAGTTCGCCGGCATCACGTCGGTGGCTACCTTGCAGGACAAAGTCGAGCATTACGTCGACCACACCATCGAACGCGCCACCGACGGGGTGACGTATACTGGTGTCGAGCAGTTCAAGTCCGGCAGCGCCTATCTGTTCATCGCCAACCACCGCGATATCGTGATGGACCCGGCCTTCGTCAACTACGCCGTGTATCACGCCGGCCTGCCGACGCCGCGCATCGCCATCGGCGACAACCTGCTGCAAAAGCCCTTCGTCAGCGATTTGATGCGCCTGAACAAGAGCTTCATCGTGCACCGCTCGATCACCGGTCGCCGCGAGAAAATGGCGGCCTACCAGTTGCTGTCCGCCTACATCAATCATTCGATCCGCAACGATTGCGCTTCCATCTGGATCGCCCAGGCCGAAGGCCGCGCCAAGGATGGAGACGACCGTACCGAGTCGGCGATTCTCAAAATGTTCCACATGAGCCGCAAGGACGAGCCGTTCGGCGAGGTCATCCGCTCGCTGAACCTGACGCCCGTGTCGATCAGCTATGAATACGACCCGTGCGATCAGGCCAAGGCTCGCGAGCTCTACATCCGCGCCACCACCGGCACCTACACCAAGGCGCCGGGCGAGGACGATGTGAGCATCGCCAAGGGCATTACCGGCTACAAGGGCCGGGTGCACGTAAACTTTGCCGCACCGATCACCGAGCTGTATGAAGACACCAAGCAATTGGCGGTCGAGATGGACAAGCAGATTCTGGGCGGCTATCGCCTGTTTCCGGTGCACTACCTGGCTTATGCACAGTGGAAAGACGCCGACCCGCAATTGCAGGTGCCAGGCGCCGCCGAAATGTTCGCGGCCGACGAGTTGACCAAGGCCCGGGAGCAATGGCAGCAACGCCTGGACGCCTGCCCTGAAGAACATCGTCCCTACCTGGTGCTGCAATATGCGACGCCGGTGCGCAATCAGTATCGGGTCAAGGCGGGATTGCCGCTGTAAGCATTTTCTGGATCAAGATCAAAAGATCGCAGCCTTCGGCAGCGCCTGCATGGGCCTGATGACACCCTGTAGGAGCTGCCGAAGGCTGCGATCTTTTTTTGCTTTAAAAGGGGTTAGACCTGCGTACTGATCCAGGACACCAGCAAAGCCAAACCAAGACAGGCAAAACCAAAACTGTAGAAAAACCGGTTCATGCGCACAGTCGCCCAATCCAGCGTGAGTTCTTCGTTGGGGCTACTCTGGCGCTGCGACTGCAGGCTGGCCATGGCACGCAGTTCACGGCGACGGGTCGCGTGCAGCAACCAACCGCCCGGGAATGCGAAAAGCAAAGCCAGCAGATTGATCAATTTGGCGGGATGGGCAGTAAACAGCGTCATCAAATGCAGCGACATCACAAGCCTCAAGCAAAACAGGTGGGCAGACGTCGACCGACGACCGCGGCCGGGATTCTACCGAATGCCTTGCGGCCTGCCCTCTCTTTCCGACAATTAACCAGCAGATATGAAAAAGCCCGGGGCCATCGCTGGCACTGGGCTTTTTCACAACCGGCGAAAGGTTATTCGCCGAGAATCTGACCCACGGTCGGGTCCTTGAACAGACGGGTCAAGGCATCGCTCAAGACGTCGCTGACCAGCTTGGTGTTGGTTTCCTGGTTAGGCGCCATGCCGAAACGCTGGTCCAGGGATGCGCCGTAACGACCGCTGTAACGACGGTTGGCATTCTGCACGTCGGAGCGGAAAGTCGCGCCGATGGTCGCCTCGGTCACGTACATGCCCTCTTTAGGCGACTGATACTTCAGTTCAGCCAACGTGACTGTCAGTTGCGGCGCGTTCATCGCATTGGCTGTCGGGGTGAAGCCCAACAGGCGAACGGCGGCTTCGGCCTGTGCCTGCAGCTTCGGCAGGATTTGCGCGCCCTGTACGGTAATCGCGCTGGTTTCCGGGTACAGGCCGCCACGGGTGCCCAGGGTTGGCGACGGACGCCCGTCCACCACACGCACCACCACCGGTTGACCATGACCGACCGGAGCCAGTTGCGCCGTCAACTTCGGTTCCGGGTTCAGTTGTTGCGGACTGTGGGCGCAGCCGACCAGCGTCAGACTGGTCACAGTGATCAAACCGAACAACAGGCGTTGCAACATGCTCTTCTCTCCATAATCAGGCACAAAACAGGCCGGCAGTATAGCGGTGCGCACTTGCGGCGAACCAGCGCAACAATCAAGGATTCGTCTGACACGATATTCAGACTTCGAGCCTGTCACACAGATTTCACCCTCCGTACACTTTCACGTCACGCTTTTTTGACAGCCTTCACATCAGTCCTCTTCAAGGTATCTGTCCATGCGCTACCTGATCTCTTTGTTCGCGCCACGCCCATTACATCGCTGCTTCGCCCTGCTCGATCACAACGGTCATTGCCAGGCATTCAAGCAATGCAGCCTCCAGCCCATGGGCGACGGATGGGTGGAGATCGAGGAAATTCGCCTCAACTGGCTGCACCAGCCCCTGCCCGCCAGCGCCCGCGTCGCCGAGCGTCAATCTCGCCAACGGGTACGACAACTGTTGACCACCTGACCAGACGCCTAATAAAAGTCGTTAAACACGCCCATTTCCCTGCATTTCTTAGATACAATCTCCCCCCGATTATAAGGACGTCTCCTGATCGGGCCTCGCAACACCGTCAATGCCCAGGTATTGCACTGGAATTGACAACCCGCACCGCCCACAGAGAGCCGCCCACACAGATCGAGTGAAGCTGGCGCGCTTGCTGTTTCTCATGCAAAACCTCCACTTTTCGCGAATCTGCAGAGCTGTCATTACGCTCGGTCACTGAGCTGTTTGCCCGATTTGCCCGTCATGTACTCCCTGGCGGCAACCCTGCGGGCACGGTGCCAGGCTGGGGCAGCCCTTTTTGAGGTTCACGTCTTCAAAAGAGCGTGAAAAAAACGGGTTTTCACAACTTCACAAGAGTGTGGCGAGCAAATGAATAGTTTTGCGTTTGGATATGCACCATTAGCGTCTACAACAGCCCGACGACACAGGACCGAGTACTCCACGAATACCGGGGCCTGAAGCCTGTCCGCTACGGATTTGGTTGCACAAACGGATGTATCGACCATAAGTCGAATTGCCAGTCGCCCGTTGAAATGAGTTCATATGAACTCTGACTAGACCCGGCAGGCAGCGTCCGTCGAAGTTGCAAAAAATTGCGAAGATTCGGACATGGCGATCCTGCCATGGGTACCTGGGGCAACAAGACACGCCCCGGAACGTTTGGCAGCCATGCCGTCAATTTGGTGCTGCAGATTTTGGAGACGCGTTAAATGGCGCATAACGAAGCAGTCGACGTAGTACTGGTTGGGGCCGGCATCATGAGTGCCACCCTCGCAGTACTGCTCAAAGAGCTCGACCCCGCGATCAAGCTGGAAGTCGTCGAGCTGATGGATTCCGGTGCCGCGGAGAGTTCCAACCCGTGGAACAACGCCGGTACCGGTCACGCCGGCCTGTGCGAGCTGAACTACACGCCGCAGTCTGCCGACGGCAAAGTCGACATCAAGAAAGCCGTGCACATCAACACCCAGTTCGAGGTGTCGAAGCAGTTCTGGTCGTACCTGACCAAAAAAGGCACCTTCGGTTCGTGCAAATCCTTCATCAGTCCGGTGCCGCACCTGAGCTTTGTTCAGGGCGATAAAGGCGTGTCGTTCCTCAAGGAACGCTTCAAGTTGCTGAGCAAGCATCACGCCTTCTCCGACATGGAGTACACCGAAGACAAGGCGAAGATGGCCGAGTGGATGCCATTGATGATGCCGGGCCGCGCGAAGGATGAAGTCCTCGCCGCCACGCGCGTGATCAATGGTACCGACGTCAACTTCGGCGCCCTGACCAACCAGTTGCTCAAGCACCTGACCAGCGCACCCGATGCCCAGGTCAAGTACTGCAAGCGCGTGACCGGCCTGAAACGCAACAAGAGCGGCGGCTGGACCGTCAGCATCAAGGATGTCAACAGCGGCAATAGCCGTGAAGTCGACGCCAAGTTCGTCTTCCTCGGTGCTGGCGGCGCGGCGTTGCCGCTGCTGCAGGCTTCGGGCATCGAAGAGAGCAAAGGCTTTGGCGGCTTCCCGATCAGTGGCCAGTGGCTGCGCTGCGACAATCCGGAAGTGGTCAAACACCACCAGGCCAAGGTTTACAGCCAGGCTGCCGTGGGTTCGCCACCGATGTCCGTGCCGCACCTGGACACCCGCGTCGTCGACGGCAAGAAATCCCTGCTCTTCGGACCTTACGCCGGTTTCACCACCAAGTTCCTCAAGCATGGCTCCTTCATGGACCTGCCGATGTCGGTTCGCGCCGGCAACATCGGTCCGATGCTGGCCGTGGCGAAAAACAACATGGACCTGACCAAATACCTGGTCAGCGAAGTGATGCAATCGATGGAGCAGCGCCTGGAATCCTTGCGCCGCTTCTACCCGGAGGCGAAAGCCGAAGACTGGCGCCTGGAAGTGGCCGGCCAACGGGTACAGATCATCAAGAAAGACCCGAAAAAAGGCGGCATCCTGCAGTTCGGTACCGAACTGGTCGCGGCCAAGGACGGCACCCTGGCCGCCCTGCTCGGTGCTTCCCCTGGTGCATCGGTGACCGTTTCGATCATGCTGGAACTGATCGAAAAATGCTTCCCGAGCAAAACTTCCGGCGAATGGGCAGCCAAACTGGCGGAAATCTTCCCGGCTCGCGAAAAAGTCCTGGAAACCGACGCTGCGCTGTATCGCAAGATCAACACGCAGAACAACGTCGCCCTGGAACTGGTTGAAGCCAGCAGCGAAACCGAAAGCTACGCTTGATTCGGCTCCAATAAAAACGCCCCGTCCTCATTGAGGGCGGGGCGTTTTTTTGGTCTGAAATCAATATTTCTTGAACAACGACCTCTGTGGCAAGGGAACTTGCTCCCGCTGGGCGGCGGCCCCAAAAATCTTGTGAGTGCTGCGCACTCAAGCGGGAGCAAGCTCCCTCGCCACAAATTCCAGTGTGCCTGATCTTAACCGCGAGCCTTTTGGATCAGCTCGATGTAATCCGGTGCATTGCGCTGATCCTGGATCAGGGCAACGAAGTCATTGCCGTGTTCGTCCTTGCCGTTCAGGTCATAACCCGCCTCGACAAAGAACGTCAGGAAACGCTCGAAATCGTCGATGCGCAAACCACGGTAGGCCTTGATCAGTTTGTGCAACGAAGGCGAAGTGGCGTCGACCGGTTCGAAATTGAGGAACAACTTGATCTGCTCATCGCCGATTTCGTCACCAATCACTTGTTTCTTATCTTTACGCATTGCCGACTCCAGCTCGCAGACATTTCACGGGGCGGGCAGTTTACCCCTGCGCAGGCCCGGCACTCAACGCGGACGAACGCTGCCGGTGTGCAGATCTGCCCAGATGTGGCCGTTGGCGTAGCTGAGGAACTGACAATACAGGGTGTCATTACGCAGCAAATCGATAATCACCCGGTACTGAGCCAACGGGTAGTAAAGCGTCAGGGTCTTGCTCTGGTCGTCGTAGACCGGCTTTTTCAGGCTTTTGCTCTCGCCATCGAAATTGACCAGCACCTGATTGATCGTCGCGCCCTTGTTCAGGGATTTGCCTTTGAGGCGGATCAACAAAGGCGAGGTCACCGGGATCGGCTGTTGATTGGACTGGCGTTGGGCACCGACCACCACCGAGTATTCGGTGACTTGCAGCAATTGTTGCTGCTCAGGTTCCTCCGCACGCAAGGTCAGGTCATCCGGTGGAAGGAATTGCGCATGCATCGGCGCCGGAGCAGCGGCCAAAGGCAGGCTGAGGGTCAGCAACAGGGCGGCGCAGCAGCGGATCAACAGGCTCATGACAGGCTCCGGAAACGGGGCCGAGCAATTTATCACGCCCTTGTAGGAGCGAGCATGCTTCGGGCGGCATTGCGACGATGGTCGTCAACGATGATGCGGGGAAACCTGAAGCCCCGTGGTGGCCTCAGGTTTTTCGCGAGCAGGCTCGCTCCTACAGGGGGGTAAGTGATCAATCGAACTGCGCGCGCATCCAGGCCTGATATTCAGCGACGCCCGGTTCGCCTTCGCGTGGCGCCCAATGGGCGAGTTCACCCTCGCCGACCGGGCGATAAGGGCCAGCCTTGCACTCGAACATCAGGCTGTCGGCCTCCAGCACCACCAGACCGTGGAACACCCCGGTCGGCAGATCCACGCCGACACAGTCGCCACCGGCTTGCAGGATCTGCTTTTTCACCACCGCGCCTGTCTCATCAAAAATCAACAGCCCCAGGCGCCCTTTGAGGACCAGCAGGGTTTCGGCCTTGTTTTCACCCAAATGGCGGTGAGGCGGGATATAGGTGCTTGGTTGCAACCCGACCGCCATGCGGTGGCAGGCATCTTCCATCTGGTGGAAGTTGTGGTGCTGGCGCCCACGCGGATTGGCCCCGGCTTTCTCGGCCAACTCAGCGAACAGTGTTTGATCAAGAAAGCTCGGTGTGGCCATTGCTTACATTCCTTTAACGGCAAAAATCCCGTTGGCGTTACGCCAGTAGCCTTTGTAGTCCATACCGTAACCGAAGATGTAACGGTCGATGCATGGCAAACCGACGAAATCGGCCTTCAGGTCCGGACGCGCCTTGCGGTCGTGGTCCTTGTCAATCAGGACGGCGGTGTGCACTTTACGCGCGCCGGCGTGTTTGCAGAAGTCGATGATCGCGCCCAGGGTGTGACCTTCATCGAGGATGTCGTCGATGATCAGCACATCACGGTCGATGAACGAGATTTCCGGCTTGGCTTTCCAGAACAGCTCGCCGCCGCTGGTTTCGTTGCGATAGCGGGTGGCGTGCAGGTAGGACGATTCCAGCGGGAAGTTCAGGTGGGTCAGCAGTTTGCCGGAGAAAATCAGCCCGCCGTTCATCACACAGAACACCACCGGATTGCTGTCCGCCAGTTGATCGTTGATTTGTGCACCGACGCGGGCGATGGCCGCCTCGACTTCAGCTTCGGTGTACAGGCAGTCAGCCTCTCGCATGATTTGACGGATATGCTCGAGATCAGCGGACATGGCGCTCTCCAAGGGGGTCTGGGGGGAGGGACGGATTCGGAAAAGCGGGCAAAGGTACGCATCCCGAACGGCCAGATCAAGCGTTTGTGGACTAACGTACTGTATGTCTATAGGACAACACCCTCGGATAGATTAATCTAGGCCGGTTTTTTTGCCCGCCGCCGGAGCCTTTCCCCATGCCCATCCTCGAGATCCGCCATCCGCTGATCCGTCACAAACTTGGCCTTATGCGCCGCGCAGACATCAGCACCAAGAATTTCCGTGAGCTCGCTCAGGAAGTCGGCGCCCTGCTGACCTATGAAGCCACCAAAGACCTGCCGCTGGAGACTTACGACATCGACGGTTGGTGCGGCACCGTGTCGGTGGAAAAAATCGCCGGCAAGAAAATTACCGTGGTGCCGATCCTGCGCGCCGGCATCGGCATGCTCGAAGGCGTACTGAGCCTGATCCCCGGCGCCAAGGTCAGCGCCGTGGGCGTGGCCCGCAACGAGGAAACCCTCGAAGCCCACACCTACCTTGAGAAACTGGTACCGGAAATCGACGAACGCCTGGCCATGATCATCGACCCGATGCTCGCCACCGGCGGTTCGATGGTTGCCACCATCGACCTGTTGAAGAAGGCAGGTTGCAAGGACATCCGCGCCATGGTGCTGGTCGCCGCGCCGGAAGGCATTGCCGTGGTCGAGAAGGCACACCCGGACGTGATCATCTATACCGCTTCCATTGATCAAAAACTCAACGAACACGGTTACATCATCCCGGGCCTGGGCGATGCCGGTGACAAGATCTTCGGCACCAAGCAGAAGGACGCGTGACCATGCAGGATGAGTTCAACGATCCGCTCTGGCGCACGGTGCTGTCCGGCGCGCAGATGCTGTTCGTGGCTTTTGGCGCCCTGGTGCTGATGCCACTGATCACGGGCCTGGACCCGAACGTGGCACTGTTTACCGCAGGTCTTGGGACGATTCTGTTCCAGGTCGTCACCGGGCGTCAGGTGCCGGTATTCCTGGCATCGAGCTTTGCCTTCATCACCCCGATCATTCTCGCCAAGGGCCAGTTCGGCCTGGCGGCGACCATGGGCGGCGTGATGGCGGCCGGTTTTGTCTATACCTTCCTGGGCCTGGCCGTGAAGATCAAGGGCACAGGTTTCATCGACCGTCTTTTGCCTCCGGTAGTGATTGGTCCGGTGATCATCTCCATTGGCCTGGCCATGGCGCCCATTGCTGCCAACATGGCGATGGGCAAGGCTGGCGACGGTTCCGAGCTGATTCATTACCAGACGGCCATGATGATCTCGATGCCAGCCTTGCTGACCACCCTGATCGTCGCGGTGTTCGGCAAAGGCATTTTCCGCCTGGTACCGATCATCTCCGGCGTGTTCGTGGGTTTCGGCATGTCCTTTTACTTCGGTGTCGTCGATACGGCAAAGATTGCCGCCGCTCCCTGGTTCGCCATCCCCGCCTTTACCGCACCGGAATTCAACTGGCAGGCGATCCTGTTCATCGTCCCCGTGGCACTGGCGCCGGCCATCGAGCACATCGGCGGCGTGATTGCGGTGGGCAGCGTGACCGGTCGTGATTACCTGAAGAAGCCTGGGCTGCATCGCACCCTGCTCGGTGACGGCATCGCCACCACCGCGGCCGGCCTGTTCGGTGGCCCGCCCAACACCACCTATGCCGAAGTCACCGGCGCGGTGATGCTGACCAAGAACTACAACCCGAAAATCATGACGTGGGCGGCGATTTTCGCCATCAGCCTGGCGTTCATCGGCAAATTCGGTGCGTTGCTGCAAAGCATTCCGGTGCCGGTGATGGGCGGGATCCTCTGCCTGTTGTTCGGTTCGATCGCCGCGGTTGGCATGAACACGCTGATTCGCCACAAGATCGATCTGGGCGAAGCGCGCAATCTGGTGATTGTTTCGGTGACGCTGGTGTTCGGGATTGGCGGCGTACTCGTCGGCACCGGTACCGGCCCGGACGACTTCGGCCTCAAAGGCATCGCGCTGTGCGCAGTAGTGGCGATTGCGCTGAACCTGATGCTGCCGGGCAATGACAGCTGGAAGCACAAAAAGGCGGATGAGCCGCTGATCTAACGGCTAGAGCAATCCTCTGTGGCGAGGGAGCTTGCTCCCGCTTGAGTGCGCAGCACTCACAAATTTCTCAT
>DATMUG010000291.1:0-3398 GCA_035563915.1 Pseudomonas sp. | reverse complement strand
ACCGCTTTCGCGAGCAAGCCCGCTCCCACAGTTTTACCGCATATACACCGTCAGGCAGCAGGGCGCAGCGAGTAGGTTTTCAACTGGTCGGCGAAATCGCGCAGGGATTGAATCCCGCTGGCTTCGGCTTCATGCACCCAGTCCTTGATGGCGGCGAGCATGTCGTGACCGTTGGAACTGGTCTTGACCCAGATCTGCTGCAGGGCCAGGCGTTTTTCGTAGATGACCTTCAGCGCCTGGCTGTGTTCGAGCATGGTCTGGATGCGCACGTGGTGGCGCTCGTCCAGCAGGCTGGTTTCCCGCGAGAGCAGGCGCTTGGCGCGGCGGAACTGGTGTCGGACCGAATGATCGACCTTGGCCAGCTCTTGCTTGACCAGCGGCCCGATCACCAACTTGCGGTACTGGGCCATGATCTGGAAGCGGTTGTTGAGGATCGCCATGGCGGTGTCCATGTCCAGGCTGCCCTTGCCTTCGACGCGGTGCGCAATCGGTGCGACGCGCTGAACCTTGGCCAGGCGCAGGAAGCTGAACACTTGAATCCACGCCCAACCCAGATCGAATTCCCACTTCTTCACCGACAGTTTGGCGGAGTTCGGGTAGGTGTGATGGTTGTTGTGCAGCTCTTCGCCGCCGATCAGGATGCCCCAGGGCACCAGATTGGTCGCCGCATCGCGACACTCGAAGTTGCGGTAGCCGATGGCGTGGCCCAGGCCATTGACCACACCGGCGGCCCAGACCGGAATCCACATCATCTGGATGGCCCAGATGGTGATGCCGATGGTGCCGAACAGCAGCAGGTCGATGACCGCCATGATCATCACGCCCAGGCGCGGGTAGCGGCTGTAGAGGTTGCGTTCGATCCAGTCTTCCGGGCAATTCTTGCCATAGATGCGCAGGGTTTCGGCGTTTTCCGCCTCGGCGCGGTACAGCTCCGCGCCTTTGCGCAGCACGGTGGACAAACCCTTGATGACCGGGCTGTGCGGGTCATCGACGGTTTCGCATTTGGCGTGATGCTTGCGGTGGATCGCCGTCCACTCGCGGGTGTTCTGCGCCGTGGTCAGCCACAGCCAGAAGCGGAAGAAATGTTTCAGGCCGGCATTGAGCTCAAGGGAGCGATGGGCTGAATAGCGGTGCAGATAGACCGTGACGGCGACGATTGTCACGTGGGTCATCAGCAGGGTGACCGCGACCAATGACCAGGCCGACAAGCCGAGAAAACCTTCGTACCACATAGGCTATAGGGCCCTCGATAAAGAAAAAAACAGCCGTTGCATTATCACCATGCCCACGGAGAAAACCAGTCGCCCTTTCAGATAAGAGTGGCCCTTTGCTTTATAATCCCGGCATTTCTGTAGGGACATGGACAGTCTTATGTCTGCCGGCTATCGCGCTGCCACGGTTGCAGCGTTGTTCTACCTGATGTTTTCCGGGGCCTGGCTGCTGCTCAGTGGCGATTTATTGAACAGTTTCTTCGATAATTCTGCCGAGCTATCGCGGTGGCAACTGATCAACGGTTATGCCTGGCTGTTGTTCAGCGCCGGATTTGTCTTTATCACCGGGGCGCGTCTTTCGCGTCGTCCGGCAATCGGCACCCAATCACCTGATAACGGCGAAGATCGTGAACGTTTGCGTCAGGCAGCAGCGGTTTTCGATTGTACCCGTGAAGGGGTGCTGGTTACTGATCGCGAGGGCTTGATCGTTCACGTCAACCCGGCCTTCATGCGGATCACCGGTTATCAGCGTGAAGAGGTGCTGGGCAGGCGACCCAATCTGTTCAAGTCCGGCCGACACTCGGTGGATTTCTATCAGCAGATGTTTGCAACCCTCGACGGCGAAGGCCAGTGGAGCGGAGAAATCTGGAATCGCCGCAAAAGCGGTGAAATCTTCCCGCAGTGGCAAACCATCCGCGCCATTCATGACGACCAGGGGCTGCGCAGTCATTACGTCGCGGTGTTCTCCGATATCAGCGCAATCAAGAATTCCGAGCAGGAGCTGATGCACCTGGCTCACCACGATCCGCTGACTGACTTGCCCAATCGCCTGTTGTTCACCGATCGCGCGGAGCAGGCCCTGGCCTCGGCGCAGCTGTTGAAACGTGGCTGCGCGCTGCTGCTGATCGATCTGGATCATTTCAAGATGATCAACGACAGCCTCGGCCATACCATCGGCGACCAGTTGCTCAAGGCGGTCGCGGAGCGCCTGAAGGCCATGTTCGGTCCTGGTGTCACCCTGGCGCGACTGAGCGGCGACGAGTTCGCTGTGCTCGCCGAGAGCTGTCCACAGCTGGAGCAGGCTGCGGCGCTGGCCCGGCGCATCATCGATGGGCTCAAGGACGTATTTCCTGTCGGCGGGCATCAGTTGTTCATCAATGCCAGCATCGGCATCAGCCTGTTTCCCGGCGATGCCCTGAGCGCCGAGCAACTGTTGCGCAATGCCGATTCGGCGCTGTTCAAGGCCAAGGGCGCAGGCCGCAATGATTACGCGCTCTATACCCAAGAGTTGACTGCCCATGCCCAGCAACGGGTCGAAACCTCGTTCGAATTGCGCCATGCGCTGGACCAGCAGCAACTGCGGGTGCATTACCAGCCGGTGCATGACTTGCAAACAGGCCGATTGATTGGCGTCGAAGCGCTGGTGCGCTGGGAGCATCCACAGCGGGGGCTAGTATCGCCGGGGGAATTCATCCCGATTGCCGAGCGCACCGGGTTGATCGCTGAAATCGACGCCTGGGTGATGCAGCAGGCGTGCCGGCAAATGTGCCAATGGCAGCAGGCCGGCGTGGAATTGACGTTTGTCGCGGTGAATATCTCGTCGCGTCTGTTCGCCCGCCGTGAGCTGTATGAGCAAGTGGCGCAGGTGCTGCTTGAAACCGGACTGAACCCGGCGTGCCTGGAGTTGGAGATCACCGAAAGCGCGGTGATGGAAGACGCGGAGGTGGCGCTGGAACAGATGTATCGCCTGCGTGAACTGGGTGTGCAGTTGGCTATCGACGACTTCGGCACTGGTTATTCATCGTTGCTGCGACTCAAGCGCCTGCCGGTGCAGAAACTCAAGATCGATCAGGGTTTCGTCGCCGGGTTGCCGTGGGACGAGGACGACGCGGCCATCGTACGGGTGATCGTCGCCCTGGCGCAGAGCATGGGTATGCAGGTACACGCCGAAGGCATCGAACAGGCCGAGCAGGCGGCGTTTTTGCTCGAGCATGGCAGCCAGCTGGGGCAAGGTTACTGGTTCGGGCGACCGGTGCCGGCCGGGCAGTTGGACTGGATGCATGCACCGACAATTCCTTGAGTGCTTGAGCTGCTTTTTGTGGCGAGGGAGCTTGCTCCCGCTGGGCTCGGCAGACCTTCTTTGGGGGTCGCTTCGCGCCCCAGCGGGAGCAAGCTCCCTCGCCACAG
>DATMUG010000290.1:0-38792 GCA_035563915.1 Pseudomonas sp. | reverse complement strand
TTTCCAACAGGCATTAAAAAGCCGGCTTGTGGCCGGCTTCTCGGGGACTGGCTTGGTTTATTTTTGGTAAACCGCGCCAGCCTTCAAAACTTACATCCGGATCTTGCGTCCGGCTGTGGGACTTGGTCAGACAGTGGTCTGCCGCGTCAGGCGTCATCTGGGCCGCTTGGCGGGTCGATGCGCGAATGTGGGGCGCAGGATACTGAGTTTTGTTGGGGATGCCCAGTCTCAAGTGCGTAATAGAGCGATTTGTGCGGCAGGACGCGGGAATTTGTACCGTGTATCCGGGCCTCTTCGTCGGATCGCCGCCCGGACCAAGCCCGCTCCCACCCGGTTCTGTGCAGGGGCACAGAGTGATGGAGGGTCAGAGAAACGGCACCACCGGCCGCCGCTTGTTCAGTGTCGACCACCAGAATACCCACCCCAGCACATGAATCCTCTGCTCCTCGATCTGCGCCGCGCGGAAGATCTCGTCCGGGTATTCGGCGCTGTTGTGGCTGCGCAGACGCAATGCGTTGCCGGGCATGCGGTGCAGGTATTTGATGCGCAGCATGCCGTCGTGTTCGATGGCGTAGATTTCGCCGTCCACCACCTGGGTGAGGCTGCGGTCGATGGCGAGGGTGGAGCCGTCTTCGATTTTCTCCGCCATGCTGTTGCCGATCATGTGGGTGCAGATGGCGTCGGTGGGGTGGATGTTCAGGGTTTCGAGGTGGCTGCGGGGCAGGCGGACGGTTTGCTCCGGGTCCTTGATGACGTGGGTCTTGCCGGAGCCGGCAGTCGTGGGCGCTTCCTTGTAGAGCGGCAGTGCGATGTCGTTGGATTCGAGCACCGTGTAGACGCCACTGATGGCTTGGGTATCGAACGTCTGACCCGGATCTGTGTGCAACCGCGGGGCTTCTTTCGGGCCTTCGCCGGTCTTCAGCCATTGGCTGTTGACGGACAGCAGGCGCGAGACCTCTTCCATGCGGTACGCGGGTACGCCCCGGGTGTACCAGTTATGAACGTTTTGGGCTTCCGTGCCCCAGAACTTTGCGAATCCCGTGGTGGTGATGTTCGCAGCTTCCAGGAGTGCCTTGAATCTTGGACCACTAGTGTTCTTTCTCATAAACACGAGTCTAAGGCCGGCCCAGAGCGGTTTGAATAAACCTTGCGTTCAAAATCGAGGCAAATTTTGCGACGAGATGTAAGGCGTTCTTGTGGGAAATTACACACGCTAAAACTTTTCTGTAGGCCGCCATAAACAAGCTGTTTAGGCCCTTGCCGCCCAGGCACAAAAAACCCCGGATCAACCGGGGTTTTCTTCAAGCGTGTCGCAGGTCGCGAGGCTTAGCCTTTGTAGGCGGCAACCGACTTGGTGATCGCGGCACGGGCAGCGTCAGCGCCGTCCCAGCCTTCGATTTTCACCCATTTGCCTTTTTCGAGATCTTTGTAGTTCGCGAAGAAGTGCTCGATCTGCTGGATCAGCAGGGGTGGCAGATCGGTGTATTCCTTCACGTCGACGTACAGTTGGGACAGCTTGTCGTGTGGCACTGCAACGACTTTGGCATCGCCGCCGCCATCGTCGGTCATGTTCAGGATGCCGACTGGACGCGCGCGGATCACCGAACCTGGAGCAACCGGGTAAGGGGTCACGACCAGCACGTCGAGGGGGTCACCGTCGTCGGCCAGGGTGTTCGGGATGTAACCGTAGTTGGCCGGGTAGAACATTGGGGTGGCCATGAAACGGTCAACGAACAGGCAATCGCTGTCTTTGTCGATTTCGTATTTGATCGGCGCGTGGTTGGCCGGAATCTCGATCGCGACGTAGATGTCGTTCGGCAGGTCTTTGCCAGCCGGAATCTTGCTGTAGCTCATTGGGCGATGCCCCCGTAGTTGACCAAAAAGTGGCGGCGATTATAGGCATATTCCTACGCCTGCGCCATGTACCAGAAGTCGTAGAACCTCAGTCGTGTGCCCGATAGACAGGGTCGTTGGCGAGAAGTTGCCTGAGCCTTGCCAGCGGGTCCTGTCGATAGAACAACTTCAACTGCTCATACACCTGTGGATAAGCCTCGTGCAGCAAATCCGGGGCGCTGAAAAAGTATTCGCTGGTGACGGCGAAGAACTCGGCGGGATTCTCCGCGGCATAGGGATCGATGGCGGTTTGTGCATCCGGATTGCGCTCCAGTTGCCGGTCGAGATCGTCATAGGCGTGCTGCATGATCCTGGCCCAGTCGCTGACCCGCATGTCGGCGTGCAGCGGTGGCAAACCGTTGGCATTGCCGTTGAGCATGTCGAGCTTGTGCGCCAGTTCGTGGATCACCAGGTTGTAGCCTTCCCAGCCACCACTGGCCATGACGCCGGGCCAGGCGAGGATGACCGGGCCCTGCTGCCACGCTTCGCCACTGTGTTCGCCGTCCCATTCGTGTTCGACACCGCTGGCGTCACGATGGCGCTGGGGGCTGAGGAAATCGTCGGGGTAGAGAATGATTTCGTGAAAGCCCTGATACCAGTTCAGATCACCCAGGTGCAGCAGCGGCAATTGCGCCTGCGCGGCGAGCAGCAGGCGCTGTTCCTGATGCAGTTCGACGCCCGGCAGGGTGGTCAGGTGTTTGTCTTCCAGAAACAGGACGCAGGCTTCGCGTAGCCATCGGTCTTCGGCGGCGCTGATACCATCAAGAAAGCTCAGGTGTTGGCGCACCCGTTGCCACATGTCATCGGCAATCGGGTGCTTGGCCAGAGTGCGCCGGCGTCGCCAGGTGCTGAGCGACCACATGTCGAATCAGTGCGTTTCGGCTTTGGAGTTCGAGCCACCGAAGCGGCTGCGCACCACGCCGATGATCATCGGCACCAGCGACAACAGGATGATGCCGACCACCAGCAGGGACAGATTGGATTTGATGAACGGTACGTTGCCGAAGAAGTAGCCGAGGGTGACCAGGCCGCCGACCCAGAGGATGGTGCCCAGAACGCTGAAGGCGAAGAATCGCGGATAAGGCATTTTTCCCACACCGGCGACGAACGGTGCAAAGGTACGAATGATTGGCAGAAAGCGCGCCAGGGTCACGGTTTTACCGCCGTGCTTTTCATAGAAGTCGTGGGTTTGTTGCAGGTAATCGCGACGGAAGATTTTAGAGTTTGGATTGCTGAACAATCGCTCGCCGACCGTTCGTCCAATGATGTAGTTGGTACTGTCCCCCAGTATCGCCGCGAGCATCAGCAAGCCTCCCAGCAGTACCGGGTCCATGCCGCCACCGGCAGCCACAGCACCGGCGATGAACAGTAGCGAGTCGCCTGGCAGGAACGGCATGACCACCAGGCCGGTTTCACAGAAGATCACCAGAAATAGAATCGCGTAGATCCATGGGCCGTAGTTGGTGACCAGCATATCGAGGTAGACATCGAGGTGCAGCACTAGATCGATCGGGTTGAAATCCATGGAGGGCACCTGTGATGACGGCCCGACTCGGCAGGCCTGTGCGGATGACTTCGCGTAAGGCCTACAGACGAGTGTAGTTTTTCTTACAAGTCGGAAAGGTCGGCATTATACGATCTGAGAAGTGAAAAACGCGTCGAGATTGTAGCGGGGGATGTCGGTGGGATAGTTGGCAGTCTGATGACAATTAATAACCCTGTCGATGCCGTGACTCTGTAGGAGCGAGCTTGCTCGCGATGGTCGTGAACGATAACGCTGAGTGCCTGACACCCAGTGGTGTTCTCGGGATTATCGCGAGCAGGCTCGCTCCTACAGAAGGGCGCGGGTGAAGCGCTACAACTTGTCGCTGATGGGCAACACGTAGTTCTTGAACTCGGTGTCTTCCTTGAACCCGATGGATTCATAGGTCTTCTGCGCCACTGCATTGTTGCTGCTGGTGGAGACACGCATACGCACGGCGTTGGTTTCCTTGGCCATTTTCTTCGCGGTACGAATCAGATGGTCGGCCACCAATTGGCGACGGGCGTCCTCGGCGACGTAGATATCGTTGAGGATCCAGACGCGCTTTAGCGATAGCGAAGAGAAGCTTGGGTACAGCTGGCAGAATCCCATCAGTTTATTGTCATCGTCATCGGACAGGGCCAGATAGATGACCGACTCCTTACGGCGCAGGCGTTTCTCGAGGAACGCTCGGGACGAGTCCGGATACGGCAGGGAACCATAAAACTCGCGATATTTGACGAACAACGGGGTCAGCAGATCCAGGTGTTCGAGGGTCGCTTGAATAATCCGCATGGTAGGTCTCGTCTTCAAGTGGCTGTCTTGCGTGCTTGGACGGCGACGGGGAACTCTGGAGGCCGTGGATCCGATCCTGCCTCAAATTGGAACGAAAGTGCAACGCGCAAGCAGTTCAGGTCTGCGGTGAGCTGAGCAGGAAATTACCCTTCATGTCCGAATCTGATTCTTCCTCCAGCGTGTGAATGTGCGCTTCGTCCTTCAGATTGACCCCCGACAGCTGCCGTCGACAGGCTTCGCGCATCAAATACAGCAGGCGGTGTGCCGCCATGCCGTAACTCAGCCCTTCGAGGCGCACGTTGGAGATGCAGTTGCGGTAGGCGTCCGTCAGGCCGATCTTGGGGTTGTAGGTGAAATACAAACCCAGGCTGTCGGGAGAGCTGAGGCCAGGGCGTTCGCCAATCAGGATCACCGTCATTCTGGCCCCCAGCAGTTCGCCGATTTCGTCGGCGACGGCAACGCGGCCTTGTTCCACAAGGATAATCGGGGCGACGCTCCAGTTTTCAGCACGGATGTGTTCTTCCATGCGCGCCAGAAATGGCAGGGTATGCCGGTGAACCGCCAATGCTGACAAGCCATCGGCGACCGCGATGACCAGGTCGACACCCCCAGGGTGGGCAGATGCGTAATCGCGCAGAGCCTGCGCGGAGTCGGCACTCAACTTGCGCCCCAGATCGGGGCGTTGCAAATAGCTGTTTCGGTCTGGCGCTGCGCTGTGCAGCAACAGGCTGTCCTGCCCGCGTTCGGTCAGTTGCGAACTCAGGCTGGCATGGTCGAACGGCAAATGCACCGCATCGCGCGCCTGGGCATGGGCGTATTGAAAATCCAGCTGTGCCCGGGTCGGCATGCTGGTGCCGGTGCGGCCCAGGGCAATTCGCGCCGGCGTCAGGCGCCGCAGTTCTTGCCAGGGGTTGTGCGGATCGAAGGGCAGTTTTTCCATATCAACACTCATCCCAATTGCGCCAGAGCCTGGCGAAAGGCCGGTGGCAGGCTGTCACCGAACAGCACCTTGCCGTCCGCCTGGGTAAAAATGCCCATTTTTGCCAGCCACGCCTCGAATTCCGGTGCCGGCTTGAGCCCCAGGGTCTGCCGGGCGTAGAGCGCATCGTGAAATGAGGTGGTCTGGTAGTTGAGCATGATGTCGTCGGAACCGGGGATGCCCATGATGAAATTGATCCCGGCCACGCCCAACAGGGTCAGCAAGGTGTCCATGTCATCCTGGTCGGCTTCGGCATGATTGGTGTAGCAAATGTCGCAACCCATCGGCACGCCGAGCAGCTTGCCGCAGAAGTGGTCTTCGAGGCCGGCGCGGATGATTTGCTTACCGTTGTAGAGGTATTCCGGGCCGATGAATCCTACGACTGTATTCACCAGAAACGGGTTGAAATGTCGTGCTACCGCGTAGGCCCGGGTTTCACAGGTCTGTTGATCGATGCCATGGTGGGCGTTGGCCGACAGGGCACTGCCCTGGCCGGTTTCGAAATACATCAGATTCTGCCCGAGCGTGCCGCGATTGAGGCTCAAGCCCGCGTCGTAGCCTTCCTTGAGCACGTTCAGATTGATGCCGAAGCTGGCGTTGGCTGCCTCGGTGCCGGCAATCGACTGGAAGACCAGATCCAGAGGCACGCCGCGATTCACCGCTTCAATGGAGGTGGTGACATGAGTCAACACGCAGGCCTGAGTGGGAATCTCGTAGCGCTGAATGATGGCGTCGAGCATTTCCAGCATGGCGCAAATCGAGGCGATGCTGTCGGTGGCCGGATTGATACCGATCATGGCATCGCCATTGCCGTGCAGCAGGCCGTCGAGAATGCTCGCGGCGATACCGGCCGGCTCGTCGGTCGGGTGATTGGGCTGCAGGCGAGTGGACAGGCGCCCGTGCAGGCCGAGGGTGCCGCGAAATTGGGTGATCACTCGGATTTTCTGCGCCACCAGGACCAGATCCTGTACGCGCATGATTTTCGAGACGGCGGCCGCCATTTCCGGCGTCAGGCCGGGAGCGAGCGCACGCAGAGTCTGTTCATCGGCGGCATCGCTGAGCAGCCAGTCGCGAAAGCCGCCGACGGTGAGGTGACTGACGATGGCAAACGCCTGCTTGTCGTGGGTGTCGATGATCAGCCGGGTGACTTCATCGGCTTCATAGGGAATCAGTACTTCCTGAAGGAAGTGGCTCAACGGGATATCGGCCAATGCCATCTGCGCGGCAACGCGCTCGCCATCATTAAGGGCGGCGACACCGGCCAGAAAGTCCCCGGAGCGGGCCGGGCTGGCTTTGGCCATCACGTCCTTGAGGCTGTCGAAGCGATAAGTCTGGGCGCCGACGGAATGGGCGAATACGGCCATGGGGCGGGTTTCTCCAGTTCTTTAAATGACTTGGATTGATCACTGACCCCTTGTGGGAGCGGGCTTGCTCGCGAAGGCGGCGAATCAGGCGATAAATATGTCGAATGAAACAACGCCTTCGCGAGCAAGCCCGCTCCCACAAGAGGTCTGCATGCATCTCATATATTTGAGGCAAGGCTCATGCCAGGCTGACCGGCAGCGCGCTTGTGTCATTGAAGACGCCTTCGCGGGCAGGCTCGCGAAGGCGTTTGAGAGGGCGATACAGCATGCCTGCATCGCCCTGGTACTTAGAAGAAGCCCAACGGATTGATGTCGTAGCTCACCAGCAGGTTTTTGGTCTGCTGATAGTGATCGAGCATCATTTTGTGGGTTTCACGGCCGACGCCGGACTTCTTGTAACCGCCGAACGCGGCGTGCGCCGGGTAGAGGTGGTAGCAGTTGGTCCACACACGACCGGCCTTGATGGCGCGGCCCATGCGGTAGGCGCGGTTGATGTCGCGGGTCCAGAGGCCGGCACCCAGGCCGAACTCGGTGTCGTTGGCGATGGCCAGGGCTTCGGCTTCGTCCTTGAAGGTGGTGATGCTCACCACCGGGCCGAAGATTTCTTCCTGGAACACACGCATTTTGTTGGTGCCCTTGAGCAGGGTCGGCTGGATGTAATAGCCGGTTGCCAGGTTACCTTCGAGTTTTTCCACCTTGCCGCCGGTCAGCAGCTCGGCGCCTTCACCCTTGGCGATTTCCAGGTACGACAGGATTTTGTCGAACTGCTGTTCGGACGCCTGGGCGCCGACCATGGTGTCGGTATCGAAGGGGTCGCCGCGTTTGATTTGCAGGACTTTCTTCATCACCACCTGCATGAATTCGTCGTAGATCGACTCCTGCACCAGCGCACGGGAAGGGCAGGTGCAGACTTCGCCCTGGTTGAAGAACGCCAGTACCAGGCCTTCGGCGGCCTTCTCGATGAAGGACGGTTCTGCCTTCATGATGTCTTCGAAGAAGATGTTTGGCGATTTGCCACCCAGCTCCACGGTGGACGGGATGATGTTTTCCGCCGCGCATTTCATGATGTGCGAACCGACCGGGGTCGAGCCGGTAAAGGCGATTTTGGCGATGCGCTTGCTGGTGGCCAGGGCTTCACCGGCTTCTTTGCCGAAGCCTTGCACGACGTTCAGCACGCCAGGTGGCAGCAGGTCGCCGATCAGCTCGACCAGCACGCTGATGCCCAACGGGGTTTGTTCAGCCGGCTTGAGCACCACGCAGTTGCCGGCAGCGAGGGCCGGCGCGAGTTTCCAGGCGGCCATCAGGATCGGGAAGTTCCACGGAATGATCTGCCCGACCACCCCCAGTGGTTCATGGATGTGATAGGCCACGGTGTTGCCGTCGATTTCTGCAGCGCTGCCTTCCTGGGCACGCAGGCAGCCGGCGAAGTAGCGGAAGTGGTCGGCGGCCAACGGGATGTCGGCGTTGAGGGTTTCGCGAACGGCCTTGCCGTTGTCCCAGCTTTCGGTGAGTGCCAGGGTTTCCAGATTTTGTTCGATGCGATCGGCGATTTTCAGCAGGATCAGGGAACGCGCCTGGGCGGACGTGGCGCCCCAGGCATCGGCCGCCGCATGGGCAGCATCCAGGGCCTTGTCGATGTCTTCGGCCGTGGAACGGGGGAATTCGGCAATGGGTTGGCCATTCACTGGCGAGGTATTGGTGAAGTACTGACCTTTGACAGGCGCGACGAACTCGCCGCCGATGTAGTTACCGTATTTGGCCTTGAATGAAACGAGAGCGCCTTCAGTACCGGGGTGAGCGTAACGCATGATGTATCTCTCCTTGCTTTTGTGCTTATAGGGAGGACGCGCATGTGCGCTGCATTAAGCGTAGAGCAAAGGTCGGGCCACCGCCTTGCAGGGCAGACAAATCAAGGCCTTGCGCGATTTTTGTCGGACGGGCGGGTGGCGTCTGCGACGGTATCGGTACAGCTCGGGTGACACTTTGTACCGTTTACGGCACAGCTTGTGACTGCCCGGTCTTGCCGGCATTGCAATAGGGGCTAGGCTGGAGGATGCTCGGTCATAGCCACTGCACTACCCCTCTGTAGGAGCTGCCGAAGGCTGCGATCTTTTGACTTTGATTTTTCAATATCAAAAGATCGCAGCCTTCGGCAGCTCCTACAGGGACGGTGATCACCGCTCGGGGAGAACAATAAGAAATGCACGACAACCATTTGAGTCGCCATGCCCGTCAGGTCTTGACCGTTGCCCAAGGCAAGCCGCATTTGCATGGTCCCGGCAGCGACCCCTCCATCGCTCGCTCCTGGTTGCGTTGCCTTGAGGACTATCATCTTGATCCGGCCCTGACCATGGCACCCACCGTGCTGGAACATGGTCGCGTCCTTGAAAGCCGCGAACGTCTGCAACAGGTGCTGCACATTGCCGGCAACGAAATGACCAGCCTGCATCAACAACTGTCCGGTTCCGGGCATGCGGTGCTGTTGACCGATGCCCGGGGCGTGATCCTCAACTGCGTGACGGCACCCACCGAGCGGAAGATTTTCGAGCGTGCCGGATTGTGGCTCGGTGCCGACTGGAGTGAAGCCTGCGAAGGCACCAATGGCATCGGCACCTGCCTGGTGGAGCGCCAGGCACTGACGATTCATCGAGACGAACATTTCCGTGGACGTCATACCGGCCTGACCTGCTCGGCGAGCCCGGTGTTCGATCCCCATGGCGAACTGCTGGCGGTGCTCGACGTGTCCTCGGCGCGACACGACGTATCGCGCCAGAGCCAGTTCCATACCATGGCCTTGGTCAATCTTTCGGCGAAGATGATCGAGAGCTGCTACTTCCTGCGTCATTTCGAAAACCAATGGTTGTTGCGCTTTCATCTGCAAGCCGAGTCCGTCGGGCTGTTCAGCGAAGGGTTGCTGGCGTTTGACGGCGAAGGGCGTATCTGCGCGGTCAACCAGAGCGCATTGAACCTGTTGGGACATGCCCGCGGCGGTTTGCAGGGGCAACCGGTGGAGGCGTTTTTCGACTGCGGGCTGGATGAGTTGCTCGGTCGCGCCAGCCTTGACGCCAGTGCCAGCTGGCCGTTGCGTACCCGTGACGGGCGGCGATTGTTCGCAGCTTTGCGCGGGCAGTCACGGCGCGTGCCAGTACCTTTGGTGCCGGGGCCCGTCATTGAGGAGCGCTCGCCGCTGTCGGGTATTTGTCTGGGTGACGCTGCGTTGCAGGCGGATTTCCGCAAGGCCTTGCGTGTATATGAACGGGACGTCCCCTTGCTGATCAACGGGGAAACCGGTTCGGGCAAGGAAGCTTTTGCCAAGGCTGTGCACCAGGCCAGCCAGCGCGCTGATAAAGCCTTCGTCGCCCTGAACTGCGCGGCCATCCCCGAAAGCCTGATCGAGAGTGAGCTGTTCGGCTATCGCGGCGGCAGTTTCACCGGTGCACGCAAGGAAGGCATGCGTGGCAAGTTGCAGCAGGCCGATGGCGGGACTCTGTTCCTTGATGAGATCGGCGACATGCCCCTGGCCTTGCAAACGCGGCTGTTAAGGGTGCTGGAGGATCGTCAGGTGGTGCCCATCGGGGGTGAGCCGCAGGTGATCAACGTGCGGATCATCAGTGCCACGCACCGCCATCTGCTGGGACGGGTCGAGGAGGGCAGTTTTCGCGAAGACCTGTATTACCGGCTCAATGGCCTGGAAGTCGCGCTGCCGGCACTGCGTGATCGCAGTGACAAATCGCAACTGCTGGATTTTTTGCTGGCCGAAGAGGCGCGCGGAGAAACCGTGCTGATCGACGAACCGGCGCGCCAGGCCTTGCTGGCCTTCGCCTGGCCGGGCAACGTTCGTCAATTGCGCAATGTGTTGCGGACCCTGGCGGCGCTGTGCGATGGCGGGCGGATCGGTCTGGAGGATTTGCCGGCGATGATCCGTCAGGCGCAGCCAAAGGTTGTGCGACCCGTTGAAGAGTCCGAGCGTCCGCTGGACGATGCCGAGCGATTGGCGTTGTTGAATGCGCTGGAGCATACGCGGTGGCACATGACGCACACGGCTGAACAGCTTGGCGTGAGCCGCAACACCCTTTATCGCAAGCTTCGTAAACACGGTATCGTCCGCTAAGGGATTTGTGGCGAGGGCGCTTGCTCCCGTCCGGCTGCAAAGCAGCCACCATTCAACTCATACGGCTCGTCAAAACCTGCGCGCTTGCAAGTTTTGGGGCCGCTGCGCGACCCAGCGGGAGCAAGCTCCCTCGCCACGGGGATCAGCTAAAGAGTGCGAACTTCCCCTCCCTAAGCTAACCTGCGGCCATGTTTTACGAGGTCGACTATGCACATTCATATTCTCGGTATCTGCGGCACTTTCATGGGTTCGATGGCGGTTCTGGCCAAAGAGCTGGGCCATCACGTGACGGGCTCCGATGCCAACGTCTATCCGCCGATGAGCACTCAGCTTGAGGCCCAGGGCATTGAACTGACTCAGGGCTACGACCCGGCGCAGCTCGATCCGGCACCCGACCTGGTGGTGATCGGCAACGCCATGTCCCGCGGCAATCCGGCGGTGGAATATGTGCTGAACAAAGGTCTGCCTTACGTCTCGGGCCCGCAATGGCTGGCCGATCATGTCCTGCAAGGCCGCTGGGTCCTGGCTGTGGCGGGTACCCACGGCAAGACCACCACCAGCAGCATGCTGGCCTGGGTGCTGGAGCACGCCGGCATGAGCCCGGGTTTCCTGATCGGTGGCGTGCCGCAGAACTTTTCGGTATCGGCACGACTGGGTGGTACGCCGTTTTTCGTGATTGAAGCCGACGAGTACGACAGCGCCTTTTTCGACAAGCGCTCCAAGTTCGTTCACTACCGTCCGCGCACGGCGATCCTGAACAACCTGGAGTTCGATCATGCCGATATCTTCCCCGATCTGCCGGCTATCGAGCGGCAATTCCACCATCTGGTGCGAACCATCCCCAGCGAAGGCCTGGTGATTCACCCGACCACCGAGCCGGCGCTGCAACGCGTCATCGAGATGGGCTGCTGGACCCCGGTACAAACCACCGGTGCCGGCGGTCAGTGGCAGGTCAAGTTGCTCAGTGAAGACGGTTCGGCTTTCGAAGTGATGTTCGAAGGGGTGTCCCAGGGCGTGGTTGAGTGGGATATGACCGGTCAGCACAACGTCGCCAACGCCCTGGCCACACTGGCAGCGGCACGCCACGTCGGTGTGGTGCCCTCCATGGGTATCGCGGCCTTGAGTGCATTCAAAAGCGTAAAGCGCCGCATGGAGAAAGTCGCTGAGGTGCATGGCATCACCATCTATGACGACTTTGCTCACCACCCGACTGCCATCGCCACCACCCTAGACGGCCTGCGCAAGCGCATTGGCGATGCGCCGTTGATCGCGATCATCGAGCCGCGCTCCAATTCCATGAAGCTCGGCGCACACCGTGACGGTTTGCCGGAAAGCGTGGTCGATGCCGACCAGGTGATCTGGTATGCACCGCCGAATCTTGGCTGGGACCTGGCAGGCACTGCCGCGCTGTGCACCGTGCCGTCGATTGTCAGCGATTCGCTGGAAGGCATCATCGAGCGGGTGAAAAGCCAGGCGCAACCCGGCACGCACGTGGTGATCATGAGCAACGGCGGCTTCGGCGGCCTGCACGGCAAACTCGCCGAGGCGCTGAAATGAACAACGGTCCGGACCGCATCACGCTGGCGATGACCGGGGCTTCCGGCGCCCAGTACGGCTTGCGACTGCTCGATTGCCTGGTGCGTGACGACCGGGAAGTGCACTTTCTGATTTCCAAGGCCGCGCAACTGGTGATGGCCACCGAAACCGATGTCACGCTGCCCGCCAAACCGCAAATGATGCAGGCGTTCCTCACCGAATACACCGGGGCCGCCGCCGGGCAGATTCGGGTGTATGGCAAGGAAGACTGGATGTCGCCGGTGGCCTCGGGCTCCGGCGCGCCGGCGGCGATGGTGGTGGTGCCGTGTTCCACGGGGACGCTGTCAGCCATCGCGACCGGCGCCTGCAACAACCTGATCGAACGGGCTGCCGACGTTACCCTGAAGGAGCGCCGTCAGTTGATTTTGGTGCCCCGCGAAGCGCCGTACTCGAGCATTCATCTGGAGCACATGCTCAAGCTGTCGAACATGGGGGTGACGATCCTGCCGGCATCGCCGGGTTTCTACCACCAGCCGCAAACCATCGATGACCTGATCGATTTTGTCGTGGCGCGCATTCTCAATCTTTTGAACATTCCCCAGGACATGCTGCCGCGCTGGGGCGAACACCATCTGTCCAGTGATGAATAAGCTATGGGTCGTGGTGCTGGCGTTGCATCTGGCGGGCTGCGCCACGGCGCGTACGCTCGATGCCGCCAAGCCCGGAGCACCGGTTGTGTACGCCGGGACGCGGCTGGATCTGTATGCGATGAACGGCGGCTGTTGCGCCATGGATCGTTTTGGCGCTGAGGCACCGGGTTATCCAGGGGTTGATCTGCCGGCCAGTGCGTTGCTCGATACGCTGCTGTTGCCGTTGTCGTTGCTGACGGTGTTGGGCGTGAACTTTCAGGCGACGGGTGGGATGTAAGGGGATGTGTGGCGAGGGAGCTTGCTCCCGTTGGGGTGCGAAGCGCCCAAAAATCAGGTACCCCGATCTATATATGCACCGCGTGCACAGGGTTTACGACTGCTGCGCAGCCGAGCGGGAGTAAGCTCCCTCGCCACAAGGATTATTTGCCTAGCTTGCGCAGCTCATCCGACTCGACAATCCGCACTCCATCCTGCTCTTCCAGCGCCAGTCGCCACATGGCGCGAGCGAGCTGGCAGGCTTCGATGCCGTGGAATTTCCCGGGAATCAGTCGTGACAAAGGGCCGGCGACTTGTTCCGCCCGCCTTGGTTCGAGCCGCTCACCCAGCAGAAGTGAAGGGCGACAAATGGTCAGTTGTGGCCAGTCCTGGGCCCGCAACGCGTACTCCATCTCGCCTTTGACCCGGTTGTAGAAATTCGAAGATCTGCGATCGGCACCCAATGCACTGATCACGATCAGATGCCGCGCACCCATCTCCCTGGCACGTTTGGCGAATGCTACGACCATGTCCAGATCCACTGCACGAAACGCCTGTTCCGAGCCCGCCTGCTTGATGGTAGTGCCCAGGCAGCAGTAGGCAATGTCGACGCGACCGCTCAGTTCCGGCAGGAACATCGCCGGGTCGCCCACCGGGTTTTCAAGGTGTGGATGCCTGGCCAGTGGCCGGCGCGAGGGCGCCAGTACCCGGGTAATCGTTGGCTCATTGAGCAAGCGATCGAGCAAATGTTCACCGGTCAGACCGGTGGCTCCGGCAAGCAATACGTGCTGAGGCGTCAAGTACATAGTGTTTCTCCCTTGATACTCTTCAGCTTAGTTGGTCTTTGCATCCTTGCTGTCATTCGATGCACTTTGCAGGGCTTTGCGTGCTTGCTGCTTGCGCAGTAATTGCCAGTGAGACAGTACCGTTTTGGGTGCCCAGATCTGCGGTTCAGAGGCCTCGTAGCCATCGGCCATCTCTCGTTCGGCGACAGTGGCCTTGGCCCGTTTGAAGGCTTGTTCCAGGTCATCGGTCTGGTTCAAGGCCTGGGCGAACAGGGCGTCGCCGAAGTAGGTGAAATTGGCTTCTTCGGAACAGCCGAAGGACACGCGGTCGGCCCGCGAAGCGGTCATGATCAGGGTGCGTTCGTCCTTGAGAGCGGGAATGAAACCGCCTGAATAGCAGGCGGAAATCACGATGATCTTGTCGCGGTTTTTCAGCGGGGCGAGTACCGCGGCCAGTTCATCGGCCGGCAGGTCGGCCAGTTCCATGCGCGGCTGGTCGAGCACCAGTTCATGTTCATTGGTGCCGTGGCTGGAGAGGTAGATGAAAATCAAATCTTCCGGGCCACTGCGTTCGGCCAGCGTCAGCGCCGCGCGACGCAGATTTTCCCGGGTGGCCATGGGCCGGTCACCGATATGATCGCGATGGTTCACCAGGCGAATCTGGCCAAATGCGCCGAAACGGCTGTTGAGCATGTTGGCGACGTAGTCGGACTCGCGCAGGAACACGCTCTGCTTGCCGTCGCCGCCGAGGGTCAGGGTGTACAGCTCGACTGCCGGGGTCGAGGCTGGCACGTTGCCTAGCGCCTCTTCAAGCAGGCGCCCTTGGGCGAGCAGGCCGAGTTCGAGGGTGTCGGGCAATAACTTGCCATCGGCGTCACGCACCCGTTGGCCATTGGCCCAGGTGCCGCTGAGCACCGAGCCATCCGTCAACACCAGGGTGCCGCGACCGGAATAGGTGTCGCTGTCAAACTGGCCGATGTAGAAGCTGCCGTCGGCCAGGTTCAGGCGGCCCTGGCCACTGAAGCGCCAATCGTTGAAGTGGCCAATGTAATGACTGCCATCGGTGCCGATCAACTCGCCCTTGCCATTAAGCGAGCCTTCCTTGAACTGCCCCAGCCAGACATCGCCGTCAGCGTTTTCGTAGCGACCCTTGCCGTTCAGTTGATTGTTCTTGAAGCTGCCGACATAGATGTCGCCGTCGGCGCTGTTGAATGTGCCGTTGCCTTCCAGCTGACCGTCGACAAAGTGCCCGGTGAACTGATTGCCATTGCCGTCACCGCGCTGGCCTTCGCCATTGGGCTTGCCGTGGGCGAACTGGCCCTGGTAGGCGCTGCCGTCTTCGAGCTCCAGGCGCCCGAGGCCTGAATACTGGTCAGCCTTGAATTCGCCCCGGTAGGTCATGCCGTTTTCTTTGAGGGTGCCTTCACCGTCGCGTCGACCGAGCTTGAAGCCGCCGTTGTAGCTGCTGCCATTGGTGGTGAGGCTGCCTTGGCCGTCGAACAGGCCCTGATTGAACGTCCCGCGGTAGACCTCGCCGTTGCTTCCGTGCCATTCGCCCTGGCCGTGCCATTGGCCCTTGTCGAACTCACCGGCGTACCAGCTGCCATTGGGGTAATCGATGCGGCCCTGGCCTTGCAACAACCCATCGACCAGTTCGCCACGATAGCGGCCGCCGTCCGGCAGGCGGGCGTCAGGGGGTAACGGTGATTCACCGTCGCCGCATGCAGTGAGCATCAGGGTCAAGGCAAGGAGTGCAAGTGAGCGCATAGCGGGTTCCGGGCAATTAGGCGACCGAGTATGCCGCAGCTATGTGTCCTTATACAGCCGGTATATAACGCAGCGGGTGCGAAACAGCAGGTGCTGTCTCGCTTCCGGGAAGGGTTACACGAAGCAGAGTGACAAAGGTTCGGCGATGTACGCCGGTTTGTCCGAGCCTTCAATTTCCAGGGTCGTGGTGGCCTTGAGCAGCCATTGACCCGGTTTTTTCTCGGTCACTTCAGTCAGGTCGACCTTCAGGCGTACTTTCGAGTTGACCTTGACCGGCTGAATGAAGCGCACGCTGTCCAGGCCGTAATTGACCACCATCTTCAGGCCTTCAGGCACGACGAGGATGTCTTCCATCAGTTTCGGAATCAGCGACAGCGACAGGAAACCATGGGCAATGGTGCCGCCAAAGGGTGTTTGCGCAGCCTTGACCGGATCGACGTGGATGAACTGATAGTCCCCTGTGGCTTCGGCGAACAGGTTGATACGCTCCTGATCGATCGTGAGCCATTCGGAACGTCCAAGTTCCTTGCCGACATAATCTTTGAGCTCTGCAACTGGAACAAAGGGCATTGAGACTCTCCTTGGGTTCATCGGTTTTATAGTTTTGAGAAAAGGGGAATGGATCCCTTGGCTTACCACTTTAGATCAACATTGTTAATTCCTGCGGTCAACCGACCATGCTTTTGGCGAATGCCGGTGTATACGGCTGGCGTGTTTATAATGCTCGGCCCGTGACGGCGGGTGACGGGTTCTGCGGGAGATTGAAGGATGTTGTTACGTGGCCTGACATGGCTGGTGCTGTTTCAATTGCTCGGCACCGCGATCAACCATTTGTTTTTACCGGTCCTGCCGGGGCCGATTGTCGGCCTGCTGCTGTTGCTGCTCTTCTTGATCAGCCGCGGTCAGGTCGCTGAGCCGCTGAACGTGGCGGCCGGCAGTCTGCTGCGTTATCTGCCTCTGCTGCTGGTGCCACCGGCGGTGGGTGTGATGGTCTACGCCAAAGACATTGCGGCGGATTTCTGGGCCATCGCGGGCGCCCTGGTGCTATCGCTGTTGTTGTCCATGGCTTTCGTGGGTGTATTGATGCAGCGCCTGATCAAGCGCCACGCTCATCCTGGCGAGGATCACCAATGAGCCTCGACTGGAACGGCGCCTGGACGTCAGTCATCCATCACCCGTTGTTCGGCATTGGCATTACCCTGGGTGCCTATCAGTTGGTGCTCGCGGCTTTCGAGAAAACCCGCTGGATCTTTTTGCAACCGGTGCTGGTCTCCATGTTGCTGGTGATCGGGGTGCTGGTGGGGTGCGGGCTGACCTATGCCGAATACCGCAAGAGCACCGAGATCCTCAGCATTCTGCTGGGCCCGGCCACTGTCGCACTGGCCGTTCCGCTGTACCTGAACCTGCGGCGCATTCGGCAGTTGTTCTGGCCGATATTTACTACGCTGGTGATAGGCGGTGTCGTCGCCACCAGCATGGGCGTACTGCTGGGCTGGTGGTTCGGTGCAGAGCACATGATTCTGATGACCATGGCACCGAAATCGGTGACTTCGCCGATTGCCATGCTGGTGGCCGAGCAGATTGGTGGTGTCGCGGCGCTGGCGGCGGTGTTCGTGTTGATCACGGGCGTGATTGGCGCGATCTTCGGCCCGAGCCTGTTGACCCGGCTCGGTGTCCACAGCCCCGAGGCGCGCGGCATGGCGCTGGGCATGACGGCTCATGCGGTCGGCACGGCAGTGGCGATGCAGGAAAATGAAGAGTGCGGCGCCTTCGCGGCGCTGGCGATGAGTCTGATGGGCGTGGCCACGGCGGTGTTGCTGCCGTTGGCGGTGTCGATGGTGGTTTAAGGAAATGTCTATGAGTCTGCCGCTTTTTCCGCTGAACACGGTGCTGTTTCCAGGGTGCATCCTCGATCTGCAGATTTTCGAGGCGCGCTACCTGGACATGATCGGTCGCTGCATGAAGCAAGGTGGTGGCTTCGGTGTCGTGTGCATCCTTGAGGGCGAAGAAGTCGGCATTGCCCCGGCGGGTTACGCGTTGGTCGGCTGCGAAGCGCTGATCACCGATTTCAAACAGCAGGACAATGGCCTGCTGGGCATTCGGGTCCAGGGCGGTCGGCGCTTCCACGTGCTGCGTACCGAAGTGCAGCGTGATCAGTTGATCGTGGCGGAGGTCGATTGGCTGGATGAAGAGCCAGAGCAACCGCTGCAGGAAGAGGACGCCGATTTGGTGGCCCTGCTCAAGGCCTTGGCCGAACACCCGATGGTCGAAGCGCTGAACATGGGCACCGAGGCGACCGGCCAACAATCGCTGGCCAATCAGCTTGCCTATTTGTTGCCCTTCGCCGAGCTGGACAAGATCGACCTGCTGCAACTCGATGATCCACAGCAACGATTGGATGCGATACAGGCGTTGCTGGATGAGTTGCAGGGGGAGTTGTTTGCCTGATTGGCCGAACGCCAATCCACCGGTCTGGATTAAGGATCAGGGTCTGAAATGCTCGGGCACTGGCCAGTCGATGTCATTGGCGTAAGTGCCCCGGTTTTTGGGAAGTTCAAGAACCGTTTTTCCCGAAGCGGCAACCTTGTCGATCAATTCGTCATAGCGATCCTGGTAAACAGCTGAAGATTGACCTGTGACTTCGTCGACTCGGTAGGTGTACGTCATCAGGTTTTCGCCATTCCAGGTTTTGCGTTCTATCTCACCAGCGTCACGTCCAGCGTGTTCGTTAACATCCTGGACTCTGGCTGCCCGGCTCAAATCCGATTTCACCAGCCAGACTCTCTCGGCGCTGAGGCCGCGGGTAGGCATTGATATGTGCCCCTCCAGAGGATCGAAGGAAAATTCTGTGTGAGCGCTATTGAATTCAGCGTTCTCCGCTCCGGGCACGACCTCCAGGCCTCGGGTATCAATGGCATAAAGAAAGGCCCTGGTTTGTTTGCGCCGAGCCGCTTCATAGTCTTTGGAATCATCCAGGACAAAGGAACTGTCGGAGTCCGGCCCTGAATCATGGCGATAACCCTCTGAAACACTCGACCCCGAATGCACGCCCGGGTAACGGTTTGATTGGGCGTTGTAGTCCAGCTCATGCCAGTAGCCTCCCATCGTTTTTGCGTAATTGACGGCGTCTCTCAGGCTGAAGGTGGCGCTGAAGGCTTTTTTAGTTGTGGTACCGGAGAAATTACCTCTGCGGTGGATCATCCGTTCATCTCTGGCCAGTTCGAAAGGGGTGCGGGTTTCGCCTCTGAACATCGCCGGGATATCCGTTCGGAACAACATGTTGTTTGTGTTGCGCTGATAGCCGGCTTTGAGCAGATAGTCATCGAGAAATTGCTGAGTGAATCGTTGTCCGGCCCAGCGGTAACTTGAAGCCGTATTGCCCTCGTTTCTCAACTTGAGAATATGTGGGTCAAGTTCCTGTGCGATCAGTTCCAGCCGCTGCGGGTTGCCGCTTTCCAGTGTCAGGCGCTTATGTTGTTCGGCCCATTCGGGGAACTGACCGCTTTGCAGATCCCGGTTTAGCTGCCTTTGCTGTGTCATTGTCAGGTTGTAACTTTGCAACAATGCTGAACGTTCTGTGACGGACATTTGCGGGAAGAGCCACTTTAAGGATTTGGTCACGTGCAGGTGCAGGTTGGGCTCTTCGAAGCGTCTGGCCCAGTCCGGTGCCTTGCCGGTTGCCTGCCCATGGGCACGGAAGGCGAAAGCTTCTGCACTGTGAAGCCTGTAAAGGTCCCAGATTTCGCCATCGGTCCAGTGCGGCAGATTCATCGCAACAGAGGTATCGCCCCTGGCCTGGATGGGGTCGGCTCTCACCCAACGGTGGTCCTCATCTCGAAAGGCAAAACCGGCCACAGAGAAGTCGCCGGGGAATTTTGCGCCGCGATACTCGTAATGTCCCTGAGCATTCAGGATGACTTCCGAATAAGCCCCGTTGTAGCGAATCTCGTAATAGCCCTGAGCATCCGGTAAGGGCGCGGTGGTGTATTCACCGCTGGGGAAGTACGTTCGGGGTTTTTCCACGCGCCAGACATGGCTTGCACCGTTTCGATAAAGTGTTGGCCCGGAGGGCTCCTGTTCACTTGGCAGCTTTGCCCGGTAGGTACTGAGCCGGGGATCGAACCCGACCATCACGGTTTGAACGGATTTGTCTTCGCCTTCGACATCCACGAATTTTTTGTTCTTGAACACTCTGAAACCGGTCTCTCCGGGGGGTGGTAATTGAGCGGGGATACGCTGCACGTAGCGTTCCAGTGACCAATCGCTGCCCGATCCAGCGCCAACCTCGGGTTGGACGGTGGGTAAGTCCGTAATGTCGATCCCCAGCGATCCGGAACTTTCGCCGGAGTGGCGGCTGTGTCCCTGCTCGGACGTGGCGGTATGCGTGATCGGGGCCAATGGCTGTTGGTGCGGCAAAGGCAGGTCTGCATCTGGCCGTGGCCGGCTTGGCCCGGGGGCAGAGTGTTCTGGCGGGTCCACTCTTGGGGTGTTGGGCGGCGAAGGTGGTTTTGGTCGCATGGTGTCATTCCTTGACGATTGAGAGGAGCCAGTTCGGTGCTGTTTTGCCGATTGGAGTTTTTTCGATGATCAGATTTTTGGGGTTTATTGGGCGCGAAGCGTCGCCATTGACAGTCCATTGGCTGCTGGCTGCGTTGTAGAAAATCCTCGCATGAGGGTCATCGAGCAGATGGATGTTCTCGATTTGAACGTTGTCGCTTTCCAGTGCATCACGGTGTTTATGGTCCTGTGCCTGGTTGGCTATCGCCTGAATCGACGCGCAGGACTGCGCATTGATGGAATGCAGACTGATCACATCGAACAAGGTATGGATTCGGTAGCGGTTGCCTGAGGTGACGACAACTTCAATGGTTTCCGGTAGCCACGAAGGGGCGCTGCTGTCCGGCAAGTGAATATGAATGCTGCCGATCTTGAGCAGGTCATCCTTGATAGCGAGGTGGTTGTAGGTGATTTCTTCTCGCAACTGTTGTGTATCAATGCGCCAGGTGGAGGATCCCCGAGTGCTGGCGTCCGCTTCGGCGGTGGACAATCGAATGGAGATGTTGCTGGTCGGGTACAGCTCGTAGGTCGAGGATCGCCCTTGCAGCCAGTAGGTCGCGTTGTGTTCGATCGCCTTGAAGTCGACCCGTTGCGGGGTGGTCTTCATTGTTCGTTTTTCCACCGTGGGCTTGACGAAGATGTAGGTGCCGGCGCGCTCGCGCAGCGAAGCACGACTTTCTATCGATCGGTAGCCCGGGTTCCTGGCATCGCCTGGATAATCAAATCTCGGGTAGTCGAGCTCATAGGAAATACCGTCGCGCATGACCAGCGTGAAGCCATGATTGATCTGCCAGTCAGAGGCCAGAATGCCGGTGCCCCTGTCACCTTTCCTTCCGGGTTTCTCGGCGATGGCACCGTGTAAAGAGAGCAGGCCGCTACCCTGAGCGAAGGCAATTGTGAAGTGCACATTGTCGTAATCGAGCACGGTGAACGCGTTTGTTTGCCGAGCCTTGACGGTGTAAATCGCCCTGACTTCGGTAATGTCCTTGCTGTCGAAGTCGACATAAAGCGTGCTCCGGGATGGCTTGCCATTCTGTGTGGCTTTCAGGGCCGTGTGATAGTTCTTGCCGGAAACGAAGTAATGCGAATGCGCTTTGCTTGAAAGTGTGTTGATGGTGCTGTTGAGCTGCACTGGGGAGGGTTTGGCTACACCGGCGGTAATAACGCTGATGTGCAGAGGGCGGTCGTTCAGATCCGGGATGTCGGCTGGCCATGCCGGTTGCAAGTGATACCCGTCCTGGGTAATGAACACCCATTTGTCGTTGTTCAGTACACGCTTGCCGTCAACCGTCCTGTACACCGCTTCGAGCACCAGCGTGCGTGGCGGTGACTGGAGGTGGTCGTCGCGCAAGGATTCGATCACCAGGGCATGATCGTGGATGGTCCAGCTCTGGATGACTTCAAGCGGTACACCCAGATAGACCTTGCTCGTTTCCACGCCGTCGTCGGTGATGGAAATCTGGCGGCTCATGGGGTTGAGTTGATAGGTGTCGCTCCCGCTGCCGCCATCGATAATGGCGAAGTGTCCACGGACGGCGATCTGATCATCCCCCGCGCCGGCATTGACCCGGTCTTCTCCGTTGGCGGTAATGATGTCGGCCTGATCGGACCCCGTGACCCGATTGGCAGCGCCGGCCAGGGTTTCGACTTTTTCGATGGAGCTGAAGGTGGAATGCAGTACCGGTTCAATCGCCGGGTCCGCCGAGCGCAGCCCGAGCTTGCCGCTGTTCATATCGATGTCGTAACCCACATAAAGCGGCGGATTCTCGACATGATCCAGGCGCTTGTGTGTGCCTTGCAGCCACAACAGGTCTGTTCCGTCCCCTCCCCGCAACTGATGAGGCTGACCCGCAGCGCTGGAGAGCGCCTCGGAGGCTGACTGAAAGAGAAACGAATCATCCTTGTCGCCGCCGATGAGGGTTTTGCTGCCTGTGCCGTAACTGAAGAAATTCGGTTTGTCCTGCACGCCCTGAACGTTGTCATTGCCTGCGCCGAGGTTCCAGAAAACCCCTTTGGCGGGCTCACTCGTTATGGCGGTGACGATGGCGTCGGAGGCTGGCACGCCCGCCCTCGCATCGTAATGGTCGTTGGTCTCGATGATGACCGGCAGGTTTTCAGTGGTGTAGGGGAGTTCGCCCTTGGCTTCGTTCCACTGGTATCGATAAAGGCGCGTGGGTTGCAGCTTCACCTCGAACCGGCCGTTGACGATCGCGTCGACGTTGTCCTTGAGCTCACTGTTGAGCCAGCGCAGGCTTTGGGTCTTCAAGGCTTTGCTGTAGTCGTCCGTGGTTTTTGCGATCAGATAACGCTCCATGAGCGCTTTGTCCTGATCCTGTCCCGTGAAGGCGAACCAGCCGGCCCGCCAGCGTTCGTTCACGGTCAACTCGATGTAGTCGTCGATGTCGTCGACCGCCCGCACGGCGCCGTAGATTCTGGCGCCGATAATCATGATCGCAGCGGCGGCAAGACCCACCGGGCCCGCCGCTTTGAAACCCATCAGTGCCGCGCAGCCGAGCGCCAGGGATAACGCCGCGCTGAACACACTCAACCCGCCGTTCACGTAGAGGTCCTGAGCCTCTTTTCCCTGGGCCTTGGCGGCATCGTTGAAGCATTTTATGGCCGTGTAGATATCGAAGGGCAGCGTCAGCGCACTGGCGATCAGCCCCGCCCCCCGGCACAACCATTTGCCCATGCTGGTCTTGCCGAATTGTTCGATAGCCATCGATCCCTGGCGGATCATCTGTTCGCCGGTTTTGGTCAGGGCGTACTCGAATCCCAGTGAGGTGATCTCCGCAAGGCCGCC
Source organism: Pseudomonas sp. (assembly GCA_035563915.1). GTDB lineage: Bacteria > Pseudomonadota > Gammaproteobacteria > Pseudomonadales > Pseudomonadaceae > Aquipseudomonas. The sequence goes on along the minus strand of DATMUG010000290.1, from coordinate 15,775 downwards.
CCCGACATTGATCAACACTTCACCCGTCTGGCCTTTTTTGAGCGCGTCGATGGCGCCGATATAGGCGCTGTACAGACCATAGGCCTGCAATCCCACGCCCATGGAGGTCATGCTGCGACTCTTGGCCTTGTCCACCCAGTTCGGCAGGTGGTCCGGCAGTGGATCTCTGCGGATGTCCAGACGTTGTGTGGCTTGCAATAAACCGCCGAGCTTGTTCATTGCGGGCGCAGCGTCGCCCGTTGTCATCTCGCGCATCAGCGACGGGGCGTCGGGTGAGCGCTGCGTGACAATCTCGTACAGCAATGCCGTCACGTTCTGACTTTCTTTTGCATTAACAGACTTGATCCGCTGTTCAACTTCGGCCGGATCGAACTCCAGTGAGTCGAGAAAGGATTGGTCGGGCTCGGAAAAGTAAGTGGTGGCTGCTGTGATGGCCTGGCCATTGAGCCGTCCACCCAGTGCGTGAAGTTGCTGGCGGCTGACACTCATTTCGCCGATACGCAGGTGGCCAAACAGTTTGTCCACATCATGCAGGCTGGGGGAGGGGCCGGAGAAGGCGGGAGTGCCAGTGTCCGTAACGGTTGGTGGGTCTTTGATGTCGGAAATGCTAATGGCTGTTGTAAGCGAACTTTCCGAAGTTGTTTCAAACGGTATAGACAAGATCAAGACTCTTCCATGAGATGTTGAGGCTTTAATCTCGCATGCAAAAAAGTAGTGATCAGGTTTGTTGTTTTGCTAATTGTATTGCTGTTTTTGTTTGTTCGGATAATCGCGGGTTCGCCCTCAAGTCGAACCCGCTCCAATGCCTGCCGCAGCCTAGTAGGCGTATCTCAGCAAGGTGTGCGGCAGATGCCGCAGCACAAAGAACCCGAACAGCGCCACCAGGGATGGCAGCAGCAGCCACCAGATTTTGGGTGGCATTGCGTTGAGTGAAGTCTGGCGCTGACTCAACCACAGGCTGGCCGCGCAGACGCATGCCGCCAGCATGGCACCGGCCAGCACATCCGTCGGCCAGTGTGCGCCGAGATATACACGCGACAGTGAGACCGCCAGCGCCGGCAGGCAGCCGACTAACAGCCAGGTCAGGCGCATCCTTGGTGGTTGTCCGCGGCCGGCGAGCACGGCGAGAGTCAGAAACAGGGCGAAGGCGCCTGACGCGTGGCCGCTGGGCATGCTGTAGCTGCTCAGCGGGTCACTCAACACCTCCGGCCTCAGGCGGGCGAAGAAGTGTTTGGTCGCGGTGTTGCCCAGCGCCGTGAACAGCAGGGTGCTACAGGCGAAAATCGCCTGGCGCCATTGACGGGTGGCCAACAACAGCACAACCAGCAAGACGCTGAGCATGAGCATGTTGCGAAACTCACCGATCAGCGTGAACACCACCGCCACTTCATCGAGCATCGGACTGCGATGCTCCTGCACCAGCGTCATCACTCCCTGGTCGAGGGCGCTCAGATGTGAATAGCCGATAAACAGTGCCGCCAGGATCAGAAAGCTCATCCCGGTAATGAAAAGGGTGGCCTTGCGATGTTTGCGCAGGCTGCTGGCAGCGCTCAACCCCGCCATCAGGGCAATGCTGGCAGCCACGACACCCGCCTGGGGCCAGAAGCCTTCGGGCAGAGGCAGGCGAATCGCCGCCCCGGTGGCCCAGCCCGGCAGCAGGTAAGCCACCGACCAGCCTGCCCCGGCCAGCAGGCTGACGGCGAAGAAACGCGGGAATGGCATATCGAACATGCCGGCGACCATGGGCAGCATCGGGCGCAAGGGGCCGATAAAGCGACCGACCAGCAAGCTGGCGATGCCATAGCGCTGGAAATATGCTTCGGCTCCGGCGATCCATTCCGGATGATGACGCAAGCCTGGCAGGCGCCGGATGTTCTGGTGGAAGTGGCGCCCAAGAAAATACGACACCACATCGCCCAGCACGCCGGCCACGAAACCCAGCAGCAGCGTTTCGCTCAACGACAGCGCTCCGCTGCCGGCCAATACCGCCACCGCAAACAGCAACACGGTGCCAGGCACGATCAACCCGGCAATCGCCAGGCACTCGATGAAGGCCACGATGAACACCGCTGCCGCCAGCCATTGCGGGTTGACCGTCAACCAGCCGGTCACGCTATCGAGCCATGGGCCCATATATACCACTCCATTTTTTCGTATGACTGTAGGCGCTGGCGCAGGCTGCGATCTTTCGCCTTCGATTTTTCAAGATCAAAAGATCGCAGCCTGCCGCAGCTCCTACAGGGGATATCTGCTCAATTCAGGACAGCACAAAATAATCGCGATTTTCGACCTGGCCCCGTCGCAGCGGGTTCCGAGTGCACCAGGGTGCGTAGGCTGCGTCGACGAAGCGGTACATCAGGTGTTCGTCACGCCCGTGGGGAATGCCCAGGCGTGTGGTCTGGATGACATGGGCGGGTGTCTGGCCGACGTCTTCCACCAGCAACACCTCGTGATCGAAGCGCTTGGCGTCCCAGACGGGCACCTTCAGACCCAGGGATTTGCACAGCAGGGTTTGTCCTGCGCAGAGTTTCTGCGACGGGCGAGGGCGGCCCTGGGCGTCGGGATTGTTGAGCAGCATTTGCGCCAGGCTTGCCGGACCGCTCAGCTCGTCGACCCACGGGTAGGCGGATTTGATCAGTACGGCGTTGCCCGGGCCTTGAGCACTAAAGTTCAGGGAATCGCCGCCACGGGAGTAGTACATATAGATGTGCCCGCCATCCAGAAACAAAGCCTTACGTTTTTCCGTGTAACCCAGGGAGGCGTGGCTGCCCTTTTCAGCCAGGTAATAGGCTTCGGTCTCGATGATTCGCACGCTGAGCCACAAATCACCGACGCGATGACGGATGATCTTGCCCAGTAGATCGCGGGCCAGAAATTGCGGGTCACGGTCGAAAAACGCGTCCGGAAGGCCCTTGGGCAGGCCCGTTGCGGATGCTCGAACAGTCAGGTCGGTCATGATGAGCAGGGTTTATCAGGGCTGATAGTGCGCTGATGATACCAATTTGCGCCTTAATCCCGGCTGAACGTCGGCAAATCGACCTCCATTTCGACCATCCGCCCGTCACCGCTGTTAGTCGGGAGTCACGACAGCTATAATCTGCCGCTTTATTCTTTACCAAGCCCTTTTCAAAGACCACGCCAGACCATGACTGAGTCCGTTCTTGACTACATGACCCGCCTGGGTCGCGCTGCCCGCGAGGCTTCCCGCGTCATCGGCCGTGCCAGCACTGCGCAGAAAAACCGCGCGCTGCAGGCCGCCGCCAACGCGCTGGACGCTGCCCGCGCCGAACTGACCGCTGCCAATGAGCTGGATTTGGCGGCTGGCCGCGCCAATGGTCTGGAACCTGCGCTGCTCGAACGCCTGGCGCTGACCCCGGCCCGAATCGACGGCATGATCGTCGGTCTGCGCCAGGTGGCGGCCTTGCCGGACCCGGTCGGCGCGATCCGTGACATGAGCTACCGGCCGTCGGGCATACAGGTCGGCAAGATGCGTGTGCCCCTGGGCGTGATCGGTATCATTTACGAATCCCGGCCGAACGTGACCATCGATGCCGCCAGCCTGTGCCTGAAGTCCGGCAACGCGACCATCCTGCGTGGCGGCTCCGAAGCCATTCACTCCAACCGTGCAATTGCTGCCTGCATTCAGCGTGGCCTGGCGGAAGCCGATCTGCCGGCGGCGGTGGTGCAAGTGGTCGAAACCACGGACCGGGCTGCCGTGGGTGCCCTCATTGCCATGCCTGAATACGTCGATGTCATCGTGCCCCGTGGCGGTCGCGGCCTGATCGAGCGCATCAGCCGTGATGCCCGCGTACCGGTGATCAAGCATCTGGACGGTATCTGCCACGTGTACGTCAGCGCCCACGCCGACCTGGCGAAGGCCCGGCGAATCGCGTTTAACGCCAAGACTTATCGTTATGGCATTTGCGGTGCGATGGAAACGTTGTTGGTCGATCAGGTTGTTGCCAAGGATTTCCTGCCGGCGATGGCGGCCCAGTTCCGCGAAAAAGGCGTCGAACTGCGTGGCTGCGAACGCACGCGGGGGATCATTGATGCGCTGCCGGCCACCGAGGAAGACTGGAACACCGAGTATCTGGCACCGATCCTGTCGATCCGTGTGGTCGATGGGCTGGAACAGGCCATTGAGCACATCAACCATCACGGCTCTCACCACACCGATTCGATCGTCAGTGAACATCAGGGCGAAGCCCGGCGTTTCGTGGCAGAAGTCGATTCGTCGTCGGTGATGATCAACACCCCGACCTGCTTCGCCGACGGCTTCGAATACGGATTGGGTGCCGAGATCGGCATTTCTACTGATAAGCTGCACGCCCGCGGCCCGGTGGGTCTCGAAGGTCTGACCTGCGAGAAGTACATCGTGGTCGGTGATGGCCAGTTGCGCGGACAGGAGTCGGTCTGACTTGGGCGACCTCGAGCCGTCAGTCCCGGTAACCACCAGCGCGCCTCCCAGACGCATCGGCGTACTGGGCGGAACGTTTGACCCGGTGCACATTGGCCATTTGCGTGGTGCGCTGGAAGTTGCCGAATCGCTGGCGCTCGATGAGCTTCGCCTGATACCCAGTGCCAGGCCGCCTCATCGGGATGCGCCACAGGTGTCGGCGAAGGATCGTCTGGCGATGGTCGAGTGCGCGGTGGCCGGTGTGGCGCCGTTGGTGGTGGACGCCCGCGAATTGCAGCGGGACAAACCGTCCTACACCATTGATACCCTGGAGTCGATGCGTGCCGAAATGGCCGACGAGACCCAGGTTTTTCTACTTTTGGGCTGGGACGCATTTTGCGGCCTGCCCACTTGGCACCGCTGGGAAGAGTTGCTCCAGCATTGCCACATCCTGGTGTTGCAACGCCCGGATGCCGACAGCGAACCGCCGGATGCCTTGCGCAACCTGCTGGCGGCGCGCTCGGTGAGCGACCCGCTGGCCCTGAAGGGGCCGAGCGGACAGATTGCATTCGTCTGGCAGACACCGCTCGCGGTATCCGCCACCCAGATCCGTCAACTGCTGGCCAGCGGTAAGTCGGTACGTTTCCTGGTGCCCGACGCGGTCCTGGCCTACATCGATGCGCATGGTCTTTACCGTGCGTCGAACTGAACAAGGCGTGCTTCACTGATACGGATCAACGTGTCGCCAAGCCGCCGAATACATGAGCAAAACGAGTTTTATATGACCAACAACGACGTAAACAAAGTTAAGCGCAAAGGCACATTCAAGAGTGCGCCGCTGCCGGAGCCGGTTGCCACCAACGAGCCGCTCAATGGTGACGAGCTGGTCAAGGTTGCCGTTGCGGCCCTGGAAGATGTCAAGGCGCAAGACATCCAGATCATCGATGTTCGCGACAAGCAGAGCATCACCGACTACATGATCATCGCCACCGGTACCTCCAATCGCCAGATCAACGCGATGCTGGATAAGGTTCGCGAAGAGGTCAAAAAGAAAGGCGCCCGTCCACTGGGTGAAGAAGGCAAGGGCGACAGCGACTGGGTGCTGCTGGACCTGGACCTGGTGATCGTGCACATGATGACCGCCTCGGCACGCCAGTTCTACGACCTGGAGCGCCTGTGGGCCGGTGCCGAGCAGAGCCGTGCGGCGGACGCCAAGCACCACAGCCCGGAAAACACCCACGAGCATTTCACCAAGCTCAACAAAGACCAGCAGTAAGGTAGCGCTGTGCGACTGCGACTGATCGCCGTCGGTTCCCGTATGCCCAAATGGGTGGAAGAAGGCTGGCATGAGTATGCCAAGCGTCTTCCCTCCGAGCTGGCGCTGGAACTGGTGGAAATACCGCTCAATACCCGTGGCAAGAACGCCGACGTGGCGCGCTTTATCCGTCAGGAAGGCGAAGCCATGCTGGCCAAGGTCGGGCAGAACGAGCGCGTTGTCACCCTCGAAGTCCACGGCAAGCCCTGGAGTACCGAGCAACTGGCGGTCGAACTCGATCGCTGGCGGCTGGACTCGCGCACAGTGAACTTCATGGTCGGCGGCCCCGAAGGGTTGGCGCCTGAAGTCTGCGCCCGCGCCGATCAGCGCTGGTCGCTCTCGCCACTGACGTTGCCGCATCCGCTGGTGCGCATTCTGATCGGTGAACAGCTGTACCGTGCCTGGACCGTGCTGTCCGGCCACCCTTATCACAAGTAGTTCTGCCCCTCATGACCCAACCGATCCGTATCAAGGACCACGAAAAAGACGCCCGTCTGGTGCGTGGCCGCGTCGTGTTCGGGGCAATTGCGGTGGTGACTCTGATTGGTGTGCTGATCGCTCGCCTGTATTTCCTGCAGGTGATCCAGTACGACTACCACTCGACCCTGTCTGAAAACAATCGCGTCCATGTGCAGCCGATCCCACCGACTCGCGGGTTGATTTATGACCGCAACGGCGTGGTGATTGCCGATAACCGACCGAGCTTCAGCCTGAGCATGACCCGCGAGCGTTCGGGTGACTGGCAGCAGGTGCTCGATGTGATTGTCGAGGTGCTGGAGTTGACGCCCGAGGACCGGGTGATCTTCGAGAAGCGCATGCGTCAGGGGCGCCGGCCATTCGAACCGGTGCCGATCCTGTTCGAGTTGACCGAAGAACAGATTGCGCGAATCGCCGTGAACCAGTTCCGTTTGCCGGGCGTGGAAGTCGTCGCGCAACTGGTTCGCCACTATCCCCAAGGCGCGCATTTTGCGCACTCGGTAGGCTACATGGGGCGGATCAACGAGAAAGAGCTCAAGTCTCTGGACCCGGTCAGTTACAGCGGCACCCATCAGATTGGCAAAACCGGCATCGAGCGCTTCTACGAGTCGGAGTTGCATGGTCAGGTGGGGTACGAGGAAGTCGAGACCAACGCTCGCGGCCGTGTATTGCGGGTGCTCAAGCGTACCGAACCGGTTTCCGGCAAGGACATCGTCCTGAGCCTGGACATCAAATTGCAGGAAGCCGCCGAAGCCGCGCTCGGCGGTCGCCGTGGTGCGGTGGTGGCCTTGAACCCGAAAACCGGCGAGGTGCTGGCGATGGTCAGCCAGCCGAGCTTCGATCCGAACCTGTTTGTCACCGGGATCAGCTCCAAGGCCTACGCCGAGTTACGCGACTCCATCGACCGGCCGCTGTTCAACCGGGTACTGCGCGGTCTGTATCCGCCGGGTTCGACCATCAAGCCTGCCGTGGCGATTGCCGGGCTGGACGCGGGCGTGGTGACAGCTTCGAGCCGGGTGTTCGACCCCGGCTACTACATGCTGCCCAACTACGACCACAAATACCGCAACTGGAACCGCACCGGTGATGGCTTCGTCGACCTTGACACCGCGATCATGCGTTCCAACGACACCTACTTCTACGACCTGGCCCACAAGCTGGGGATCGACCGGTTGTCGTCGTACCTGTCCAAGTTCGGTATCGGCCAGAAGGTTTCCCTGGATATGTTCGAGGAATCGCCGGGCCTGATGCCGACCCGTGAATGGAAGCGCGCGACCCGCCGTCAGGCGTGGTTCCCGGGTGAAACGCTGATTCTCGGGATCGGTCAGGGCTACATGCAGTCGACCCCGCTGCAACTGGCCCAGGCCACGGCGCTGGTGGCCAACAAAGGCATCTGGAATCGTCCGCACCTTGCCAAAACCATCGAGGGCGAGAAGCCGGTGGATCACAATCCTATGCCGGACATCATCCTGCGCGATCCGTCTGACTGGACCAAGGTCAACCACGGTATGCAACAGGTGATGCACGGCGCCCGGGGTACGGCGCGCAAGGCTTCGATCGGTGCGCAATACCGCATCGCCGGCAAGTCCGGTACTGCCCAGGTGGTAGCGATCAAGCAGGGCGAGAAGTACGACCGCTCGAAAGTCCAGGAACGCCATCGTGACCACGCCTTGTTCGTGGGCTTCGCCCCTGCCGACGATCCGGCGATCGTGGTGTCGGTGATGGTCGAGAACGGTGAGTCCGGCTCCGGTGTCGCCGCACCTGTGGTGCGTCAGGTCATGGACGCCTGGCTGCTGGATCAGGACGGTCGACTCAAAGCCGAATACGCCGGCCCCAATAGTGCAGAGGCCACCGCCCGTGATGAATAATTTTGATCGCATGCTCTCCAGCGAGGATGTGATGCGCCGTCGCGCGACGCTGCTGCAACGCATGCATATCGATGGCGTGCTGCTGATCCTGCTGCTGACCCTGGCCGCCGGCAGCCTGTTCGTACTGTATTCGGCCAGTGGCAAGAGTTGGGATCTGCTGGCCAAACAGGCCACTTCGTTTGGCATCGGCCTGGTGTCGATGATTGTCATCGCTCAATTCGAACCGCGCTTCATGGCCCGTTGGGTCCCGGTCGGCTATGTGATCGGTGTGCTGTTGCTGGTGGTGGTGGATGTCATGGGCCACAACGCCATGGGGGCCACGCGCTGGATCAACATCCCCGGCGTCATTCGCTTCCAGCCCTCGGAGTTCATGAAGATTCTGATGCCGGCGACCATCGCCTGGTACCTGTCCAAGCGCACTTTGCCGCCGCAGCTCAAGCATGTGGGCATCAGCCTGATGCTGATCGGCATCCCGTTCATTCTGATTGTGCGCCAGCCAGACCTTGGCACCTCTCTGTTGATCCTGGCTGGCGGCGCATTCGTGCTGTTCATGGGTGGGCTGCGCTGGCGCTGGATTCTCAGCGTGCTCGCCGCCGCGGTGCCCGTGGCCATCGCCATGTGGTTCTTCATCATGCACGACTACCAGAAGCAGCGGATCCTGACGTTCCTCGATCCGGAAAGCGATCCGCTGGGCACTGGCTGGAACATCATTCAGTCCAAGGCGGCCATTGGCTCCGGTGGCGTGTTTGGCAAAGGTTGGCTGCTGGGTACCCAATCGCACCTGGATTTCCTCCCGGAAAGCCATACCGACTTCATCATTGCGGTCATGGGTGAAGAGTTCGGTCTGGTCGGTATCTGTGCGCTGTTGCTGATTTATCTGCTGCTGATCGGTCGCGGACTGGTGATTACCGCCCAGGCCCAGACGCTGTTCGGCAAGCTGTTGGCAGGCGCCTTGACCATGACGTTTTTTGTTTATGTTTTCGTCAATATCGGCATGGTCAGTGGCCTGTTGCCGGTAGTGGGGGTGCCGTTGCCGTTCATTAGCTACGGAGGAACTTCGCTGGTGACGCTGCTGTCAGCGTTTGGGGTTTTGATGTCGATCCATACCCATCGCAAGTGGATCGCGCAGGTTTGAATAAGGTGAAGAGTTCAATGCAGGTAATGCGTGGCTGGGCGACTCGATACGCGCCGTGGGTCGGCCTGGTAAGCATCCTTGGCAGCGCGCAGGAAGCGCTGGCCGGCGATTACGACGGTTCGCCCCAGGTGGCCGAATTCGTGGGTGAAATGACCCGCGACTACGGGTTTGCCGGCGAGCAACTGATGGGCGTGTTCCGCGAGGTCGAGCGCAAGCAGTCAATTCTGGACGCCATTTCCAAGCCCGCCGAACGGGTCAAACAGTGGAGCGAATATCGCCCGATGTTCATCACCGACGCGCGCATCGCCCGTGGTGTGGACTTCTGGCGTCAGCACGAAGAAGTGCTGGCCCGCGCCGAGCAGGAATATGGTGTGCCGGCGCAGGTGATTGTCTCGATCATTGGCGTTGAGACCTTTTTTGGCCGCAATACCGGCAATTTCCGCGTCATCGATGCCTTGTCGACCCTGGGTTTCGACTATCCTCCCCGTGCCGAATTTTTCCGCAAGGAATTGCGTGAATTTCTGTTGCTGGCCCGGGAAGAGCAGGTTGACCCTTTGACCCTCAAGGGCTCTTACGCCGGTGCCATGGGCCTGCCGCAGTTCATGCCCAGCAGCTTTCGCGCCTATGCAGTGGATTTCGACAGTGACGGCCACATCAATATCTGGAACAACCCGGATGATGCGATCGGTAGCGTTGCCAGCTACTTCAAACGTCACGGCTGGGTCGCCGGCGAGCCGGTGGTCAGTCGCGCCGATGTGCGGGGCGAGCAGGTGGATGAAGGTTTGACCACCGGTATCGAGCCCACCAAAACCGTTGGAGAGTTGCGGGCCCTGGGCTGGTCAAGTCATGATGCGCTGCGCGATGATATGCCGGTTACCGCTTTTCGCCTTGAGGGCGACAATGGCCCTGAATACTGGATGGGCCTGAAGAATTTTTACGCAATCACGCGTTATAACCGCAGCGTGATGTACGCCATGGCCGTACATCAACTGTCTGAACAGCTGGTCCAAGCACGGGGCGTCAAGTAATGCGGGCATTGCCTATGAGTAAACCCCTGAAGCTGATGGCATTTGCCGCGTTGGCAGTGCTGGTCGCCAGTTGTTCGACCAGCCGCTCGCCGACACAGAAGTCTTCCACTGCCGTGCGCTCGGCGCCGGGTCTGGACATCAACCGCGCTCACAAGGATGGTGCTCCCTGGTGGGATGTCGATGTTTCGCGCATTCCGGACGCCACGCCGACCCTGCACACCGGTCCGTACAAGGCCAACCCCTACACCGTGCTGGGTAAAACCTATTTCCCGCTGCAGGAATCCAAGACTTACGTGGCTTCGGGCACGGCGTCCTGGTATGGCACCAAGTTCCATGGACAGAACACCGCGAACGGTGAGGTCTATGACTTGTACGGCATGAGTGCCGCCCACAAGACCCTGCCGTTGCCGAGCTATGTCCGGGTGACCAATCTGGACAACAACCGCAGCGTGATCCTGCGGGTCAACGACCGCGGGCCGTTCTACTCCGATCGGATCATCGACCTGTCCTATGCCGCCGCCAAGAAACTCGGTTACGCCGAAACCGGCACTGCCAGGGTCAAGGTCGAAGGCATCGATCCGCAGGCCTATTGGGCGGCGAAAGGCCGTCCGGCGCCTTTAATGCTCAACGAGCCACAAGTCGCGCAGAATAGCGCCCCGGCGATTACGGCTTCGGCCGGTACCGTCGAGCAGTGGACGCCGCCACCGCAGCAACATGCCGCCGCCGTTGTGCCTGTACAACTTGCGGACGCAAAAAAAAACGCTTCTGCACCAGCCTCTGGCCAGTATCTGCAGGTGGGCGCCTTCGCCAACCCGGACGCTGCAGAGCTCCTGAGGTCGAAGCTCAGCGGGATGGTGAGCGCTCCGGTGTTCATCAGCTCGATCGTGCGCAATCAACAGACGCTGCACCGGGTGCGCCTGGGGCCGATCGGTTCGCCGGGTGAAATCCAGCAAGTGCAGAACAGTGTGCGCCTGGCCAATCTTGGTTCGCCGAGCGTAGTGACCGAATAAGCCACAGAGTAAACGTAGGACTTGATTGACGGTTCATCTGCGGTTTTGGGGGATGAACCAGGTTGTTGGCTCGTCGAAGAACAAAAGCCCGGCAAGGGTGACTGGAGTGAGCAACTGAATACGCGATGGCCCGTTAGAAGGCCATCTGAATAGTTTTGCCCTCGGGCAAGTTTCCATTAGCGATTTCGAGAGACGGATGAACATCACCACCTTTGCCAAACGCCTGTGCCTTTTAGTCCCGCTGCTCCTCACGCCTGCCGCGTTCGCGGCCGAGATGATGCCGTCGCCACCGCAACTGGCCGCCAAGGCCTATGTGCTCATGGACGCCAGCAGCGGCAACGTGCTGGTCGAAAACAATGGTGACCAGCGTCTGCCGCCAGCCAGCCTGACCAAGCTGATGACCGCGTACATCGCGACTCTGGAAATTCGTCGCGGCCAGATCGGGGAAAACGATCCTGTGACCGTCAGCGAAAACGCCTGGCGTACCGGCGGTTCGCGGATGTTCATCAAGGTCGGCTCGCAGGTGACCGTGAGCGATTTGCTGCACGGCATCATCATCCAGTCGGGTAACGACGCCAGTGTTGCGCTCTCCGAGCACATCGCAGGCAGCGAAGACGCGTTCGCCGACCTGATGAACAAAACCGTCGCCGACCTGGGCATGACCAATACCCACTTCATGAACCCGACCGGTCTGCCGAACCCTGAGCACTATTCGTCGGCTCATGACATGGCCGTGCTGGCTCGCGCGATCATCCACGAAGACCCGGCCCACTACGCGATCTACTCGCAGAAAGAGTTCTTCTGGAATGGCATCAAGCAACCCAACCGCAACCTGCTGCTGTGGCGTGACAAGACGGTCGACGGTCTGAAAACCGGTCACACCGACGAAGCTGGCTACTGCATGGTGTCTTCGGCTGTGCGTGATGGCATGCGCCTGATCGCCGTGGTATTCGGCACCAGCAGCGAAGTGGCTCGCGCCGCTGAAACCCAGAAGCTGCTGACCTATGGCTTCCGTTTCTTCGAAACCCAGACCTTCTATCAGAAAGGCACCGAGCTGGCTCAGGCGCCGGTCTGGAAGGGCGCTACCAACCAGGTCAAGGCCGGTCTGGCTGAAGACCTGACCATGACCCTGCCAAAAGGCCAGCTGAAAAAGCTCGCCGCGAGCATGACCATGAACCCGCAACTGGTTGCGCCAATCGCCAAGGGCGACGTGATCGGTAAGGTCGAAGTCAAGCTGGAAGACAAGGTGGTGCACAGCGCCGACCTGATCGCTCTGGACGGCGTCGAAGAGGGTGGTATCTTCCGTCGCATGTGGGATAGCATCCGTCTATTCTTCTACGGCTTGTTCAACTGATAGTGTGCACCTGCATGGCCCTGCGCTCATCCGGCGTGGGGCTATGCCCGTCGCCACGGCTTACGCTTACGAGGCCGTTACGCCATGACCGATACTGAAGTAAAGGCTCCCAAGATCGAATTCCCTGCCAACGATTACCCGGTTAAGGTGATCAGCGATACGGGTGTGGGCAACAAGGACAAGATCATCGACATCGTCCGCAAACACGCAAAAATCAACGATGAGCGCGTGGACGAGCGTCAAAGCAGCAACGGCAAGTACACCACTATTCAGTTGCACATCGTCGCCACCGACCAGGACCAGCTGTACAACATCAACAGCGAACTGCGGGCTACCGGCTTCGTGCACATGGTGTTGTGATGCCCGGCACGCTGGGCTTTCGCGAGCTGGGCCAAATGGCGTACGAGCCGGTCTGGCATGCCATGCAGCGCTTTACCAACGAACGCGGCAATGATGCCGCCGACGAGATCTGGCTGGTCGAGCACCCGCCGGTCTTCACCCAGGGCCAGGCCGGCAAGGCCGAGCATTTGCTGCTGCCGGGAGATATTCCGGTGGTGCAGGTCGATCGCGGCGGCCAGGTGACGTATCACGGCCCCGGGCAACTGGTGGCTTACCTGTTACTGGATGTACGCAAGCTGGGTTTTGGTGTGCGTGATCTGGTGACCCGCATGGAATCGTGCCTGATCGACCTGCTCGCCAGTTATGGCGTGACGGCGGCGGCCAAGCCCGATGCGCCGGGTGTCTATGTCGACGGAGCGAAAATCGCGTCTCTGGGTCTGCGGATCCGCCATGGTTGTTCCTTTCACGGCCTGGCCCTGAACGTGGACATGAACCTTGAACCGTTTCGACGGATTAATCCCTGCGGCTACGCCGGGCTGGCGATGACCCAGCTGAGCGACCACGCAGGATCGATTGAATTTGCCGAGGTAAGTGCCCGGCTGCGTGCGCAGCTCGTCAAACACCTCGACTACGCTGAGCAGACGACCCTCACGGGCGGAATCGACTGATATGACTACTGATGCAGTGCAAACCGTAATCCCGACGCTCGATGTCTCCGAGCGCCCGGCCCCGCGTCCCAAGGTTGAAGCCGGCGTCAAGCTGCGCGGCGCCGAAAAGGTTGCACGCATCCCGGTAAAGATCATTCCCACCACTGAATTGCCGAAGAAGCCTGACTGGATTCGCGTACGCATTCCGGTGTCCCCGGAAGTCGACCGCATCAAGTCGCTGTTGCGCAAACACAAGCTGCACAGCGTATGCGAAGAGGCGTCCTGCCCGAACCTGGGCGAATGTTTCTCCGGCGGCACCGCGACTTTCATGATCATGGGTGATATCTGCACCCGTCGCTGCCCATTCTGCGACGTCGGCCACGGTCGACCAAAGCCACTGGACGTCAACGAGCCGCAAAGCCTGGCGATTGCCATTGCCGACCTGCGCCTGAAGTACGTGGTCATTACCTCGGTAGACCGCGACGACCTGCGCGACGGCGGTGCCCAGCACTTCGCCGACTGTATCCGTGAGATCCGCAAGCTGTCGCCGAACGTGCAGCTCGAAACCCTGGTACCGGACTACCGTGGCCGCATGGACATCGCGCTGGAAATCACCGCCGCCGAGCCGCCGGATGTGTTCAACCACAACCTGGAAACCGTGCCGCGCCTTTACAAGGCCGCGCGCCCGGGTTCGGACTACCAGTGGTCACTGACCCTGCTGCAACGCTTCAAGCAAATGATGCCGCACATTCCAACCAAATCCGGTCTGATGCTGGGTCTGGGCGAAACCGACGACGAAGTCATCGAAGTCATGAAGCGCATGCGTGAACACGACATCGACATGTTGACCCTGGGCCAGTACCTGCAACCGTCCCGCAGCCACTTGCCGGTCCAGCGCTTCGTGCACCCGGATACCTTCGCCTGGTTCGCCGAGGAAGGTTACAAGATGGGCTTCAAGAACGTAGCTTCCGGCCCTCTGGTGCGTTCCTCCTACCACGCCGACGAACAAGCGAAGCTGGTCAAGGCAGAGCTGATTTCGTCCTGATAGCCGTACAGTCATGAAAATGCCCGCAAGGCTTGGAGTCTTGCGGGCGTTTTTTTTGTCTGGTGCAAAGCGGTGACGGTTGTTTCCTGAATATCGCGCCATGATGAAGCCTCTTCTGTTTGTCCTCGTTCCTGACTACTGTGTGCTGACGATTCACCCAGGGAGATCAAAGGTGACCGCTAGACCCATCCACACCCTTCGTCCTCACACCCCGGTTCCGGCCTTGCCGTCACAGGGGCTGATCGGCGTCATTGCGCCCGCAGGTCCTGCCCCGCTCGACACCGACAAAGCTGTGCAATGGATGCGCGCCCGAGGCTATTCGCTGAAGATTTTTCCGGGTGTCTACCAGAGGGATGGCTACCTGGCTGGCAGCGACGAGGTGCGCCTTGACGACCTGCATGCAGCGTTCGCCGACAACGAGGTGGATACCATCATTTGCCTGCGCGGTGGCTACGGTACGCCGCGATTGCTCGACCGCCTCGATTTCGAACTGTTGCGCAGCAATGCCAAGCCATTCATCGGCTATAGCGACATCACCGCGCTGCATCTGGCAATCAGTCGCTATGCCGGCTTCGTGACTTTCCATGGCCCGCTGCTCAATGCTGATTTACTGGGTGACCGGCAAAAGCCCACCGAGCCTTCGTTTTTCGACATGCTGCGTGGGCAGGTGAAGGCCGGCAGCGTGCTGATGCATCCGGTGGCCTACCCGCTGACGACCATCGAGCCAGGCATCGCCCACGGGCGCTTGCTGGGCGGCAATCTGTCGATGATCGCGGCGACCATGGGCACGCCTTACGAGATCGATGCCGAGGGCGTCATCCTGTTCATCGAGGACATCAACGAGCCGTTGTATCGTATCGACCGGCTGCTGACCCATCTGCGTCTGGCCGGCACCCTGGGCAAGCTGCGCGGGGTATTGGTGGGCGATGTGGCGGGCGTGGAAGTGCCGGCGTTGGAGCGCTTGCTCAAACAGACATTCGAGCCTTTGCGAATTCCGGTGCTGTCCGGGTGGCGTAGCGGGCATTGCGACCCGAACCTGACATTGCCCATGGGCGCGCTGGTCAAGCTGGATGCGGGGAATAAGGAATTGGTGCTGGAGCAGGATGTGGTGATCAAGCTGTAGATATTAGTCGCTTGATAATCCGGCTTCGCGAGCAAGCC